>CAJXBY010000035.1 GCA_913051905.1 uncultured Gammaproteobacteria bacterium | reverse complement strand
CTCAGCACTGTCAGGGCGATAAAAAGACCGGGCCAGATCACCCGCGAAGGTGTGATCTGAATGAATTTAGTGCCGTCGTAGAGCAACCGGCCCCAAGTGGGGAAATCTGGCGGGAAGCCAAGCCCCAAAAACGACAGCGCCGACTCGGTAATAATAGCGTTGGCAATCCCGAGCGTTGCTGCGACCATAATTGGGCTTAGGACATTCGGCAGAATATGCCTGAATATGATCTTGCGCCGCCTAGCGCCGATGCTGTGTGCTGCGAGAACGAATTCGCGCTCCTTGATACCGAGCACATCGCCTCGCACGATCCTGGCGGTATGCATCCAGCTGGTGATACCGATCATGAAGACGATCAGAATGAAGATTCCATTTTCGGGGCCATAGAGCGAACGCAAGGTGTCCCTGAACAGCATGATGCTGACCAGCAGCAGCGGTAATATCGGCAGGGCCAGAAACAGATCAGTCAAGCGCATCAAGGGACCGTCGAGTGCCTTTATAAAACCTGCCAGGACTCCAATCAGTGTGCCTAACAAGAGGGCAATCAGCATCGCCAGAAAGCCCACCGCCAATGAAACCTGTCCGCCAACAAGCATGGCTGCCATCGTGTCACGACCGATATTGTCAGTACCGAGAGGGTGTTCAAGACTCGGTGATAGATTACGCGCCCTGAAATCAATTGCGTTGGGATCGACATCGTAAAAATAGGGGCCAAAAAACACAGTCAGTGCGATCAACACAAAGACAACAACCCCTACCAGTGCACCTTTGTGCTTACAGAACTGGCGCCAGACATCACTCCAGAGTGAGCGGTGTTCGGTGCTCAGTTCTTGGGCGACACCAGACTTAACTGCTTCAGTCATAGCGAATCCGGGGATCGAGAATCCCATAGAGAACGTCTGCAATAAGATTAAACAGAACGATCAAAATAGCAAACAAAAAAGTGAGGGTTTGTACCGTAGGAATATCGGCGCCCTCAATCGCAATAATAAGAAGCTGACCTAGCCCGTTAACGCGAAAAATCTGTTCGGTGATAATCGCCCCACCGAATATATGGGGTATACCTAGTGCGATCAGTGTGATCACCGGGATCATGCTGTTCCGCAATACATGGATCAACAACACGGCCCGTTCGTTCCGGCCCTTGGATCTTGCGGTCCGCACGTAATCAAGATTTAGGTTATCGAGAATTGAAGCGCGCATGAAGCGGCTGAGCTGCGCTGCCTGCCATAGAGCAAGCACCATTACCGGCATGATCATCTGTTTGAATTGAAGCACGAAGTTCTGCCAACTATTTACCTCTAGAGTGGTGTCGTAGATCATCGGCAGCCACTCAAGCTGAACACTGAAGATGATAATTGCCACCACTCCTGTAAAAAAAGTAGGCACAGAAAATCCGATCATGGCGACGAACGTTCCGATCTGATCGAACCAGGAATACTGCCGGTAGGCCTGAATAATTCCAATCGGAATCGCTAGTAGGGTACCAACAACATAGGAGAGTCCGACCACCCACAGCGTCTGCGGCGTCCGCTGTATGATCAGATCGACAACCGGGCTCCGGGTGGCCCAGGACAGAATGCGAGTTCTATTTTCGTCGTCTCCAATGGTGACACCTAATGTTTGCTGCAGAATATTCAGTGGCTCGTTGACAAAAAACTGAACACACCACTTGTAATAGCGGATATGCATCGGCTCACCGAGGCCCAGAGACAGGCGGATTTTTTCCCTGACCTCAGGTGGCACCGTCATAGGCAGGTTGCCCGTCGGGTCGCTCGGCGCAAGATCCAGAATGGCAAAGATGACGAAACTGATCACCAACAAAGTCGGGATGGCGATCAGCAACCGTCTGATGATATAGCGAATCAAAACTTTAGAGCCGAAAGGCTTAACAAAGAATGCAGTTTGCGGGCACCAAGCCCGCAAACTGCTTTATCTGATTAATTAGCGAGTTAGCTTACTGACGTTCCCAATCAGCAATATTCCATGTTTCTGCATCCCAGCCGTTCATCCAAACATTTTTCAATGAATTGGCACGGCCCGAAACGGAACCACGATAGATCAGCGGGATCATTACGTAGTCCTGCATCAGCATATCGTTCATGGTTTTAACCAGCTTAATACGCTCACTCAAAGCTGCCGTTTTAGCCATCTTGGCAGACAGTTTGTCGTATTCCGGGTTGCACCAGCGCGGCATATTATTACCGCCCCAGGTATTGGACTTTTGAGCCATTTCACTGCAAGTCCAGCCCGCCATGTAAGTCTCCTGATCGGTACCAGAGGGACCGTTGGTATACATCTCGATGTCTGCGTAGAACTTCTGGTAGGTATCCGGACTGGCCGGGTCACCGCCGAAAAACACGGATGCTGAAATGTTTCTCAGTTCAGTTTCGACCCCAATGGCCTTCCACATCTCCTTGATGAACGCCTGGGTGTCCTGACGAACCGCATTGGTCGATGTCTGATAGAGAATAGAAATCTTCACACCGTCCTTGGCTCGAACGCCATCGGAGCCACGTGCCCAACCCGCCTCATCGAGAATTCGGTTTGCTTCCGCGATGTTCTGGGTTTTGCACTCTTCGTTGGCGTCTGAGCGATAGATCGCCGGACCTTCAACAACGTTACACGCAACCACGCCAGCTGAGCCGTATCCTGCATCAACCAGAATTTGGCGATCTATAGCGAGTGAAAGCGCACGCCGTACCGCATAGTCCGTGAGAAAAGGATGCGGGTTGTTTCCGTCCATATACTCGGACCGATTATCAGGGGTATTAGGGTTGGTGAAGTTGACCATTAGGCGTTCAACATACGTACCGAAAGCACTGATGACTTCGCCTTTGCCTTTCTTTTCCATCTCAGACAGTATTTCAGGAGCGACCTGCAGATTCCAGGCATAGTCAAACTCACCCGTCTCAAGCACGGAACGCGCCGACGAGACCGCATCTCCGCCACCTTTAAATACTATTGTCTGAAATGCAGGCTTTCCGGCGACACGGTAATTATCATTGGCTTCAAAGATAATCACATCGTTGGGTTTGAAGTCCTTGACCTTGAATCCACCGGTTCCGATTGGATAGAAGTTCTGATCCGTACAACCATGGGCTTTAGCACCGATACAGTTTTCGAACTGCGCTTTCTGGATTACCGGAGACTGTTGACTCACGAACGGTGCGTAAGGAAACGGTTTCGGGACAGTGAAGTTGATTTTCACCGTCCGATCATCCGGTGTTTCAATCGATTCAATGTCGTTGTAGTAGTTCGACTGCGTACATCCCGTATCCGGGTGCGTACAGTAGTCATACGTGAACGATACATCGGCCGATGTGAGCGGTGTACCGTCAGACCAGGTGATACCTTCCGACAGCGTCCAGGTGATGGACTTCAAATCGTCGGACACCCCACCGTTTTCGACAGTCGGAATCTCATCGACTAGCCAGGGCACAAGGTTCCCATCGGGATCGTAACGCGCAAGCGCCTCGATCACGATTGAGGAGGCCTCTAGTTCCTTACCCCCTCCGGAAAGATAGGGATTCATCGTTGAGGGTGCCTGCCAGTAGATCAATTTGACCTCACCGTCCCTCCCGCGCTCAGCGGCAACGGCGCTACCAGCAATGGCCAGCCCCGCCGCAAGCGCGACACTACAAATAAACGTCTTCTTCATGTGCTTTTCCTCCACATTGTTTAAAACTCGTGTGCTTTGGCAAAAAACTCGTACGGCTTGAATTCCCGCAGCACACCATCACTCCTGAAGCCCCAATGTACTCCATTTCAGTGTTGGGTATTCCAGAATCTCGCAATTCTCCACTTTATCGGTTCGAAATCCAATTTTTTGAACTGTTTATCAAATCAGATGACAGGATACCGAGTGATTCACACTCAACGCTTTTGCCTCGGGGCGGCTATCAGCACAACGAGCTTCCGCCATGAAACAACGAGTTCTGAACGGGCAACCTGAGGGGGGATTAGCCGGACTCGGCACGTCACCGGTCAGAATAATCCGCTCCCGACTCTCCTCACGGACAGGATCGTGGCTAGGCACCGCCGACAACAACGCTCGGGTATAGGGGTGCTGGGGATTGGTATAAAGCTCTTGTGATGAGGCGATTTCGACGATGTGGCCAAGATACATCACGGCAACGCGCTTCGCCATATGGCGAATCATACTGAGATCATGGCTGATAAATAGATACGTCAGACCGAGTTTCTCCTGCAAGTCTTCCAGCAGGTTGACCACCTGTGCCTGAATGGATACATCGAGCGCGGCGATGGGTTCATCGCAGATGATGAATTCAGGATTCAAGGCCAGGGCCCTGGCAATACCGATACGCTGGCGTTGTCCACCGGAGAACTCGTGGGGGTAACGATTTGTGTACTGAGGGTTCAATCCGACCGCCTGCAAGAGTTCCTCTACACGTTCGGTCCGTTCCACAGCACTGAGCTTGGTGTGCTCGACCAATGGTTCCGACACAATACTGCCGACCGTCATCCGTGGATTCAGACTGTCCTGCGGATCCTGGAAGATCATCTGCATCTTCTGGCGTATCCTTCGCAGCTCATTTGACTTTAGAGCGGTCAACTCGATCTCATTAAAGAAAACCTGGCCTTCAGTCGCCGGATAAAGACTGAGCACGGTACGCCCTGCGGTGGTCTTCCCGCACCCACTTTCACCAACTAATCCGAGCGTCTCCTGCGGCATTAGATCGAAGCTGATCCCGTCAAGAGCCTTGACGGTACCAACCTGACGGCGGAACAAACCTGCCGTAATCGGGAAATGCTTCTTGAGATTCTCTACCCGGATCAGGGGTTCAGCATTAGAGGTTGCTGTAGTCATCGTGCTGTCTTCAGTTCAGTTGAAATCACGGGGCCGGTTCTCCTGAATATCCCACCAGCAGGCAACCTCATGCTGCGATGCAACGGTTTTCAACAAAGGATTTTCCCGGGAACACCGGTCGAACGCAAAACTGCAGCGGGGTGCAAACGGACACGACGTCGGCGCCTGCAGTTGATCAGGCGGCTGACCCTCAATCGATGACAGCCGTGTGGCACGGTCCCCTTCCATCTCCGGTAAGGTCTCGAGCAACGCCTTAGTATAGGGGTGCTTAGGTTCAGCATAGAGCTTCTTGACATCTGCTCTTTCCACGACAAACCCGCTGTACATCACCATGACCCGGTCAGCAAGACTTGCGACCACGCCAAGATCGTGAGTTACCCAGACGATTGCCATACCCAGTTCTTTGCGCAGGCGTTTAACCAGGTCGAGGATCTGCGCCTGGATGGTCACGTCCAACGCAGTGGTCGGCTCATCAGCAATCAAGACCTTGGGGTCACAGGACAGAGCGATTGCAATCATCACTCGTTGCCGCATACCCCCGGAGAACTGGTGGGGATAATCGGAGAGACGCTTTTCCGCCTGGGGTATTCCGACCAGCTCCAGAATTTCAACGGCGCGAGCCCGCGCTGCTTTATTGGACAGACCCATGTGCAGCCGCAAGGCTTCTGTCAGCTGATAGCCAACGGTCAGCACCGGGTTGAGCGATGTCATCGGATCCTGAAAGATGAATCCGATCTTTGCTCCGCGGATATCTTGCAGAGCTTCCAGGTCCATCTGGATAAGGTCTTTGTCCTCGAACAAAGCAGAACCTTCCACGATTCTGGCCGGCGGCATCGGTATCAGCTTGACCAGCGACATCATGGTCACACTCTTGCCACACCCACTCTCTCCGACCACTCCGAGAAGCTCTCCTTCATGCACATCGAAACTCACGCCGTTTACCGCGTGAACGGTCCCTTCCGCAGTGTTGAACCGGGTTATGATGTTATTGACGGACAAAACGACATCCGCAGAATTTTCGGGCGGCATAAGCTGGAACTCCTGTGCCGAAGAGAAGCTGGTGCACCTCAGAACTGGCCCATATTAAACCACTTACATCCGGATTTGCGACGATTAACCACTTTCTCCTCAGCAGATTTCGGCAGGATTCAAACACGATTATGGTTAATCTCCAAAGCCAGCTGTTCGGGATCATCTGGTCTGGGGACCGTAAACTATGATAAATAAAGTGGCTAGCGGCTTTTTCCCGGCAGTGAATCAAACCCGATTTTATGAATTGACCAGCAAACGAGAAACGTGATGACAACAAAGAATTCCTTAAAGACCGATGATGTAACCGGCAAATTGAAGTGGCGATGCATAGGACCACCCCGCGGGGGGCGGGTGGTCGCCGTGGCTGGAGACCCAACAGATCAGATGACGTTTTACTTCGGGGCCTGCGCCGGGGGCATATGGAAAACGACCGACGGGGGCACCTACTGGGAGTGTGTCTCTGACGGTTATCTGACCAGCGCAACGATCGGTGCGCTGGCCGTGTCCGAAAGCGACCCCAATGTTATCTATGCCGGTACCGGAGAGACCACGATTCGGGTAGACGTCTCTTACGGTGACGGGGTCTACCGATCCACCGATGCAGGTCGAACATGGACACACATTGGACTGGAAGACACCCGACACATCGGTGAGATCCGGATACACCCCGAAGACCCCGACGTTGTTTATGTTGCTGCCATGGGTCACGCCTTCGGACCCAACCCCGAAAGGGGCGTATACCGCTCGACAGACGGCGGCCAAAACTGGGAGCTGATCCTGGACCAAGGAGACAAGGCGGGCGCGATTGACATCTCGATGGATCCGAATAATCCCCGGATTCTTTTTGCCTCGACCTGGGAAGCGCACCGCAACTTTTGGGACCTGTCCAGCGGTGGACCGGGCAGCGGGCTCTTTCGCTCGACCGATGGCGGCGACACGTGGACCGACCTCACTGCCTGCCCGGGTTTTCCCGACGGCCTGTTGGGCAAAATCGGTGTGAGTGTTTCACCAGCCCAGTCAAACCGCGTCTGGGCGCTGATCGAGTGCGAAAAAGCCGGGCTGTACCGGTCTGACGACTGCGGCGATTCGTGGAAACTGGTATCCCCGAACCGCGATCTGCTGCACCGGCCCTGGTACTACACCCACGTGTTTGCGGACACCACCCACCCGGACACGGTCTACGTGACCAACTTCCAGATGTGGAAGTCGACTGACGGTGGCAGTAATTTCCACGAAGTCACCACACCCCATGGCGACAACCATGACCTGTGGATCGATTCACAGAACAACCAGCGCATGGTGCAGGGCAATGACGGCGGGGCCAACGTAAGCTTTAACGGCGGAGAAACCTGGTCGACCATTTACAACCAGCCGACCGCTCAGATTTACCGTATGGACATAGACAATCAGTTCCCCTACCGGGTCTATGGCACCCAGCAGGACAACACCTCAATCAGTGTTCCTAATGCAGCCGAATGGGGCGTGATCACCATGGGGGACTGCACCATACCTGGAACGGGTGAAAGTGGCTTTATCACCGTTCATCCTGAAGACCCGAACATTGTCTATGTGGGCTGTGTCGGATCGTCTCCAGGTGGCAACGGTGCTCTGCAGCGCTATGATCACCGGACCCGTCAAGCGCGCCTGGTCAACGTCTGGCCGGAGCAGCAGACCGGTGTCGCACAGCGAGATCTGAAATACCGCTTTGCCTGGACATTTCCCATTGTCTTTTCACCGCACGACTCAAACACGCTGTACGCCGGTGGCAGTCACCTTTTCAGGACCCGCAACGAAGGCCAGAGCTGGGATGCCATAAGCCCGGATCTCAGTCGCAACGACAGCGAAAAATTGGGCGTTTCCGGAGGACCGCTGACCGGAGACGGTGCCTCGGCCGAGGCTTATGCGTCACTGGCTACCTTCGCCGAATCACCGCACCGGCCCGGCGAGCTGTGGGCCGGTACCGATGACGGGCTGGTCCACGTCAGCCGTAATGACGGAAAGAGTTGGCAGAATGTAACCCCAAAGACGATGCCGGAACTCGCCTACGTCGGCACGGTCGAGATATCGGCCCACGATGCCGACACCATTTACCTGACCGCCACCCGCTACAAACTAGACGATTACGATCCCTACCTTTTCCGTTCGACAGATGGCGGTAAAAATTGGGAGTCGATCAACGGCGATTTTCCCAAGGGCGAAATCACCCGGGTGCTTCGTGCCGACCCAGTCAGGGCGGGGCTGCTGTTTGCCGGTACCGAAACCGGAATCTTCTATACGCTCAATGACGGCCGCAATTGGACCCGTATGGCCGGCGGGATTCCGGTCTCACCGGTGTACGACCTGAAGATCAAGGACGCCGACCTGGTGGCCGCCACACACGGCCGCTCGTTCTGGGTTCTGGACGACATCACTCCATTGCGGAACATATCGGCGAACAAACGCAAAAAGGGCGAACTGGTATTGTTCAAGCCGCGTCCAACACACCGCTTAAAACTGCAATGGGCATCGGGCATGATATTTACCGGTGATGGAAAAGCCTATGGCCCGGCCTTCGGACTTCCAGGTACCACCTACCCGGTCGAGATGCCCGACGGAACGGTAGAGCGGCGCCATCTGGATGCGGGTGAAAACCCGCCAGACGGGGCAATCATCTATTACTGGCTGGACAAAGCAGCCGAAGAAACGATCAAACTGTCAGTCCGGGATGCCAAGGGTCAGGAGATCATCTGTTTCTCCAGTGACGAGCAGAAGAACCCCAACAAACGTCTTACCCGTCATAAGGGCATGAACCGCTTTGTATGGAACCTACGCTATCCGAGTCCGGAAATTCTGGACCCTGATCTTGCGAGCCGTCCCTATGAGCCGCTTGCCAAATCGGACATTTTCAGCAAAGGTGGTGGACCGGCTGCACCCCCGGGACACTACAGTGTTCGTCTCACCTGTGGAAACGTCGACCACGCCGAGTCATTCGAAGTGCTCAAAGACCCCCGTGTAGAGACGAGCCAGACCGAATTCGACGAACAGTTTGCGATGCTGCAGGATCTGACCGCAAAACTCTCGGAGCTGCGGACCAACGTCAACCGGATTCGCCGGATGAAGATGCAGCTGGGTGAACTACCAGCCCGCCTGCCGAAGCGGAGCCGCGCTCTGGCTCGACAGGCGGAATCACTGGTATCCAGACTGGGAGCCATCGAGGGTACGCTCGTGAATATCCACCGGGAGACCCCCCGCGATATTCTGAGACACATGGCCGGGCTGGATGACACGCTGGCGGATTTGATATCGGTGGTTGCGATTGCTGACTTTGCCCCGACAGATCAGACACGAGAAATTGCGAAGAACACCTGCACCCAGGTGGACAAACTGATCGTTAAACTGGACAAGCTCGTCTCTGGTCCGATCGCAGCATTGAATTCAAAATTGGATACTGCGGGCATCTCAACCGTCGGCGCCTGAACAGCGTGCGGCGGTATGTGCCAGCCGACCTCTGGCGGATCACCGGCGCTGACCTGATCGTCCGGACGGCCTATCAGGTCGGGAAAACGCCGTTGATGCCGCTTTTCGCGGCGTCGATCGGGGCGGGTGAATTTCTCGTCGGTGCCATCGTTTCGGTTTCCACCTTGACAGGAATGATCCTCAAGCCGCTGTTTGGGCTGCTTTCCGACCGTTGGGGCAGAAAGCTGTGGCTTCTGATCGGTCTGTCCCTCTTTACCGGGATTCCCTTTCTCTATGGGCTGGTGGAGACACCTCAGCAGCTCTTCGTCCTGCGGCTGGTACACGGTCTCGCCACCGCGATTTTTGGACCAGTCAGCCTGGCGTATGTTGCCGAGATGGCCGTTTCGCGGACCGCAGAACGGCTGGGCTGGTTCGGTATGGCCCGCAGCGCAGGCTACCTCATCGCGCCCACTGCGGCGGCCTGGCTGCTGACCTGGCTCGATCCATCGACTGTCTTTACGATCATCGGATTAACCAGCTGCCTCGCGTTTTTGCCGGTGCTGATGCTCAGCTCCCGTCAGGACCAAGGACAGCAGAGCCGAGCTCCCCGAATACTGAATCAGGCCCGGACCGCCTTCCGGGCAGCCCTGTCGTGTACAGCACTGTGGCTGGCTGGCCTGCTCGACATGCTGGTTTATCTCGCCACCTACAGCATCAAAGCCTTTCTGCCGCTGTATGCTCTGTACGTTGCCGGCTTCGACCTGGTTATGGTGGGACTGTTCTTCAGCGTACAGGAGGGTGCGCACCTTCTGATCCGCCCGCTCGGCGGACGACTCGGTGACCGGCTCGGATACCTTCGCGTCATCCCGTTAGGATTGCTGCTGATCGCTCCGGCGCTGGGCCTGTTGCCGCTCGCCATTAGTGGCACTCATCTGCTGTTGATCGCAGTTGCCATGGGTGCTGGTATGGGCCTGGTCTTCCCCTCAACGATAGCGCTTGTCAGCGACAGAATACCGTCGCCGTTTCTGGGTGCCGGTATGGGCTTTCTGGGGACGATGCGTAACGCCGGCAAGGTGATCGGCCCCGTGGTCACCGGCCTGGCGCTCGGCTGGTTGGACTATGCCGCGGTCTTTCAGTTAACGAGTGCTGCTGTGGCAATCATGGCGCTCGCGATCTACACTGCTCAATCACGGCGTTCATTCGCCGGGCTGACTCAATCGAGACAGCCGTAACCCCGCTGTAGCTTAAGGACTTGATCATGACGGATAAACCATCTCGACTTTCAACACCCTTGGATTTCGATGCGCCAGGCAAACACTGTGACTACGTGCGCCTGCCTCATTCGGTACATCGTTCGGCTTACGGCTGGCTACCGATCCCAATCGTATGCATCAACAACGGGGAAGGACCCACCGTATTGCTGATGTCCGGTACGCATGGCGATGAGTATGAAGGTCAGGTTGCTCTGACGAAGCTGATTCGCCTGCTCGAACCGGAAGATATCAACGGGCGACTGATCATCCTTCCGATGGCCAACTTTCCGGCTGCAAAAGCCGGTCTGCGCACCTCACCTATCGATGATCTCAATCTGAACCGGGTGTATCCGGGAGATCCCGATGGGGCACCAACCATGCAGATCGCCTATTACATCGAGACCATTCTGATGGAAATGGCGGATTACGGTCTGGACCTGCACAGCGGGGGTTCCTCACTGCACTACCTGCCCAGCGCCATAGGCTCGGCAGGCACTGATTCCGAAGCTGCACGCGTACGGGAGCTGATGAGAGTCTTCGGTGCGCCCTACAGCATCTTCATGCCCGGCCGGCACGCCGGTGGTGGCGGCAGCAATGATGGTGCAGCGCGCCAAAACATGCTGAGTTTCGGGACCGAGATGGGTGGCAGTGGCACCGTGACGCCCGATTGCCTGAAACACTGCTTCAATGGCGTGCTGCGGGTCCTGCAGGAACTTGAAATACTGAAAAAAGAGATGGCCGAACCTGCAGAGACACCGACCCGAATGGTGCATGCACCCAGTTACGACTATTTTACCTACGCTCTGGATGTCGGCCTGTTTGAACCCGTTGCCGAACTCGGCGATGAAGTCCGTAAAGGAGATCTCGCTGGCCTGGTGCATTACCCCGAAACCCCGTGGCAAGCACCTTCTGAAGTTCACTTCGGCGCCGACGGGCTGGTAGTCTGCAAACGGATTCCTGGCCGGGTCGAGCGGGGTGACTGCGTATTTCATCTTGGCGTTGACTTCACGGAATGACCCCAGGTCAGCAGAGCCCTGCCTGATCGGGTAACCGCAAGGTAAATTTCGATGATCATCGTTGGCAGCACCAATGCTGAAGTCGGCATCGAACGCGGAATGGACATTCTCAGGAATGGCGGCTCCGCAATGGATGCGGTCGAGGCCACCATACGGCTGGTCGAAGACAACCCGGAAGACCACACGGTGGGATTTAACAGCTATCCCAACCTGCTCGGTGAACTTCAGCTGGACGCCAGCATCATGGATGGATCGACTCTTGAGACAGGCGCCGTCGCCGCCATGAGTGGGTACCGTGAAGCCATATCAATCGCCCGGAAGGTCAAAGACGTGCTGCCGCATGTGCTGCTCGCAGGCACCGGAGCCGAGCGATTTGCGCAAGAGATGGGATTCGAACATCAGGCCCGGATGGTGACAGAAGAGATCTCCGACCTGCGGGAAGAGCGGCTCAAAGAGGACATGTCGCCTGAAACATTTTCGGGACTTGCCTCACGCTCGGATCTGCATCAATGGGTGCGGCTGGCAACAGACCCGGAAAAAACTGGTGGTACGGTCAACGTTCTGGCCAGAGACAACCGCGGCAATCTCTGTACCGGAGTGAGCACCAGCGGCTGGGCCTGGAAATATCCTGGCAGGGTCGGTGACTCACCTATCATCGGCGCGGGGAATTATGCGGACAACCGATATGGCGCGGCCGGCTGTACTGGCATGGGTGAGATGGCGATCCGCAGTGCCAGCGCACATAGCGTGGTCTTCTACCTCAAGACGGGCGCATCGGTCCAAGAAGCGGGAATCCGCGCAATGCAGGACCTGACCGATCTGGGTGGACCGTATGTCTCAGGCATGAACATCGTTGCCCTAGACAGCAAGGGGGCACCGGGCGGCTTTACCAGCGTGAAGGGTCGTACCTTTATTTACCAGACCGGTGACATGAGCCAGCACGTTGAAGAGGAACGCACCTTCGTCAGGGTCAGTGAGCGCTGGGGCTAAGCCGATCATGCCGGCCCCCACCTGTCCGGAATATTACGGGTACGCACTCAGTCATATCCACGACAGCGGCTTTGCACAGGTCGCAGATGCAGCTGCGGACGTTCTGATAGCAACGCTGGGCGATGACGGCGGGCAGCGGGATACAGTCACCGATCTGGGCTGCGGCAGCGGTGTACTGGCGGGGAGACTCAGCGAATTCGGTTACCGTGTCGAAGGGATCGATCAGTCGGCCGCGATGCTGTCCCTTGCCCGGCAGCGTGCTCCTGACGGCGGTTTTCGCCAGGAATCCCTATTCGATGCAAAGATCGTACAGTCCATCGCTGTAACTGCGATCGGCGAATGTTTCAATTATCTTTTCGACCCGGAAAACGATGCATCAGCCCTGAGCTGTGTTCTGAGGAGGGTCTGTGCTGCGCTTCCAGCCGGCGGACTTCTTCTCTTCGATGTGGCAACCCCGGACCGGGCCGACACAACGGGACGACATTTTCACAGAGACGACGGCTGGGTAGTGCTGGTTGAAACGGCCACCGATGCCTCGGGCACTACTTTGACTCGAATGATCCACAGCTTTGTCGAACAGGATGGTCTCTACGAGCGTCACGATGAGACACACAGGCTGCGCCTGATCGACCCGGATGACCTCCGGGAAGAACTGCAGACTCTGGGCTTCGAGGTCAGTCTGTCGACCGCCTACGGTACCGTCCCACTGCCAACCGGCTGCATGAGCTTTTTGGCGAGGAAATCCGGTGGTTGAGCCTGTGAACAACGATCTTCACGCACTCGCCGACCGCGTCAATGAGGCGGAATCCCGGATACGTGGCCATATTCGGGAGACCTATCTCGAGTTCTCACCGGCCCTCAGCAGACTGTCCGGTGGATCAGTGTACTGCAAGCTGGAGAACCTCCAGTACAGCGGCTCTTTCAAGCTGCGCGGTGCCTTCAACAAGATTCTCTCGCTCTCCGCGGCGGACAGAAAACGCGGCATCGTGACCTCGTCATCCGGCAATCACGGTGCCGGTGTCGCCTATGCGCTGGGCACCCTGGGCCAGGCCGGCACGGTGTTCGTTCCGACCAACGTCTCGCCGGGCAAAGCCCGGAACATCGAGCAGCTGGGCGGTACCCTGACCTACTACGGTACCGATGTGGTGGACACAGACGCGGAAGCGTTTCGTCAGGCGGAGCGGGACGGCATGACGTTCATCTCACCCTACAACGACATCGAGGTGGTGGCGGGCCAGGGCACCATTGCGGTGGAGCTGGAACGCCAGATAGATGATCTCGATGCAGTATTCGTTGCTGTAGGCGGAGGCGGCCTGATCTCAGGAATTGCGACCTACCTCAAGGCGACCCGACCTGAGGTCCAGATCGTCGGTTGTGCGGCGGAGAATTCGGCCGTCATGATGCGCTCGGTTCAGGCGGGACGGATCCTGGATTTGTCCAGCAGCGCGACCTTGTCTGACGGCACGGCCGGCGGTGTTGAAGACGGTGCGGTCACTTTTGAGCTCTGTACGAGTTTCGTGGACCACTGGGTCGATGTCAGTGAGAATGAGATCGCTGATGCCATGACCTTCTTCCTGTCTGAACACCGAATGGCCATCGAAGGTGCCGCCGGAGTCGCCATCGCCGCCTACCGTAAGTCCTGCCAACGATACGCCGGCAAACGAGTCGCTATCATTGTGTGCGGCGGCAACATCGAGCTAGAGAAACTCCAGAAAGTACTGGCAGGAGATTTCACCTCGTGATCACCCTGAGCGGTCGGCACCTGGTAGACGGAGCAACCCAGTGATGGATGAAATATCATGAACGCCACACTTGATCTTGAAGACATCCGGGCAACTGCCCGCAGAATCCAGCCCTATGTGAGCCGGACACCGATCTTTTACTGGCAGGACCCCTGGACCCATGATCGGATCGGTGACGGAGAACTCCATCTTAAACTTGAGTTTCTGCAGAAGACCGGAAGCTTCAAAGCCCGTGGAGCGATCAACAATATTCTGACCCGTTCTGAGGCCGAACCAAACAAGGGCGTGACCGCAGTCAGTGCCGGTAACCACGCCATTGCGGTCGCCTATGCCGCCCAGGTACTGGGCGTTTCGGCCAAAGTCGTTATGCATAAAGGTGCAAACCCAGCCAGAGTTTCCAAGTGCCGCGCTTTTGGTGCCGAAGTGGTTCTGGTCGACGATATGTCTCTCGGTTTCCCGACCATGGAAAAGATCGCCTCCGAAGAGAACCGAAGCATCATCCATCCCTTTGAAGGCATTCGGACCATGCAGGGCACTGCGACCTTGGGACTCGAAATCGCCGAATCGGTCGCCGAACTTGACACGGTGATTGTTGCTGTCGGTGGTGGGGGGCTGATTTCCGGCGTTGGCTCAGCAGTCAAAGCCGTGCAGCCGTCGGTGCGCGTCATCGGGGTTGAGCCTGTCGGTGCGGCCGGCATGAGCGAGAGCCTGAAACTGGGCAAGCCGCTGGAGAAAGTTTCGGTCGACACCATTGCTGACAGCATGGGCGCGCCGCTGCACTGCCCGGAAAGCTTCGCCGTGTGTCAGAAAGTGGTGGACGAAATCGTGCTCGTCGATGATGACGCCCTCTGCCAGAGCATGGCCGTGGCCTTCGATAGCCTCAAGTTCACCCTGGAAGCAGCGGGCGCCGCTGTGCTCGCAGCGCTCGCCGGCCCGCTCAAAGGCCAACTCACCGGCCAGCGCGTGGCAGCTATCCTGTGCGGCAGCAACATTGATGAAGCCACCTGGCTCGATCTGGTCGAACGGGGGAGGCTACACCGTCTTTGAGACAACGCCCGGCGCTATTTTTTTTCTTTGGCCTCCATCGGATAGCTCTTTTTCTTCCACGCGCTGTAACCGCCTTCCATATGGCAGACCGGTGTCAGGCCCATTTCCTGCATGGCTCTGGCCGCCAAGGCTGAGCGCAATCCCCCGGCGCAGAAAAACATAAAGCGCTTGCCGGTCTGAAAGACATCCCGGGCGTAAGGGCTTTCGGGATCCACCCAGAACTCGAGCATGCCTCGCGGGGCGTGCACCGCACCGGGAATCGCGCCTTCACGCCAAAGCTCTCTGATATCCCGTATGTCCACGAAAACGACATCATCATCGTCAAGATGGGCATGGGCTTGATCGACGGTCCACGTTTCAACGAGTGCCTCGGCTTCTGCACACAGCTGCTTGATACCCTTGGTGATCATATGACTCTCCTGTTGCTTTCGTTCAATTTCCCCGATCTGAAGACAGCTTGATCCACAGACGGTTAGTCGGGTTCAATCCGGATCATGAGTCAAGATAATCTGCAATCTCATGGCGGCTCCCCGATGCAGGGTCCCCGGCCAGCAGGGTCCGAAAACCACGTGCGACCTCTTCCGGTCGGCGCAGTGCACCCGACGCTTTGAAGTCTTTAAATTCAGACAGACGAGGAAAATCTCCTGCTGCTGCAGAGCGGATCGTGTGTTGCATATCCGTATCGATGAGACCGGGGCTGACATTGATCGCACTGATGGGATAGCGGTGTGCTGACTGCTCCAGGGCGACGGTGCGAATGAAGTGCTCGATCCCGGCTTTCGCCGCGCAATAAAGAGACCAGCCTTGCACACCATGCAGCGCAGCACCCGACGAGACATTGATGACGGTCTTCACACAGTTGAGCGCCTGAAAGGCCTGAATAAAGGCTCTCAGCAGGACGATGGCACCGGCGTAGTTGAGATTGATGTTTTTGAGCACGGCCTCGGTCGGCTTGTCTGCGGTTTCTCCGATAGGCATGACGTCACCGGCATTGTTGAACAACAGCAACTCTTCGCAGGCACCGGTCGCAAGACGCTCAAAAGATGCTGACAGGATCTCCTGTGCACTTTCCGGTTGCGACAGATCAACAGTCACCGAACCGGGCAAGGTGCCGCTGCGTGACAGCTCCATGATCTGGTAACCCGCTCTCTGGTATTCGACGATCAGCGCTGCGCCAAGACCGCGCGACCCTCCTGAGATGATCATATGTTTCAAAACGATGATTCCGAATCCATAATATTGGCGGGTTTCTCCTGTTCCGGGCGGGGCGTTCAGTCTGTACCGAGTTCACTGACCACTTGACTGATCCTTCCCAGCGCTTGTTCCAATGTCCGGCGCCTGCAGGCTACATTCATCCGGAGAAAACCTTCGCCTTCGGGCCCGAACTTCTGGCCGCTGTCTACATACACCTTGGCCTGGTCCATCATCAGGCTATCCAGCGCCTCGCCGGTCAGACCCAGTTCTCGACAATCGATCCAGGCGAGATAGGTGCCTTCGATTGAAATCATTTTGAGGTTGGGAACATTCGCCTTCAGAAAAGCGTCAAGATACTGCAGATTGTCCCAGATGTAAGCAATGACCTGCTCCAGCCAGGGCTCGCCCTCATTGTAAGCCGCTTCTGTACCGACCAGTCCGAACGGACTGGTCCCATACAGGCCATTTGCCCGAAGTTCAGTCCTGAGTTCGTCTCGCAACCGGGAATTCTCCACAATAATGTTGGACGTCTGCAGGCCGGCAACGTTGAAGGTCTTGCTCGGTGCGGTACAGATCACCGAGTTGTGCGTCAGTTGTGCATCTAGACGACCATAGCAGAAGAACTGCTGACCCGGCATGATCAGATCACTGTGGATCTCATCGGCGATCACCATCACATCGTTCTTGCTGCAGATGGAAGCATATCGCGTCAGCTCATCTTCGGACCACACTCTGCCCACAGGGTTGTGCGGACTGCACAGAATCGCGAGCTTGACCTCCGGGTCGGCGGCCTTGCGCTCGAGGTCGGCAAAATCCATCTCATACCGGTCCCCTTTCAACAACAAGGAACTGGAAACTACTTGCCGGTCATTGGTGCTGATCGCATAGGTGAATGGATGGTAGACCGGCCGCTGAATCAAGATTTTGTCGCCCGGCGCAGTAAAGCGGCGAACGATGATATGCAGGGCAGCCACTACCCCCGGTGTCAGAACGATCCACTCCACATCGACGGGCCAGTTCTTGCGGCGCTGCATCCAACTGGCGACAGACGACAGGTAACTGTCTGTTTTCGAGGCGTAACCATAAAGACCGCGGGCTGCACGGCGCGTCACCGCATCGACAATGGGCTCGGCTGCGGTGAAGTCCATGTCCGCGACCCACATTGGCAGGACCTGATCGTCGCCATGCTCTGGATCGGTCAGGTCCCAGTGCCTGAGTCCGTCTTTACCGATCACAAATTCCCATTTGATCGAATTCACCCCCCGGTGATCGATTTTCTGATCAAAATCAATGTCCATCCATGACTCCCCAGGTCCCCAAGAAACACGCACTTCTATTTGATTCCACGACGGCCTCCATGGCGAAACGGGCTAAATTCTAACCCTTCCAGGTGTCAGAAATTCACCGCCTCTCCCGCCACAGCACCATAACTACTGTGATCGCCACCAGCCCACACACTGACATGAGGCTGATCGCGCGTGCTGTACCCACCCAATTGGCAAGATAACCCACTGCCAGCATGCCGATCGGCATCGTACCGATACATACCGTCAGAACACCGAGCACTCTGCCCCGAACGGCTGAGGGTACCTCGACAAAAATGAGCGTCGTCTGCATCGTACCGAACCCAGCCAGACCGAGGCCACCGATCAACAACACAGACACGGACAGGCCAAACATCGGCGACAAAGAAAACACCAATACCGCCAGAAGGACAACCGTCGACCCAACGAAAAAAATGCGGCGGAACGCTGTTGAGGGCGCAAACACCGCGACAATCAACGCCCCGAAAAATGCCCCGCAGCCGTCCGCAGCCGCGAGTACGCCGATCAGTGAAGGCGACAGATTCAAGACGTCCTTACCAATGACCGGGATCATCCCCAGGTAAGGGAACGCAAACAGATTCATGAGCACCGTAATCACCAGAACCGAGGTCACTACCCGGTTGGTACGTATGTAGCGCAGCCCCTCTACAATATCCTGCAGCAGGGAAGACCCACGCACCGCCGGTGTTGACGTATCACCCGTCAGCCGTGCGATCAGCAACGCAGCAAGCCCGGTAAGCAGGAATCCTACCAGGTAAGTGCCTTCCAGCCCGATCGCCTGGTAGACCAGTCCGCCGATCAGTGGACCGGCCATGCGGGTTGCATTGTTGGTGGCCGAATCCAGTCCCATAGCCGCACCGAGGCGTGATAAGCCCGCCACTTCACCCAGCAGCATACGCCGAACCGAAAAATCAGCCGAGAACAGCGTGCCGTTCACCAACGCACCCACTCCAACGTGCCAGAGTGTAATTCGGCCACTTAAGGCCAGAAGCCCAAGTACCGCGCAGACAACCGACAGGACGATGAGACCGCCGAGGAGCATGCGGCGGCGATTGAACCGCTCGGCCAGTGCGCCAATCACCGTGCCCATCAGAATCAGGGGCAACAGGCGCAGAAAGACCATGAATGCGACAATCAGCGGCGAATTCGTAACCTCATAGGTGAATACCCCGACCGCCAGCATATCCAGCCACCTGACCGTGCCGTAGAGCCCACCCGCCAGCCAGATTTTGCGAAAATCAGAGACACGGAGAAGCGACAGGCGTTCCCGCCAGCCGGCCTGAATAGCCTG
>CAJXBY010000034.1 GCA_913051905.1 uncultured Gammaproteobacteria bacterium | reverse complement strand
CTAAACGACGCCGCGTCTGAACGGAGAGTTATCCCATGGCCAGATACAGAGGACCAACCTGCAAACTCGCGCGACGCGAAGGCACCGACCTATTTCTGAAAAGCCCGATGCGCCCGATCGATTCAAAGTGCAAGTTTGACCGGCCGCCGGGATTCAAAGCCGGTTCGCGACGGCCAAGAATCACGGTGTATGGGACCCAACTCCGCGAAAAACAAAAAGTGCGGAACATGTATGGTTTAATGGAAAAGCAGTTTCGCAGCTACTACACCAGAGCAGCGCAAGGCAAGGGCTCGACCGGCGAGAATCTTCTGACGCTGCTGGAATGCCGGCTCGACAACGTGGTCTACCGCATGGGTTTCGGTATCACAAGGGCAGAAGCCAGACAACTCGTGAGCCACAATGCGATCCAGGTCAACGGCCGCCGGGTCAACATTGCTTCGTATCAGGTTCGACCAGGTGATGAGATCGAGGTGCGTGAGAAGAGTAAAAATCAGTTGCGAATCAAGGCGTCTCTTGAAATTGCGGAGCAACTCGGATTCGTCTCCTGGGTTGAGGTCGACAGCAAAGTGGTTAAGGGGGTATTCAAGACAGTCCCGGACCGGGCCGACTTGTCACAGAACATCGACGAATCACTGGTCGTCGCACTGTATTCGAAATAGAGCCAGTCTGGCAGAAGACTGCGGGGAAGCCCGGAACCCGGCCGACCACACCACCTTCCCGGATATGTAGAGACGAACAACTCCTTGAGGAACACAAATGATGCAGGAAACCAATCGCGAATTTCTTAAGCCCAGTGTGATAAACGTCGACAACTACGACGCAACAAAAGCACGGGTCACGCTGGAGCCCCTTGAACGCGGTTTTGGCTATACGCTGGGAAACGCGTTGCGCCGGATTCTGCTTTCCTCGATGTCTGGGGCGGCGGTGACCGAAGTGCGCATTGAGGGTGTTCTGCACGAATATTCGTCAATCCCAGGTGTCCAAGAGGATGTTATTGAGATCCTGCTCAACCTGAAAAACCTGGCGGTGCGTATGCACAACCGTACTGAAACGGTCCTGCGTGTGACCCGAAAGGGCCCCGGGGTCATGACGGCAGGGGATATACAACTCGATCATGATGTAGAGGTCGTCAATCCTGATCATCAGATTGCCCATCTTTCTGACGAGGGTGAGCTGAGTATGGAGATCACGGTGACCACAGGGCGTGGCTATCAGGTGGTTGACAAAACTGGTGATGAAGATGAGACCCGTGCCGTGGGTGTACTGAAACTTGATGCATCCTACAGCCCCATACAGCGGGTCTCCTACACAGTCGAGAATGCCCGTGTAGAACAACGCACTGATCTCGATAAACTGGTCATGGAGATAGAAACCAACGGCACGATCGACCCGGAAGATGCGGTTCGCCGGGCGGCGACCATTTTGCATGAACAGATATCTGTGTTTGTGCGACTGGAAGAAACCGATCGACCTGCCGGGGAATCCGCTGAAGACAAGATCGATCCACTGTTGTTGCGCCCTGTAGACGAGCTGGAGTTGACGGTGCGGTCTGCAAACTGCCTGAAGGCCGAAAACATCTATTTTATCGGTGACCTTATACAGCGGACTGAAGTCGAGCTGTTGAAGACGCCCAATCTCGGCAAGAAGTCGCTCACTGAGATAAAGGACGTACTGGCCAGCCGCGGCCTGTCGCTCGGAGTAAGGCTCGAGAACTGGCCCCCGGCATCACTCAGGCGGGACAGTCGAAACGGTCTGCACTGACAGTCAAGAGGACGGAACAATGCGCCACTATAAATCCGGGCGGATACTCGGTAGAAACTCGAGTCATCGCAAGGCCATGTTCAGGAATATGGCGGCCTCATTATTTCGCCACGAACAGATCCGCACCACGCTGCCGAAAGCCAAAGAGCTGCGGCGCGTCGCAGAACCTCTGATCACGATGGCCAAGACGCCCAGTCTGGCGAACAGGCGGCTTGCTCTTGCCCGATTAGGAGACCGAGGTGCCGTGACCAAGCTGTTTGATGATTTGGCGCCGAGATTCAAGAATCGACCGGGAGGTTATACGCGAATTCTCAAATGTGGTCTGCGCACCGGTGACAGTGCACCGATGGCATACGTCCAACTGCTGGATAGACCCGACGAGGGAGAAGACAAGGAAGAATAGAGATATTCCCTCGCCGGCTGATCACTTCATGAGAGCCCCGCACGAAGCGGGGCTTTTTTGCAGGTAAGTCGTATATGATTCGAGGCTAGGTAGCCCTCAGGTGTAACTAAATGATTGAAGGCCCGTTAGCTCTATTCACCGATTTCGGTTCCGGCAGCATCTACATCGGGCAGATGCATGCTGCTGCGGCTGTAGTACAGCCGGGTGTAAAAGTGATTGATCTTTTTCATGATACAGAGGCGTTCGACGTGTCCTGCTCGGGGGTGTTGCTGGCGGCCTTACTCGATCAGACGCCCCGGGGCACGGTGCTCGTCGGCGTGGTCGATCCAGGTGTCGGCAGCGACCGGGTGGGTCTCGCGATCCGGTTGGATGAACGCTGGCTGGTCGGGCCGGATAATGGACTATTCAGCGCGGCCCTTGCCAGGTCTAATGGACAAGCGAGTTATTACCGCATTCAAACCGCAGAGGAACCTCGTTCCCGGACTTTCCATGGGCGCGACGTCTTCGTGCCGGTTGCTGCAGACCTCGTGACTGGCAAAAAGGGGGAGCTTTTCAGAATAGACGATCCCCTGATTACGGTTACGGCGCAATTGGCTGAGGGGAGCTCTCCAGATCTTTCGCGCGTCATACATGTTGACCGGTATGGAAACGTCATCACCGGCCTACGGGGGGCACAGTTCAGCACTAGCCGTTTGTTTTCGGTCGGTGATCACCGTCTGACCTACGCCGGATACTTCGCTGGGGTTTCGGCTGGGACAGGTTTCTGGACCGTGAATTCGATGGGTTTGGTCGAATTCGCAGTCAACCAGGGATCGGCAGAGGAGTTGCTCGGTCTCTGCGTCGGGGATGCGGTGCAGACGTGAAAGCTCCGACCCTGCAGCTGGATCGTCACACTGGATGGGTCGACGGTGCGTCCCGACTGTTGTCACCGAATCATGATGACCGGCCGGAGGGTCAGCTTCCCGAGGTCCTGGTGATCCATGCCATTAGCCTGCCCCCGGGTGAGTACACTGGTGATGCAGTCGCTCGGTTTTTTCTCAACCAGCTCAATGCCGCAGCCCATCCTTATTACGAGGAGATTTGCAATCTGAAGGTGTCAGCGCATTTCTTTATCCGACGTGAGGGTCAGATCATTCAGTTCGTCCCGACCTCGTACCGGGCATGGCATGCAGGAATATCAGAACACCGGGGACGTTCCAACGTCAATGATTTCTCTGTCGGTGTGGAATTGGAAGGTACCGATACAGACACATTTACGGTGCTGCAGTATCAGACCCTGTCTGTACTCACGCGGTTACTGACAGTCTCCTTTCCTGCAATTACGCCAGAGAACATCGTGGGGCACAGTGACGTGGCACCGGGCCGCAAAACTGATCCAGGACCGGGTTTCGACTGGGCACGTTACCGTCGAATGATCTGACTTACGGGAAAGTCGGTTCAATCCGCATGACGATCATGCTCCCAGAGAACGTCGTCAGCACCGGACATCCGGTTGAGAACTCGGGCAACAACAAACAGCAGATCCGACAGGCGGTTGACGTATTGAAGGGAGACGGGCGACACCGGGTGACCGTCGTCCACTGCGAAGAGGCTTCGTTCGAGGCGCCGGCAGACGCTCCGGGCAAGATGACAGACCGCGGACTGCTGTGAGCCACCGGGCAGAATAAATTCCTTCAAAGGCGGCAGTTCCTCGTTGAGTTCATCGAGTACCGACTCGAGGTCGATTACCCTGGCCTGGGGGACCATCGCACTTGACGGGATGCTCAGTTCACCTCCGATGTCAAACAACGTATGCTGTACACGGGTCATGGTTTCCCTGAGGGACTTGGGCAGTTGTTCGGTCATGAGAATGCCGATGATGCAGTTCAACTCGTCGGTGTTGCCCATGGCCTCCACACGGGCACAGGTTTTGTTAACCCGGGAACCATCCCCGAGTCCGGTGGTACCGTCGTCGCCGGTCCGTGTGTAGATTTTGCTCAGTCGGTTGCCCATCTAGTTAATCGTCCTTTGGCTCGGGAGGTGGATAGTATGTCACTCAGGCTGTGGGGATATAGGCAAGAATTCGTAGATCGTTGATGTTAGTGCGGGTAGGGCCGGTGACCACAGCATTCTCCAACGTCGCAAAGAATGAACCGGCATCGTTATCGTCGAGCATCCGGGCCGGATTAAGGCCAAGATCCCGGGCGCGTTTTAGGGTCGATGGGCCAATGACTGCGCCGGCGGCATCGTGGGTGCCATCCAGCCCGTCCGTGTCACAGGCGATCGCCCATACATCGGGTATACCATCAAGCTCAATGGCCAGCGCGAGTAGATATTCGCGGTTCGGTCCCCCCTGACCCTGACCACGGATGGTGACAGTGGTTTCGCCGCCGGAGATCAGCAGCAAGGGCTGTCCTGGGTCACCCTGCGTGACCAGGTGCCGGAACAACCGACCGTGTTCCCGCCCGACCTCTCTGGATTCTCCGATGACCTCGTCACCCAGGTTATTGACTTCAAAATGAAGCGGAGCCACCTCGTCGTAGACGGCCTGTAGTGCGCCCTTTGCGGAAGCTACAATCCGGTGGCTGGAACGAGACAGCTCAACAGCCCCGGGCTTGGGCGTTTCGTTTGATCCTTTAACCAAACTGGCCTTGAGAGCCGCGGGAATCCGGACGTTGTATCGGGCGATGATCTCAAGTGCGTCCTTACAGCTGGTCGGGTCGGCGGTTGTCGGTCCGGAGGCGATCACAGTCGGGTCATCGCCGGCTACGTCTGAAATCATGAGAGAAACCGTCGTTGCCGGCCAGGCTGCCGCTGCAAGACGGCCACCCTTGATGCCAGAAAGATGTTTGCGTACACAGTTGATCTGGGTGATGTCGGCCCCGGACTGCAACAACTGGCGATTGATGTCCTGTTTGGCTTGAAGGGACAACCCCTCGGCCGGCAATGTCAGGAGCGCAGATCCCCCACCCGACAGCAGGCAGAGCATCTGATCACCGGTTCCCAGTGTCTGTGCTATTTCGAGAATTCGGGCCGCCGCTTCCAGGCCTGCCTGGTCCGGAACGGGATGGGCGGCTTCGACGATATCGATGGTATGGGTGTCACAGCCGTGACCATAGGGTGTGATTACGGTACCGCTGAGTTCCGTCGTCCAGACCTTTTCGACAGCTGCCGCCATGGCGGCAGAGCCTTTGCCCGCACCAACCACCAGAGTCCGTCCATTGCTGGTGGGCTCTGGCAGGTATCCCGCCAGACAGTGACCTGGGTCAGCACTGGCAACAGCGCTGTCGAACAGTTGTTTCAGAAAAGTGGTTGGATCGGAATCGGTGTGCATAGGCGGTTCGGTACCAGGGTTCGACCAGTTTGACCTTCACGAGGCACGAGTGTACCGTTTGTACAGACCCTTCACTCAAGGGGTGGCGTAAGCGTGTTCATCCCACCGGGGTGATGTTAACCGGAATATGCATGCCGAGCTAAAAGAATACCCTCATGTTCGGTTCACCTGGGTTCCAATTCAAGAAGGGGCACTCTCTTTCGATTTCTGCCTTGAATCAGGCCCGACCCACCGCATCAGACCTTTCGATGGCTTAATCCTCATTTTGGTCGCGGTATAGTCACAGGAACTGCCATCAGTATGGTCGCTTTACATGCGAAAGAATAGTTTATTCCCCTTGAGTCCATGACGATGCAGTGGTTCCGATCCGTCTACTACGGATGGTATGTTGTTGCAGGTGCATTTATGGTGATGCTTCTGGGATTCGGCTGTGCATATTCCTACGCCACGTTTTTCCCCGACCTGGAGAAAGAATTTGCGGCTTCGAGAGCCAGCCTATCGTCGGTTTTCTCGCTTGCCGGCGTTCTTTATTTTACTCTCGGCGCCATCAGCGGTCCCCTCTCCGATCGTTTCGGTCCGCGCTGGGTGTGTATCTTCGGACTGACGGTGCTCGGAGCCGGGCTGACTATTGCCGGTTTGGCTGAAGGTCTTTATACGGTCTACCTGGGATTTGGTCTCGGCGTTGGTATCGGAATTGGTTTTTCTTATGTCCCGGCGGTAGGTGCAGTACAACCCTGGTTTACAACCCAGAGGGGATTTGCATCCGGTCTGGCCGTTTCGGGCATAGGCCTGGGAACTCTGCTGGGGCCTGTTACTGCAACCGTTTTGATCGGAGCGCTGGGGTGGCGTTCCAGTTTTGTGGCTATGGGGATTACTGCCGCGGTGGCGGGCGCGGCAGCGTCTCTATTGCTTGACAACGACCCATCCGGCCGTGCGGTTGCCAAGAAAGCTGGGCAGGACACCGCTCATTCCGGGTTGTATCTGGGCCAGGCGGTACAGACCAGGCCGTTCTGGCTGTTGTTTCTGTCCTGGTCGAGTCTCTCCTTTGCCATATTCATCCCGTTTGTGCACCTCGTGCCCTATGCCCTCGATCATGGTATATCGTCAGGTGAAGCGGCGCTGGTGCTCGGTGTCGTTGGTGTGGGCAGCACTTTGGGACGTTTTCTGGTCAGCCCCGTTGCCGATCGGTTTGGTCGGTTGCTCGTGATGGGTCTTTGCTTTGGAGGCGTGGCGTTCATGCTTCTGATCTGGCTTGCCGCGACAGGCTACGGATCTCTGCTGGCATTCGGATTGGTTTTTGGACTGTGCTATGGCGGATTTGTCGCGCTGGCCCCTGCGGTTGCAGTCGATTATTTCGGCACCCGGGCTACCGGTGCCGTGATCGGCGTCCTGTATTCAGGGGTGGGTGTGGGAACGTTTTTCGGTCCACCCTTTGCGGGCTATGTTTTCGACCGCTATGGCAGTTACCAAGCCGCGATTCTCACTGCCGCAGGCGCCGCGGTGCTTGCAAGTGTATTTCTGATACTGATGCCGTCGGTATCCCGGTGGCGCAATCGGGACAAAAAGTGCACTCCCTAACAGGTTCAGCGCCTAGACCACAGGTCAAGGTTGGCGTTCAGTTGTGATGAAAACTACAATCAGCGCTCTTGGAATCTTGACCTTTTTTAACAGCAACCCAAGGAGCCGGGATGCCACACTACAAAGCCCCAGTCGAAGACCTCGGATTTGTCCTCAGAGAACTGGTCGATATAGAACAGATCTCGAAGATGCCGGGCTATGAGGATGCTTCAATCGATGTAGTTGAAGCCGTGCTGAGTGCAGCAGGAAAATTCGCCTCCGAGGTTCTGGCGCCGCTTAACCGGCCTGGAGATCAGCAACCTCCCGTTTTGTTGGACGGCGTTGTCACGACCATGGAAGGGTGGAAAGATGCCTATCAGCAGTTTATCGAAGCCGGCTGGACCAGCCTTATTTTTGATACGGCTTTCGGTGGACAGGGGCTGCCCAGGGCGGTCGGTACCGCCGTTCAGGAGATGTGGGATGCTTCGAATATGTCCTTTGGGCTTTGTCCGTTGTTGACCCAGGCTGCCTCCGCAGCGATCTCGCATTGTGGCAGTGAGGAGCAGAAGGAAATCTATCTTGCCAAGCTGGTCTCTGGGGAATGGGCCGGCACGATGAACCTGACGGAGCCACAGGCAGGTTCGGATCTGAGTGCTGTCAGGACACGGGCGGTGCCGACTGCGGCGGGCCATTACCTGATTACCGGTCAAAAGATCTTCATAACCTACGGTGAGCACGACCTCACAGACAATATCATCCACCTGGTGCTGGCCCGGACCCCCGATGCACCTGAAGGTGTGGGAGGTATATCTTTGTTTCTGGTGCCGAAATTTATCCCGGATGAGCAAGGTGCGCCAGGCGAACGAAACGACCTGTTGTGCGTGGCTCTGGAGCATAAACTGGGTATACACGGCAGCCCTACAGCCGTTATGTCCTACGGTGAGAATGGTGGTGCAACTGGCTATCTGGTCGGTGAAGAGAACCGCGGGCTGGAGTACATGTTCATCATGATGAACCTGGCGCGGCATGCGGTCGGCATCGAAGGATACGCTATTGCTGAGAGGGCTTACCAGCGGGCTTTGAACTACGCCAGAGAAAGAACCCAAGGGCGTGCGGTTGGTGGCGGGGATGGCGGTCGTGTGAGCATCATTGCACACCCTGACGTCGCCAGAATGCTGCTGGATATGAAATGCCGTATAGAAGCCATGCGAGCGGTGAGCCTTTACGCTGCCGCTGCGGCGGATAAGTCACTGCGGCACCCGGATGAGGTAGAACGTGCGCAGAGTCAACGCACAGTCGATGTCCTCATACCGATCGTCAAGGGATGGAGTACGGAAGTCGGAACTTGGGTGGCCAGTACAGGTGTGCAGGTTCATGGCGGTATGGGTTTTATCGAGGAAACCGGGGCTGCACAGCATTACCGCGATGTCCGGATTACGACAATCTACGAAGGGACGACGGGCATTCAGGCAGCGGACCTTGTCGGGCGAAAGCTTGTTCGAGATGGCGGCCGGATGGTGACCGAGTTGATCGAGCAGATGGATAAGGAGGTCGCTGACATCCGTCAGCTGGCTACCGGGCCAGTGCTGAATATCAGTACAGCTGCCTCAGATTCACTGAATCGGCTGTCATCGGCCACTGCCTGGATCCTGGAATCTGCCGGCGAGGACCCGAGGATTCCGTACGCGGCGGCGTTCCAGTATTTGATGTTGTGGGGTGGGGTTGCAGGCGGCTGGCAGATGACCAAAGCTGCAGCTGCCGCGGCGAGCGGGCTTGAAAGTGGTAAAGGAGATCCTGATTTTTGTAAAGGCAAGTTACTCAGCTGCAGGCACTATGCAGAGCATGTGCTTCCGGAAACCGAGGGCTATTACCGTGCCGTTGTTTCGGGGTCAACGGCGGTACTGGAGGCGGCCGCGGGGGGCCTGTAACCCGATTTAGGCAAGCTTTAGGCCGTTGGTTACGGGGCGTTCCGGTTGAACCAGCACCACAGCGCCGTCCTCCCGGGTGAATCCAGTGATTAGAAACTCCGACTGTATCGGTCCAATCTGCTTTTTGGGGAAATTGACGACACCGATGATCTGACGTCCGATCAGTTCCTCGATTGTGTACAGTTCTGTGATCTGGGCGCTGGATTTCAGTATCCCGATGTGCGGCCCAAAATCGGCCCGTACAATAAATGCGGGTTTGCGGGCCTGGGGAAAGGGCTGGACGTCGATAATAGTGCCCGTGCGCAGTTCGACCTGCTCAAAGTCCTGCCAGGAGATGGGTTTCAATTGGTAGTGCTCCTTTAGTGCGTATTCATTCCGGAATGTCGATCAGGGACCGTGCCCGGTCCAGATTTACGTCAGGAAACGGAGTCAGGCGTTCAGGCAGCCAGTCATCCAGCCATTGGCGCAAAGGCCGCATGACCTGCGCATCAAGGCCCTGTTCGAGCAGCGCCATGACTCTAGGGAGGTGCCTGAGATAGGCGGGTTTGCCGTCGCGTATGAAAAGGCGCACGAAGATGCCGGCCACTTTGCAGTGCCGCTGGGTACCAAGGACCCTGTACCATAGATCGAAATTCTCGATCTCGAGAAGAGGCCTTGCTTCCAGATAGCGGCGCCTCATCTGTTCCCGGAGTGCTGCCTTGACGTCCCGGCGCGCGTCTTCCAGCAACGAGACCACGTCGTAGGCCACAGGACCTATGACGGCATCCTGAAAGTCCAGCAATCCACAATCGTTATCCTGGCTGCCCGGATCAGGCTGCATCAGGTTGTCAACGTGGAAGTCCCGCAGGACCAGGCTGGTTGTGGGTTGCGGTAAATTGTCCAGAATCTCCCGCCAGGCCACACAGTAGCTGGTCCGCATGTCGGTTGAGGTGACACAGTCGCGAGTTACGGGTGCAAACCAGTCGGGAAGCAGAAGCGCTTCGTCGATCAGCCGTGTCCGGTCGTAGCCCGGCAGTTCAATGTTGATAGCGTCAGGATGGTCGTGTATTCCGATCAATAGATCGATCGCCCGGGTGTAAAGCGTAGCCTCATCACAGCCGGAGTCGATCAGGCGGGTGAATGTCTGGTCGCCGAAATCTTCGAGCACGATGAAGCCGAGTTCACGGTCCAGGTGGTGAATTTGGGGGGCCCTGAATCCGAGTCTGAGCAGGTGTCGGGCCACCCGCCCGAAAGCATCGACATCTTCATATTCTGGGGGCGCGTCCATGAGCAGCAGTGCCGGCCCTTGGCCGGCCAGACGATAGTAACGTCTGAAGGACGCGTCGGCGCCAAGGGGTATCGGGTCGCAGTGGCTTAAGTTACAGCGATCCAGAAATGAATCACGCTGTGTACTGCGCTGGAGGCGTGATGCCGTCATGAGGAAGCTGCCTGGATAGTGGTCATTCGGTTGTAGGAACGGGTTGTTTAGAAGATACCATGTAGAAACCACTGACCGGTCGCAAGGTCACGGAATATCCAGGCCTGCAGTCTGTCGTTGGATGCCCGGTAGTAATCGCGCCGGACCAGGTCTTCATCCCACCAGCCGCTGTTGATCCGTTCGACCTGCTTTTCAAGATTCAAAGGTGTGCCCCGGAAGCTGGGCCGGCCCTGAATTGATCCGATGGGTGTGGGATGGGACAGCAGCCACAGGGGGCGGGGTGGCAGACAACTGCAGCGTCCGTGCTGCTTTCCCGGGTCACAGTATGCCCAGGACTTTTCCGGGCGATGATCTGCCTGGCACTCAATACCCTGTACAACAGTATGGCCCAGCCGGTTGCGTAAACTGTCAAGTAGTGCTGTCGGGTCATCGCAATGGATGCCTGTCCCCGGCAGCAGTGCGTCGTTCTGTTCCAGGGGCAGTACCAGAGGTTGTCCCTTGAGTACTAACCCAGTGACCGGATGCGTCAATTGGATTGACTCAAATGCCAATCGTGAAAGCCTCAGGAGCTGTCCGTGATTACGGCACGGTCGGGTCAGGCTCACTGGAACCTGGATTGATTCATGCTGGGTGTTTTTTAGAATCCAGTCGAGCCGGTCCAGCGCTGTACCGGAACTTCGCATCTGCGCTATTAGGCTTTCCAGCAGAAAGTCTACTGCCGGAAAAAGCTGTCTGATCTCGGTGGCCTCTCCGACAAGGTCAATAACCTGCTTGAACATCAGTGGGGAAGTGTAGGTAATGCGTGGATCGGCTTGTCGGCCGGTCAGGCGGTCCAGCTGATTGACAAATGCTTGATCAGTACGCCGGGCAAGATCATGCCGGGGCAGACGCAACAGCTCGCCGATCTGGTAAATGCCAAGTCTTTGCAGCAGTGTGCTCTGATTATGGTTGAGAGTGAGCCACTTGACTGACAGGTCGTGCAGGTGGGAAGCCAGTTGCTCACGCCCGGTAACATACAGCTCATGGCCGGCCCGGGCGCACAGGATGGCACTTGCCGGCGTCGGAGTAAGAGCGATATGAAAACGGGAGGTTTTGGTGTCTATCCAGTTGCGGACCAGGGAAATCAACCGCTGCAGTCCGCCGTAGAGACGCAGGCTGCCAGTAATTTCCATCAGCAGGCCGTCTTCAGTAAGACTTACACTGGGGGTCCAGTGCATTGCTTCGACAGCCCGATCTTTCAATATCTGCTGCTCCGAGATCTGATCTCTGGGGAATGCCCGAAGGTGTGAGGCCAGTGCGCGGGCTGTTGCCAGCGTCATAAGTGGCCGGATACCGTTCCGGGTCGCGGCATCATTGGCAACGGTGATCCGGTGTGTCTGCCCATGACGCTCGAAGATGACCGCAGCCGGACCACCGGCTGGAACGCCGGCTGCTTCAAACGGTAACTGGACCAGATGCAGTGCCAGCCACAGGGGGGAACGGTTGGGTGATTGAGTTGAAGGCATCGCCTGCCCGGGTTGATGCCGGACGGCACACGGGTCGGTCCGGGCCCGCAGTCCGGGCGTAATCGCGGTACTGGTATGCCGGCTCATGTGATAGTTGGTGTGTCAGTCGGTACAGGCCCGGTGACTGCTGCGTACAAGTTCTAGTTTTTCAGTCAGGCGGCCGCCACGGCACTTGAGGATGCTTAGCTGTGTGGTCTTCAGGCCCGGCTGGTACAGTAGGCGCAGTGCAGCTGTGCTGTGTGTCCCGGCAGACCGGTGATCACGAAAGCAAAGACCCAATGTGCGGCCGCGTTCGGCTGCCAGCTGGAGCCGTCGCAGGGCAGTACCGTCAGGTTTTTCCGGCCAGAACAGCACTGCACTGCAGCTGCCCGATCCCAGGGACTGTTCTGTAGCCCACAGGATATCTTTCCATCTTCCCGGACGGATAATGAGCATCTTCGACAGGTCTATGCCGCTTTCTACGAGTGCCGGTGCAAAGGGGATATTGGGCGGTTTTATCCAGACCTGCCAGTGTCTTTGCTGCCGCAGGGCACACAGTGCCGGCATCACCAGCCATAGCGGGCTGTCAGCGATATCTTCGACCAGAATCTCAGTCAGCGCACCCAGTGGCCAACCGCCACCAGGCAGATGGCTGTCAAGTTCGTCAAATCCGCTGGGAACCACGGTATCGGTTGTCACAGCGGATTGGTTGCCACGCCAGATGTCGGGCCGTTCCAGACACAGTGCCAGGGTCACGGCAGTTTGCCATTGCGGATGACACCGACACCGACCCCTTCGATGACCAGCGTCTGGTTTCTGAGATCCACCCGGATGGGCTCGAAATCCGGGTTGCGCGGTAACAGGGTGACCACATTGCCCCGTTGCCTGAACTGTTTGACGGTGACTTCATCCTCCAACCTGGCGACCACGATCTGGCCATTGACCGCTTCCGGGCTTTGGTGAACTGCCAGCAGATCACGGTTGAGAATACCGGCATCACGCATGCTCATTCCCCGCACACGCAGTAGGTAATGGGCTTTGGGTCTGAAGAGTCTTGAAGGAAGGGGATAGTGGTCCTCAATATGTTCTCTGGCAAGAATCGGGTGACCCGCAGCCACCTCACCCACCACGGGTACTCCAGCAGGCTCCAGCAGACGTATGCCGCGGGAGGTGCCGGATTGCAGCTCAATCATGCCCTTGCGCGCCAGTGCACGCAGGTGGTCCTCGGCCGCGTTGGCCGACCGGAAGCCCAGTTGCTTCGCGATTTCGGCCCGGGTAGGTGGCATACCGGTACGATGAATAAATGACTGGATACATTCAAGCACCAACAGCTGCCGGGTGGTCAACGGTCGGTTCATGGGAGGTCCTTAGCTGTTGTCTGGGCTGATACTAATTACTGTTAATATATACAGTATATAAAAACAGCTGTCCAGTTTTTGCCCAAAGGCACTGCTGCACCAGTCAAGGCCACCGACTCACATCGATTCAATACCCTGATGCTGTATGAACGCAATGCGCGCCCGGTTACATTACCGGTTAGTACCCTGCCACCCGTTTCATCAGCCAGGGCCAGGCTGCTCAAGGGTTATGCACACACTGTTTGAAAGAAAAATCAGCATTGCACTGCCTGCGATGCTGGCGATTCAGTCCTTCGGCACGATGTGCTGTTATGCCGGTGCTGTTGTGGCGGTACAGGCTGCTGCTGATCTTGGCGTCAAGTCAACAAGTATAGGCATCTACACGGCTGTCATATATGCCACCGGCATGGTGTCTGGCCTGGGTACTGGCAGCGTTCTTGCCCGATACGGCGTGATTCGGACCTGCCAGGCGGCCTTGCTGGCCGGTGTGCTTGGGCTTGTGCTCGCCAGCATTTTTCCTTTCTGGCCGCTGGCCATCGGGGCAGCGCTTCTGCTGGGCCTCGGCACGGGGCCGCTCAATCCGGCCGGTTCGAGGATTCTGGCCAGGCATACCCCGCCGCAATGGCAGCCTTTCGTTTTTTCGGTCAAGCAGACCGGAACACCGCTCGGTGGCATGCTGGCCGGACTGCTGCTGCCGCCGCTGATGCTGCTCTATGACTGGCGGGCAGCTGTCGCCGTAATCAGTCTGATACCGCTGGTTACGCTTTTGTGCCTTCAGTTTATTCGCGACGGTCTGGATGATGACCGGGATCCGGAGTTCCGCATCAGACTCAGCGGCATCCTGACCGCACTGCGTCTCATTCTGACGGGTAAGCGGCTCGTGCTGCTTGCCGTCGCGGGCTATTTCTATACCTTCGCGCAGATGTCAGTTCTGACTTTCGTGGTGATTTACCTGGTCGAAGCCAATGGCCTGTCAGCCGAATTCGCCGGTGCCGTTTTCGCGATCATTCACGGCTCAGCCATTCCGGCGCGCATAATCTGGGGCGCCATCGCCGGGCGCTTACTCAGCAGTTGGGTCTTGCTGGGCATTCTGGGTGTAGTGATGGCGTGCAGTATTCTGGCCATTAGCGTGTTCAGCCCCGGCTGGCCGTTCTGGCTCACCGCGCTGATTGCCATTCTGCTGGGCGCCAGTACAAATGGAGTGCTGGGCCTGCTGATGTCGGAATTCACCCGGCTTGCACCTGAAGATAAAGTGGGTGAGGTGGTGGGCGGCGCCCAGTTCTTTCTTTTCTTTGGGATCGTCAGTGGTCCTCCGGTGTTCGGTGCGGTGGTTGAATATAGCGGGGGTTACGACGTTGCCTTCTACTTGATTGCCGCCGGAACGCTCACGGCCGGTTGCCTGCTGCTCGTCATCGCCAGAGCCGGCCATGGCCAATAATCTCTTTGCCGGACGCCGGCAGTGGTCGGCGGTAAGCTCAGTAAAGGGCGATTTCTATACCGTTGCCCAGACGAGGTTGCCGATTACAGATTGACCTGCTTTCCGGTCTTTTCTGAATCGAAGACAGCCAGAGTGGCCGCCAGGGTACGGGCGGCATCAGCGGCAGTGACCCGTGGGTCCTCTTCGTCCTGTATCACTGCACACAGATGTCGGCACTGGGCTTGGAAAGCATCATCCAGTTCAATGGGCAAGGACTCCGGTCGCAGCGGATGGTTCCAATCGGCTTTTCCATCCGGATTCCAGAGTGTCAGGTTCGGGAAATCCAATGCCCTGTCCGAGCCGACGAAACGGTATACATTTTGTCCTGATGACGGAAAGTTCGGGTTTTCGCCCGTTGCCTGTTCCCAGGTCCACGGTGATGGTGTCACATCGGAGAGCAGGAATGTCCCCAGCGCCCCTGATTGGAAAGTGATCAGTACTGCGGCTGTTTCCTCCTTTGGGTGATCGCGGATTCCGCGCTGGACCCGGGCTGAAATAGAGGAGATCTCGCCACAGATATAACGCAGCGTGTCGATTTCATGGATAAGGTTGATGAGTACCGGGCCGGAAGCGCGCTGCTGGCGCCAGGTCGGTGCAAAGTACGCATCCGCTTTGCGGGTCGTCCATTGACCGCTGACGCCGACCAGTTGGCCCAGAACACCGTCACGCACGAGCTGTCGGGCTTTCTGCGTGACTGAGTAGTAGCGGCGGTGGTGACCAACCAGCACATGCCGGGAGGCTTTCTCCGCAGCACACAGGATTGAGCGTGCCTCAGCCATGGTCGCCGCTATCGGTTTCTCTACCATCACCTGTGCACCCGCCTCGAGTGCCGCCAGAACCGGCCGCAGGTGGTGGTCGGTCGGTGTGCCCACGATCACACCCTGGGGCTGTTGTGCACGGAACAGGTCTTCTGCTGATGTGAAAAACGCCGCGCCCATGTCGCGGGCAATCTTCTCGACCTCCGGTACGGGATCAACGATGGCTACCAGCCGGGCCTCGGGGGTTGCCGCTATGGCTTTAAGGTGCCGTCTGCCGATGACTCCACAGCCGATAAGGGCCAGTGTGGCGCTTTTCATGCCAACTGTGAGACCTCATTCATCGGGGCATCAAGGATCGTCATAGAGTCGCCGAAAGTGAAATCATGTCAGACTATAACCGGATAGAAAGTCCAGCGCGGGCTGCCTGGTGAAGTTCACTGGGTTGTTGAAAAGACGGTACAGTGTGTTTAATCCTGTGTTGTACTCGAGATTCCGAATGCCGGGGCAATAAACTCGGGTCGGCTTGGCGCCGGGATAGGCTAGGGCTGGCCGGTGCCACTGACCGTATGAGGCGTAATGAAGGCTTCGAGGGGCCATTGATAATGGAACAAATCGATATGGTCTGGGTGCTTTTTTGTTCCTGCCTGGTATTGTTTATGCAGGCTGGTTTCAGCTGCCTTGAGGCTGGCCTGATAAGAGCAAAAAACACAATTAATGTTGTCATCAAGAACACAGTCGATTTTGCGATTAGCGTGGTTGGATTTGGGCTGATCGGTTTCAGCGTGATGTTTGGCCCATCAGTACTGGGTTGGTATGGTGAACCATTTTCGCTCCTAGACATCGCTTCACCACACATTTACCTGGTATTTATATTCCAGGCGATGTTCTGTGCCACAGCCACCACTATCCTGTCAGGCGCTGTGGCAGAACGAATGTCCTTCTACGGTTATTGCTTTGTGGCGATCTTCATGGTGCTATTGGTCTATCCGGTGGTAGGTCATTGGGTATGGGGCGGTCTTCTTGCAACCGCTGACAACGGTGGTTGGCTCTCCAGACTGGGGTTTCGGGATTTCGCTGGTTCGACCGTTGTTCACTCTGTGGGTGGCTGGGTCGCCCTGGCTGCAGTACTTCATCTTGGACCACGGATTGGCCGATTTGGTTCGGGGAGTGGACCGATCGAACCCGGCAGTCTCACACTTTCTTCGCTGGGTGTATTCTTGTTGTGGATCGGCTGGTTAGGGTTCAATGGTGGTAGCACGCTGAAGGCCAGTGACACAGTTCCCCTGATTGTTACTAATACGATTGTCGGCGGCGTGTTCGGAATTGTAGCCAGTTTACTACTGACCCGAATCCGTTTTGGAAAACCAAAAGCGCTGGATATTCTGAACGGTAGTTTGGGCGGTCTGGTCGCGATCACTGCCGGTTGTGATGCTGTCATGCCTTGGCAGGCAGCGGTTACCGGCTTTATCGGCGGTATTGTTGTCGTGTACGTCGGGCTTTCTCTGGAAAGGATGAAAATCGACGACGCGGTCGGAGCTATTCCAGTTCATCTAGGCGCCGGTGTGTGGGGAACGCTCGCGGTTTCGGTGTTCGTAACTCCACCCACGGGGATGACGCAGCTTGGGTTTTTTGGCGTACAGGCTCTTGGTGCCGCATCAGTGGCCATTTACGTCTTTCCTTTATCTATGCTTTTCTTTTATCTTTCCGGGAAATTCGTGAAGTATAGGGTCAGTCGACAGGCTGAGATTGTCGGTCTAAATATTGTTGAACATGATGCCCGTACCGCTACACTCGACCTGATCAGGCAGATGAGTTATCAGGCTTCGAGTGGGCAGTTCAAGCACCAAGTCGCTGTTGATACCCAGACGGAAGCGCACCACATCGCGACCTTCTACAACGCGGTACTCGATCGGGTAAACCTTGAGGAACGCGAAAAAGACGCTGCTCTGGAAAGGACCACTTGGCTTGCGCAACATGATCCGCTGACTGGTTGTCTCAACCGGCGCACGTGGTTCGAAACTTTCCAGCAAGCCATCACTGCGCTTGACGGCGATAGTCGCTGCGGTCTCGCGATGCTGGATATTGACCTGTTCAAGCGGGTGAACGACACGTATGGACATGCGGCAGGTGATGCAGCTATTCAGCACGTTGTACAAAATATTTCAGACCAAATTGGTGATGAGGCGGTTCTGGGGCGATTTGGGGGAGAAGAGTTCGTGGTTTTCCTGGTTCGAGGCCGGCAAGTGGTCGACGAAAGCAAAACCGGAATAGAGTCATTGATGGAACACGTACGAGAGTCTCTTCAAGACAGCCCACTCGAGGTTGATGAAGGAACGATTCACTTGACCATAAGCATTGGTGCCACGGAATACCGTTCTGGCGAAACGGCAGGTGATGCCCTGCAGCGGGCTGATGATGCCTTATATTCAGCCAAGGCCGGCGGCCGGAACTGTGTGCGGTTTGCATGATTGACGCAATGGTGCAATGGGATCTAATTTTTGTAATGACTGAAATTCCCCAGACCTATCGGTAGATGTCGGGTAAACAGTTAGGTTAAGCTTGACGCATGGCTTCACGGGAGGACGATCGATGGACGAGGATGTTTTTAATATTCAGTTGCGCAAATTCCTGAAGAAGGTTGGCATTCAGTCGCAGAGAGAGATCGAGCGCGCCGTGCGCGAAGGAATCGCATCTGAGTCCATCGACGGTACCGAATCCCTGAAGGCGGCTGTGGTGCTCAGGGTGCCGGCGGTTGGGCTCGATGTGACGATCGACGACGAGATACGGCTGGTTTAAGCTGTCTCTGGCAAAGCGCCGAAAGACGCTTGGGGAACGATGGCCGGGGCCGATCCGCCACTAATAGAGATCCGTGATGCCACTGTGTATCGCGGGAATACCAAGGTCTTTGATCACCTGGAGCTGACCCTTGAACAGGGCTGCAGCACGGCCATTCTCGGTCCTAACGGCGCCGGAAAAACCACACTGCTCAAGCTCCTGATGCGCGATCTCTATCCGGTCCAGCGTGATTCCACCGTGGTTCGGATTCTCGGCGGGGAGCGTGGCGATGTGTGGTCTCTGCGTACCCAGCTGGGGATTGTTTCAACCGACCTGCAGCAGGATTATGCTGGCCGGGCGAGCGGAATTGAGGTGGTGCTGTCAGGGTTTCACGCATCTCTCGGTGTCTGGGGTCATCAGGTGTACTCGGATGGTGAGGTAGAACGCTCCCGGGAAATCCTGCGTGTGCTCGATATCGAGCATCTCGCGGAACGCAGGTTCGAGACGCTATCAACTGGCCAGCAGCGACGGCTGCTCCTCGGACGTGCACTCGTCAACCAGCCCGGCAGCCTGCTGTTGGATGAACCCACCGGAGGTCTAGATCTGGCAGCAACTTTCCATTACCTGCAGACGCTACGCAGGCTTATACTGGAGGGACGCACTGTGGTCCTGGTGACCCACCATATTCATGAGATTCCCCCGGAAATCCAACGGGTAATCCTGTTCGACAATGGTAGGATCACGGCAGACGGTGACAAGTCCCGGGTTCTGACCAGTGACTCGTTGAGTGTTCTTTTCGGTACCCCTGTCCGTCTGCTTGAATCGGAAGGCTGGTATCAGGCCGTTCCCGGCTGACAATCATTCGCCGGCCTGGCTGCCAACGGGTACCCTGCGCTCGGGCATCTCGTCGTAAGTTACTGTGTCATCACCGTTATAGACGAGGAAGTGACGGCCTTTGGCGCGGGCGATCAGGGTTACACCCAGGTCCTGTGCGAGTTCCATACCCATATAGGTGATACCGGAGCGCGAAATCAGGACGGGGATGCCCATGTGGGCCGTTTTCATTACGATCTCCGAAGTCAGGCGCCCGGTGGTGTAGAAATACTTGTCATTACCCTGGATGCTTTCCAGCCACATCTCACCAGCAATCGTGTCGGTCGCATTGTGACGGCCGACGTCCTCGACAAAGTAGAGGATTTCAGACCCTTCACATAACGCGCATCCATGGACAGCGCCGGCAGCGCGGTAGATTTCGTTGTAGTTGTTGATGGCTTTAAGCAAGGCATAGATCGTGGACTGACGAATCTGAACCCTGGGCAGGCGCACGCCATAGAGTTTGTCCAGCGTGCAGCTGAATACCGTCCCCTGACCACAGCCGCTGGT
>CAJXBY010000033.1 GCA_913051905.1 uncultured Gammaproteobacteria bacterium | reverse complement strand
CTGGGCGCCGGACGACAGGGCCACAGTCGCGGCCAGCAGTGCAGCAGTTACAAATCTGGTTTTTTTCATCTTAAAGCCTCCATGGGTTAAGTAAGAAGGAATTGGCCTCCTGCCGGAGCCGCTCAATTCCCGGTGAATCGGTTGGTCTGCTGATCCATCGACCTATTACTCGCAATCCGGCTCCTCACAGAACTCTTCCTCCGGATGGCTTGCACACCACTCCGCGCAAGCGTCTTCATTCGCATCACACCAAGCCGCCGGATCTTCACCCTCTGGGGGACCGTCGGCAAAAGCCAGCGAAAGACCCAGCCACAGTAGGCACCCGAGCAAACCGCGGGGGACTCCGCGCCCTAATCGGGGTAAACCGATATGACTCACATTCTGAGGGAAATTCAAAGCCAAAGTAGGAATCAAAATCACTGTAGTTGGAGTGCAGGCCGTTCGTAGGCACGGAATTAAAGCGGATATTTTTGCAAACGTCATATATAAAAACCTTAATATACTAATATTCATATTTCATTAATTATTAACATTACGCCCGCACCCGTGGTTGGCGGCCTGATCGGTATCCGGCCCCAGACGTCTATTGGCGCTGGCTGGGAACTTTAATCGGTACCCCGGTATTCATGATCGCCTCATAAAGTTCCAGCGCTTTGTAAATGTCACTCTGTGCCTTGAACGGCTTGGCGCGAACCTGCTGGAAACAACCGCTGTAACGGCGGTGGATCGTGCCCCACGGCTTGCCACTGATGGCCCACTGGGTGCGATAGACCGGAAATCCCACGCCGTGGCCAAGACCCGCGCTCAGTACGTCTCCACGAAGCTTATTCCCCGCGTTCTGAACGTGACAGCCGGCGCAGGAAAAATTCAGCTGACCGCGCTTGGCCCAGTAGTACTGACGGCCCTTCTCGTACCACCGTCGGGCGCCGGGGTCAGAGTAGTTCACTGCCATGCGCTGGCCGTTGAACCGGGAACGGTAGTGCGCGACCAACCGTGCCATTTTACCGCGTTTGACGTTTCTGATCGGTTTCTCGCCGTTTGCTGCCAGGCAGGCATTGATATCACCGACCAGAGTGCGCAAACCGTCGCTGGCCGCATCGTAAATGGGGTAGACCGTGGCCGGCGCAAGCGCACAATCATCGAAAGACTTTCCGCTCGTAAACGGCTTGGCCCACTCCTCGGCCGCTTCGTCCATTTCGGTTTCGTACGGCGGGAACTCCATCAACAGTTCCCAGTTGGCGCGACGCTCAGCGTATTGGGGTAAGGCATTGACACCGTCAACGTAGTCTTCCAGTGAAAGGCTGGGAAACCGCTTCAGGAAAAAAGCCTGGAATTCTTCGATGTCCTTCTTGACTTCCGCCTCAGAAAGCGCGCGGGCCAGCGGCACGGTCAGCACCAGTATCCCGGTTGTGATCACAAGGGTCAGAATCTTTCCTTTCATGGTTTCGGTCTGTTCAATGCAGCAGGCAGAGTTGGAATTCAGCCGTCCCGCTCAAAGAGATTATTTGACTGTCGTCTCGGTGCCGCCGCTGTCACCTTTGTTGTCGGTCCAATGCACAGCAACCGTGTCACCGCTTTTGGCACCGGTGAGCAGAATCTGTGTCAGTGGGTTCTTGGACACTGCCGGACCCAGATGGGCCTGGGCCACGACCTCACCATTGTGTGAGAACACTATGGTCTGAACAAAGTGGGCCGGCACCTTTTTACCGGTTTTTTTGTCTTTACGGTTACCCGTTTCCATCGGATGCTTGACAAGAACCATCACCACGTGACCACCTGACTTGTCCTTCTTGATTTTCATCTTGGTCGATGCCATCTGTGTCTCTCCTTGACCGTTGTTTAAGCCCTCAGCCGCCGCAACCGCCGACAGTGACTTTCACGACCTGGGAAGCCTTGTGTACTTTACCGCCGGCCTTGATATAACAGGTGACCGGCGAGGTCTGTCCCATCTTGATCCTGGTACTGTAGAGAGCACCGGCTCCCGCCATCATCTGAACCGACGTAGCGTAAGGGGCCGGGTTTTTCTCGACCATAACGGCTATCGCTTCAACGCCGGCCAGTGAAGTGCTCACTTTGAGCGGCACCACGGCTCCGTTCTCCGCCTGCAGCGGGGCCTTGATCTTGATGGCGTCACTGTCTACCACTGGAACATCACCAAAAAATGCCTTAACGGCATCGGTCTCGCTCTTCGCATCAAACGCACTTTTAGGCCAGTCGGCCGCCAGTAAACGCCTAGGCACCAGCAGACCCGCCGCCACAGCCACCGTGATAGTGCCTGCAGCCAGAGTATTTTTCAGAAATATTCTGCGTTTCATTGTCCTCGTGTCCTCGTGTCAAATTGAATCGGTTCAGTCAGGTCCAGCGCACTACAGCGTCAGTAACCAATCGACGATGTGATCGATGTCCTCCTCGCTGAGCAGCTTGTGTCTACCGAACGGCGGCATTGTCGAATTGGGATTTTTTGCTTCAGCGTCCCAGATCTGGGCCCTCAGCACCTCCCGGTCGGGAAAACGAGCAGACATAGCCACGAACGGCGGACCGAGGTTTCCCCCGGGCGGCAGCGCTTCAGGCCATGGGGTAACCATCGCATGATGGCAGGCGAGACAGTTGCCCTTTTTTCGACTGATCGCCGCACACCAGCCCTTCATCACATTGTCCGGATCCTGGACCTTGCGACAGCCGTCCTCCGTCGGCCATTCTCCAGCGAGAGCTGGCAGGAGGGGGCTGCCCGCTACGACCAGCAGCAGTGCTGAACCGCATACTGCGAACAGATGCTTCATTCTGAGCATCGTTATCCTCCCCGTTGTCTTGATCCCGGGCGCTGTCTGAACATGGTCTATTTACGCGTTCCAGCTCAAACTAGACGATCTTTTAACCGCTCGTTTGAACGAAGGCAATCCCCACCCGGTAGGGCCTGCATCAAAAGTTTTTTATAGCGACGTAAAGGCAGTTGATCACGATCCAGCGGCACGTCGAATCGGGGAGAATTCTGTTCCCTGATACGGACCCTAACGGGTTTTCTGATTGTCCCATTCCCGCTGTAGTTCGGTCTCCCGAGCCGTGATACTCGCTTTGAGGTAGGAACTGCTTCCCGAGTGTTGAAGCGCAAGGTCCAGCTTTTCCAGTGCAAGGCCCAAGTCTCCGGAGAGGTAGTGTGTTTCCGCCAGCGCCTGAAAGGACTCGGCCAGGCGCCCCAGTTCCCCCTCGGCCCGGGCCAGGAGCTGAAACAGGACAAGGCTATCCGGTGCGGCCCGCAAACCAGATCGGATCACAGGCTTGGCCTGTTCCGGTTTTCCCACCTTGAGCAGCGCGTCCGCATAGTAACTCGAGAGAACAGGATCGTCGATATCCGCTGGATAACTGCCAGCGAGTACGCGCAAAGCCGAAGTAAAATCACCCAACGCCTGGTGGGACTCGGCCAGCCCAACAAGATAAAAACGTTCGGCGGGATCACTTTCCCGCAGTCGCCGGGAGTGCATGACGGCCTCGTCGAACGCCCCGGTCTTTAACGCCGCGAGCGCCAATCCATAGCGGGCGGCGCGAGCTGCGGCACCGGTGTCAGAAGCGATCCTGTGGCGAAACTCGTCCAATGCGCGTTCCGGATCATCGCTGTAGAGTGCAGCGATCCGAGCCTGGGCGTGTAGAAAACTCGCTGAAGGCTTTTCTGCGACCGGAGAGTAATTCACGGTCCGGCCTTCCATCTCGGCAATTCGATGCGACGACAGGGGGTGGGTTCTGAAGTACTCTGGAACTTCGGTGTCCTGAAACCGGCTGCTCTGTGCCAGCCGCTGAAGGAACCGGGCCATGGCTTCGGGATCATACCCCGCTGCGTTCAGAATTTTCAGGCCCAGTGCATCGGCTTCGCGCTCAAAGGCCCGCGTGTAACTCAGCTGATCCGAAATTGCGGCAGCGTTGGTCGCAGCCAGGGTCGCAGCACCGGCCTGTCCGCCTAAAAGGATGGCCGCAAGTATCCCCGCAGTCGCGGGTAGCTGCCGTTGCTGGGCCCTTGCAATCATCCGCGGGAGATGGCGCTGGGTAACGTGCGCCATTTCGTGGGCAATGACCGAAGCGAGCTCGGCCTCGCTTTCGGTCGCCGTGAAGAGGCCCGTGAACACGCCGATATGTCCCCCAGGGCCTGCAAAAGCATTCAGCTGGGGATTTTCGATCAGGTGAAACGAGAGGCTGTGTGTATCACCGGTCAGTGTCGACGACAGCCGGCCCCCAATCTGCTGTAACACCTCGAGAACCAGCGGGTCGTCCACGAACCGGAAACGGCTGCGCGCCTGGCGTATGAATTCCCGGCCAGTGGCCTTCTCAGCGGCCGATATCGAAACCTCCAGCATTGAATCACCCAGACCCGGGAGATGTTTATCACCCAGTGCAGGCGATCCCATACCGAACACCGCAGCCACGAATACCAGCCGGGCCCAACGGTGCCCGATGGGGCTGCTGGATTGAAAGCGCATCGGCAGATTTTAACCCGTCAGACTCCTCTTCCCGTATCTACCGGCCACACTGTCTCCCGGGAAAACGAGTACGGTTTGCCGGCAGATTCGGCTCTCGAATTCAGACCAGACGCCGGAATATCAGTGATTCTGATTGTTAGATCAGTATTTCTCGTTGGCTCTCCGCCATACCTGTGGGAGGATGACTGGGTTTAGGAGTACACTCGAATTAACGGACCGGGGACCCTACCGTACAGGATATTCCCGACCGAAAATCCGGTCCAACCGGATCGTTGATTTGGCAGAAATTTTTCCACATAACCTAAGGCACACAGTCATGACTCACTTTGATCAGGAACTCGATGCCCGAGGGCTCAATTGTCCGCTTCCGATCTTGAGAGCGAAAAAGACCCTCAATGGAATGAACAGCGGGGAAGTACTCAAGATCATGGCAACCGACCCGGGATCGGTCAAGGATTTCGAAGCCTTTGCCACCCAGACCGGCAATGAGCTTCTGGATTCTTCGGAAGTCGACGGGGAGTTCCACTTTCTGATGAAAAAAAACTCCTAAGCACCCCGGTCGTCATCTGGTCGGCGATCGATTGTTGCCCGGGCCGCAGTACAGTAAACAAGGAGATTCGGCATGAGTTCCAAACGGCTCACGATCATCTCAAGCAAAGGCACACTCGACTGGGCTTATCCGCCCTTCATCCTTTCTTCGACGGCAGCGGCGCTGGGCTACGAGGTCACCATGTTTTTTACGTTTTACGGCCTTCAACTGTTGAAAAAGGAACTCAACCTGAAAGTCAGCCCCTTGGGCAACCCCGGAATGCCGATGCCGATGGGAATGAACAACTGGTTTCCTGTTCTGGGCACAACCATTCCGGGCATGGAAACAGCCATGACCACCATGATGAAAAACACCATCAAATCCAAAGGTGTGGCCTCGGTCGAAGAACTGCGCAGTCTCTGCCTGGAAGCCGGCGTCAGGATGATAGGCTGTCAGATGACCATCGATCTATTTGACATGCGCCGCGAAGATTTTATTGACGACATCGATATCGGAGGTGCAGCGACCTATTTCGAGCACGCTGGTGAAGCGGGAGTAAATCTCTTTATCTAAAAGGACGCTTCAGAGAGAACCGTCTCCTGCCGGAAAATGCCGGGCACTCAGGGATCGGTCGCCTCGAGCAACAGGACGATGCGGTCCTGTCCCCCGGAACCCGGCTCCAACAGCATCTGGCCTGATGGAATGCCCAACGCGACCAGCCAGTCGCGCAGTTCCTGTGCCCAGGCGTCGCCATAATCACCGCCCGGGTGACGGATCGTGATTTTGTGCCTCTTATCTTCCTGATACGTATCAAGCAGGCCTTGGACCGCGGTCAGTGACAGCACGGTTTCGGTATTGCGCTGCTGCGGCCAATCATCGTGGTGGATGACGTGTTCGAGCAGCACGTCCGGAACACTCTGCGCAGCGATCAGACTCGGTACGAGGATCAGGACCGCACACAATAACCAGTGAACGGCGGTCCGTCCCGTCACATCAGCACCACGTCATAGATTTCCTGAGAGTAAGCTGGCTCCACCTGCAGTTGAACGGGCCGACCGATGAAGGCCTGAAGATCCGCAAGCGCATTAGCTTCCTCGGCAATCAGCATATCGATCACCCCCTGGGCTGCCAGAATCATGTGGGCTTTGGCATCAAAAGCCCGCGACTGACGGACCACCTCGCGGAATATTTCGTAGCAGACTGTCTGCGGTGTTTTCTGTATACCCCGGCCGTCACACACCCGACAGGGTTCGGTCATCATTCGTTCCAGACTCTCACGGGTTCGCTTTCGGGTAATCTCGACCAGCCCTAGAAGCGACATCTGGGTGATGCTGCAGGGCGTGCGGTCTCTGGAAAGCGAACGCTCCAGCGCCCGCATCACCTGGCGCCGGTGTTCTTCATCTGCCATGTCGATAAAATCGACAATCACGATACCGCCGATATTCCGCAGCCGGAGTTGCCGGGCGATCGACTGGGCCGCTTCCAGGTTGGTCCTGAATATTGTGTCTTCGAGATTGCGGTGCCCGACAAATGCGCCGGTATTTACGTCGATGGTGGTCATGGCTTCCGTCTGATCAACGATCAGCACACCACCCGACTTAAGGTGCACCGTACGATTCAGCGCCCGCTGGATCTCTTCCTCAATCGAGTAAAGGTCGAATATCGGCTGCTCTCCGCGGTAATGCTCGATTCGTGGTGTTACTTCTGGAATCAGTTCGTTAGCAAAGCGCCGGATAGAATCGAATGATTCCTGGGAATCGACCCGGACCTTTCCCACAGTACTGCTGGCAAGATCCCGGACCATGCGCAGTATCAACGGCAGGTCGCCGTGGATCAGGTCACCCGGCTTTGTCTCCGGGATTCTCGCCTCAATGCGCCGCCAGCTGCGTTCAAGGAAAACGAGATCAGCGGTCAGATCCGTGACGTCGAGCGATTCAGCAACGGTGCGCACGATCAACCCGCCGGCTACCGGGTTCCGCTGCAGCATATCGTTCAGGGCCTGCCGAAGCCTGTCACGCTCCTCGGCGTCTTGTATGCGTTGGGATACCCCCAGATGATCTGAGCCCGGCAACAGCACGAGATGGCGCGAGGGCAGCGAAAGCTGGGTGGTGAGCCTCGCACCTTTGCTACCAATGGGGTCTTTGGTCACCTGCACCACGAGTTCCTGACCCTCGTGCGCCAGGCTGACAATGTCGAGGAGGGGCGATGGCATGCCGTGTCCGAATTCGGTTTGTCTGGCACCGGGGGTCCTGTCAGCGCGCTGCGCAACCATATCCGCGGCATGCAGGAACGCGGTCCGTTGCAGCCCGATATCGACAAAAACGGCCTGCATCCCGGGCAACACCCTGACCACCCGTCCTTTGTAAATATTTCCGACGTACCCGCGATGGCTGGTACGCTCGACCTGCACCTCCTGCAGGCTGCCGTTCTCGATAACAGCAACGCGGGTCTCCTGCGGTGTCACATTGACCAGCAGCTCTTCACTCATCTTGATCGTCCTGTGACGAGATCGGCCCGCTCAGACCGAATCGGCGCAACAAGCGGCTGGTCTCGTACAGCGGCAGACCGACAATGCCGGAATAACTGCCGGAGATGTGCCGTACGAAAGATGCGGCTATTCCCTGTATGGCGTAGGCTCCCGCCTTGCCGAAAGGCTCACCGGTATCACAGTAGGCCTCGATCTGATCACCGGCTAGACTGGCAAAGGTGACCGTGCTGATGACGACCTCGACCTGGGTCGCTTGATCGGTCACCAGCGCGATCCCGGTGAAGACCTGGTGGCTACGCCCCGACAACCGGGTTAGCATCAAGACCGCCTCCGACCGGGAGCCAGGTTTCCCCAGAATGTTCTCATCGACGACAACTGTGGTGTCGGCGCCCAGCACCGGCGTGATCTCCAAGTCGCTTTCCGTCATCGAAGTGTGGGCCCCACGGGCTTTAGCCAGGGCAAGGCGTTTCACCAAGGCTGTCGGTGACTCGCCGGAAAGGATGGACTCATCCAGATCCACAGGTAGCACCCAGAAAGGCACCCCTATTTGTCGTAACAAGGCCTCACGTCTGGAGGACGCCGATGCAAGGCAGATTCGGCCGGTCATGGTGATTTCTTCCTACCGGGCCGACCACCGCGATGGTAAGGCGACCCGTTCAGAATACTGACCATTCTATAGACCTGTTCGGCAACGACCACTCTGACCAGCGGGTGGGCAAAGGTCAACGCAGACAGGGACCAGCATTCATCGCACTGTGACAGGACCTCTTCGGACAGTCCATCCGGGCCCCCGATCAGCAGCGACACGTCCTGGGATTCATCTATCCAGCGCCCGAGTTTCATGGACAGGGCTACGGTGTCAAACTGCCCCCCGCGGGGGTCAAGTGCAATCACCCGACTGCCGCTGGGTACGCAGCCAAGCAGTCTGTCACCCTCCTCGCGAATCAGTTTTCCGATATCGGCATTTCTCGTCCGTCTACCGGCATCGACCTCCACAAGGTCCAGTCTTAAGGACCCACGTAGCCGCCGCGCATAGTCATCGTATCCGTCCTTTACCCAGTCCGGCATGCGGCGGCCGACAGCAATCAGCAGCAGCCGCATAGGATCAGCTGTCGGACTGGCCTTCGCGTTTCAACTGGACCATCCGGCCAAGACGATCATCCCACAGGCCTTCCAGATCATAAAAGGTGCGGGCATCGGGAAGCATGACGTGAACCACAACGTCACCGTAATCCAGCAAAACCCAATCTCCGGTCGATTCCCCTTCAGTACTGAGTGGTGCAATATCGTGGTGTTTAATCTTGGTCCGGACGCTATCGGCAAGTGCCAGCACATGCCGACTCGACGTACCGCTAGCCAGTACCATCCAGTCCGTGATATCTGTCAGGGCGCGTACATCCAGCTCACGAATGTCACGGCCCTTGGCATCTTCGAGCGCAGTGACAACGGCTTGTTTCAACTGTTGGACACTCAATCGGGAACCTTCAGCCGCAGCAACCATAGAGTCGATTCTCCTTAATGTATTGCTGAACGCGATCTGGCAGGTGATCAGCAACGGGAAGACCGGCGCGCAGCCTGTCACGCAGATCGGTGGAAGAGATGTCGACAGCGGGTACGTCGACCGGCAGGATGCGCCCGGCCAGCTCAGAGCTCATCTGTCTTGGGTGATCGATGAGAGCACGGGACCACCAGTCCGGGAGCGGATCTTCGGGCATCTGCCAGCCGGGTCTTTGCATCAGTGCCACGTGAGCAAGCCCTAACAGCTCCTGCCACCGGTGCCACTGCGGCAGCTTCAGGAAGGCGTCCAGCCCCAGGATCAGACACAGCGGTACCCCGGGGTATTCCGAACGCAGTTCTTCCAGGGTCAGCACCGTATAGGATGGCCCGGAGCGGGTCACTTCCCGCGCATCGAGTTCGAAACCGGCGACATTCTGGACCGCAATCCGCACCATCTCCAACCGTTGATGGGGAGCTGCCGCCGGCGGGTCGCGAAGCGGGGGCATGGACGCCGGTACGAAAAGCACTCTCTGCATGGCCAGGTAATGCTTGACCGCCGCAACAGTACGCAGGTGGCCCAGGTGGATCGGATCAAATGTGCCCCCGAAGACACCCACGATTGCGTTCGACCCTTCCGTGGTGATGGCAGCACTCCGAATGAAGTCAGGATCGTACGCTGCCAGTACCGAAGACGATAAACTTACGCGTGGTCAGGCCCTCAAGCCCCACCGGGCCACGCGCATGCAGCTTGTCTGTGCTGATCCCGATTTCCGCCCCTAGACCGTATTCGAATCCGTCGGCAAACTGTGTCGAGGCGTTGACCATAACCGAACTGGAATCGACCTCCCGCAGAAATCGTCGACTGGTCTCAAGATCTTCGGTGATCACGGCTTCGGTGTGACTGGATCCGTACTGCTCGATGTGGGCGATGGCCTCACCCAGGCCCTGAACGATTCTCACGGCGAGTATCGGTGCCAGGAACTCCGTGCCCCAATCTGTTTCCTTGGCCGGCACGGCCTGCGGCAGCAACTCACGGGTGCGGTCACAGCCGCGAAGCTCAACCCCTGCCTCGCTGAACATCGGCCCAAGCCGCTGTAACACCGTCTCGGCAATGCCTTCTGCCAGTAACAGGGTCTCCATTGCGCCACACACACCGTAACGCCGGCACTTGGCGTTGAACGCGACCGCGACTGCCTTTTCGATATCTGCCGCATCATCGATGTAGACGTGGCAGTTGCCGTCAAGGTGTTTAATGACCGGGATCATCGATTCACGGTTTACACGTTCGATCAAGCTGCGGCCGCCGCGCGGAACAATGACGTCGATGTACTCTGGCAATGCCAGCAGTTCGCCAACGACAGACCGGTCTGGGCTGTCAAAAACCTGTATGCAGCTCTCCGGCAGACCCGCATGGGACAGGCCCTGCTGGAGAATTCCGGCGATGGCGAGATTGGAGTGAATGGCTTCCGACCCGCCACGTAGTATGGCGGCGTTACCGGACTTCAGGCACAGGCTGCCTGCGTCGGCCGTAACATTGGGGCGGGACTCGTAAATGATGCCGATCACCCCCAGAGGGACACGCATACGGCCCACTTCAATACCGGAAGGCCGCTGCGTCAGTTCACTGATCTCACCGACCGGATCAGGCAGTGCGGCGACCTGGCGCAACCCCTCGGCCATGGCCGCGATACGGTCAGGGGTCAACTCCAACCGGTCCAGCAAGGCATCGCTGAGACCGCTGCTTTCTCCCGCTTCCATATCCAGCCGGTTCGCTGAAAGAATCTGCGCTTCGTTATCCGCTGTACCTTCCGCCATCGCCAGCAACGCGTCGTTCTTCTGCCGGGTAGGCACAGTCGCCAGTATTCTGGCAGCCTCACGCGCCGCGACGCCAAATGCGCGCACATAAGCCGGGATATCACTCATTATCTTGGCAGCTTCCGTCATTGTTTCAATATCTTATGAGGCAATTCTCGAAAGTGTAGTTATACCACAGGCTGACAAGACAACCCGTTCCAACTCGGCCCAGACGTCGCCAGTCGATGTATCCCGTCCTTTGAGGATGCGGTCCACGGCCGACAAGCACCCCAACAGGCCTTGCCAGTAGTCCCCGGGATGGCGCTGCAGGGCCGTATCGACACACGACGCTCGGCTTCGCCAGACCTGATGGCTGCGAAACACAGTTGCGCGTGATTTGCCGGCTTCAAGCGCTCCGGCGATGGCAGCCATGCTGCGCGCTTCTCGGGCCAGGGCCCAGACCACCAACACGGCTTCGGTTCCCTCTCGCCTGAGGACGGTCAGTATCCGAAGCGCTCTCGCAGGGTCTGCGCCAAGGGCGGCGTCGACCAGGTTATAAACACTGAATCGAGCCTGATCCTCGGTCAGGGCCTCAAGAGACTCTTCATCCAATTTTGCACCCTCATCGAGCAGCGCCGCTAGTTTTCGAATTTCCTGTGCCGCTGCCATCAGATTGCCTTCGGAAAAATAGGTGAGACGCTCGACAGCGCCAGGAGTGGCCTTGATTCCAAGTTGCCCAAAGCGCTGCTGAATCCACTGCGGCAGCTGGTCAGCTGACGGGGATCGTGCTTCCACAACCACACCGATCTGCTCGATACTCTTGAACCATTTGGCCGACTGTGCCCGCTTGTCGATACGCCCGGCGAGCACAACCAGCGTGGTATCCGCTCCGGAGTGTTCCAAGAACTCAACGAGTGCTTTGGAACCCGTTTCACCAGGCTTGCCGGTCGGAAGACGGATTTCAATCAGCCGGCGGTCCACAAAAAGTGACAGGGCACGGGCGCTTCCCGTCAACTCGGACCAGTCAAGATCCACGCCTGCGGTGAACCGCAGCACATCGGTCCCGCCCTGGCTACGCACCTGCCGACGGATCTCGTCTGCTGCTTCCTCCAGGAGCAACGGCTCGTTCCCGAACAGAAGATAGCCGCGCGCTAGGCCCTTGCACAATTGCGCAGTAAGCGCTGGCGGGGCAAGGCGCAAAACTCAGCTACCGTCCACCTGCAGCTGCGGGTTGAGCAGCGCGAAGCGCTTCGCCCGAGTCGGGGCGAGCGACACGCTGCCCAGTCGGCGTACGATCTGGCGAACCATGTCTTCAATCATGACATCTTTCAAAGCACTTTCTTCAGCTTGTTTCTGCAGCACCTGGGTACTCTGGTAGGTGAGGTTACGTTTCAACGTGATCTTCGAGTTTTCCAACAGCACCTTGCCGGAACGGTTCACAACCCGGTAGGATACCGTGTAACTCAGCTGGTAACCCGTGGCCAGACCGCGGCTGTCTATGGAGATGACCACACGGTCATAGTGCACCGCGGTCAGATCGATGATAGCGGTTGCATTGGAGGGATCTTGAGCCGGCACCAGGCCACTTTGCCGCAACCCGCTATTCAGAGCCTTGACGAAGCCGTCGTTTTTTCCATTGACATAAGGTATCGCCAAGAGAGGAGAAAATTCGATCTGCCCACGCAGGTGGAATCCGCAACCGCTCAATACAAAAGCCAGCACCACTGGTACCAGCATGCGATAGGTCACGTGACTTCCTCGCGCCCGGTGTGAAATCCGGAAAAGAGGATGGCACCATTTTAGATTCAGCATGTCGTCCGGACTCCTCTAGATGACGATGTTGACCAGCTTGCCCGGTACCACAATAAAACGCCGGATCGACGAAGCTGCAACGTGCCGGCTGATTTTATCGTCCGCCAGCACCTGCGCCCGAATCTCTGCTTCGTCAGCCTGCACCGGCACCTCAACCTGACCACGCAGTTTGCCGTTGACCTGAACGGCGATCGTCTGGACGCGGGCCACCAGAGCCTTGTTGTCGACCTCCGGCCAGGGTGCATCGAGTAACGCCTCCTGCCTGCCAATGCTCTGCCATAGACTGTGACTGAAATGAGGTACGAACGGCGCCAGAACCCTGATCAGAACGTCCAGTGCTTCATAGAATGCACCTCGGCGACTGGTATTGTCCTGGGGATCGAAACGATCCAGGGTATTGAAAAGTTCCATGCTGGCGGCCACAACAGTGTTGAACTGATAGCGCGCCATGTCCCGGTTAATCCTCGCGAGCACGGTATAAAACTGTAGGCGAAACTGGCGGGTTTCATCATCGTATTCGTTGTCCGAAGTGTCTTCTGACACTGACAGCAGTAATTCCCGGTGCCGATGGACCAGCGTCCACAGGCGCCGCAGAAATCGCAGCGAACCGGCCACGGCATCGTCCTTCCACTCGAGCGCCTGTTCGGGCGGCGAGGCAAACATCGCAAACAAGCGAACGGTATCCGCGCCGTAGCGATCTATCATCTCCTGGGGATCGACTCCGTTGTTCTTTGACTTGGACATGGTCGTCCAGCCGGTCGGTGTCACCTCGCTGCCGTCATGCTTCCAGGTCGCCCTGATGACCTTGCCTTTCTCGTCGCGCTCGACGGATACCTCGTTTGGTTGCACCCAGGTACGACCTGAATATTCGCCGTCGTGGTAATAAGCCTCGGCCAGGACCATCCCCTGACACAACAGATTCGTGCTGGGTTCATCACTGCTGACGATGCCCGCGTCACGCATCAGTTTATGCCAGAACCTGAAATACAACAGGTGCATGACGGCGTGCTCAATACCGCCGATATAGTGATCTACTGGCAGCCAATAATCCGCTCTGTCATCGAGCATGCTGTTTGCACCCGGTGTGCAGTACCTGGCGTAGTACCAGCTGGATTCCACGAAGGTATCGAAGGTGTCGGTTTCGCGTTCAGCCGTCCGACCGCATTCTGGGCAATCCGTACGGCGCCATTCCGGATCCGCTTTGATCGGTGACTGAACACCCATGAACGTCACATCTTCGGGCAACAGAACGGGCAACATCTCGTCCGGCACCGACACGACGCCACAATCCTCACAGTGCACCACGGGGATCGGACATCCCCAGTAACGCTGCCGGGAGACCCCCCAGTCCCTGATCCGGTAATTGACCTTCCGCCGGCCGATTCCCAGGCCTTCAACGTGCTCTGCTATACGCTCAAAGGCCGAGTCGTAATCAAGGCCCGTAAATTCACCGGAATTGACAGTAACGGTGTCGTTTTTCTCAACCCAGGCCTCAGCACTGACATCAACCATGGCACCATCGGACGGAGCGATAACCTGACGGATCGGCAGTCCGTAACGGCTGGCAAACATGTGGTCTCTCTGGTCATGTGCTGGCACAGCCATAATGGCACCGGTGCCATACCCGATGAGCACGAAGTTCGCCACCCAGACCGGGATGCGCTCACCGCTCAACGGGTTGACCACATCAATGCCGAGCGGCTTGCCTTTTTTCTCCATGGTCTCTATTTCGGCTTCGCTGATTCCACCGGCCTGGCACGCTTCAACAAAGCGAGCAACCGTGGAATCAGCCGACGCCGCAGTCCTTGCCAGAGGATGATCCGCCGACACCGCCATGAATGTTGCGCCGAAGATCGTGTCCGGGCGGGTGGTAAATATCTTCAGCGGTTCACCGCCGTCAGCAAGCGCGAAATCCACTTCCAGACCGATCGAACGCCCGATCCAGTTTCGTTGCATGGTCTTGACCGATTCCGGCCAACCGTCAAGCCGATCCAGTTCTGAAAGCAATTCGTCAGCGTAGTCGGTGATTCGTATAAACCATTGCGGAATTTCCCGTTTTTCAACCACCGCACCGGAACGCCAACCCTTGCCGTCAACCACTTGTTCGTTGGCGAGCACCGTCTGGTCTACCGGGTCCCAGTTGACGACAGCGTTCTTGCGGTATGCCAGGCCCTTTTCAAGCAGGCGATTGAAGAACCACTGCTCCCAGCGGTAATACTCGGGTCGGCAGGTCGTGAGTTCACGGGTCCAGTCGTACGCAAATCCCATGCGTTTGAGCTGGTCCCGCATATGGTCGATGTTCTGATACGTCCACTCGGCAGGGGGTACATCCCGTTGAATTGCCGCGTTCTCGGCGGGCAGGCCAAAAGCATCCCAGCCCATAGGCTGCAAAACATTGCAGCCCAGCATTCTCTGATAGCGACTCATCACATCGCCGATGGTGTAGTTGCGCACATGTCCCATGTGCAAGTGCCCTGAGGGATAGGGCAGCATCGAAAGACAATAGAATTTTTTGCGGCCAGGATCTTCCGTGACCTCAAAACTCCGGTTGTGCTCCCAGAATTCCTGGACCTGCTGCTCGACCTGTTGGGGGTCGTACCGTTCCTCCATCGTTTGAATCACCCCTCACTCAGTGAACTGACTGGCGACGTACAGCTCAAGTTTTCTCATCTGGAGACGGCTGCTCATCCGGGGAAGGCCAGTCGCAGAAAGGGAACGGGCGCTGGTCCGTATTCCAGGTCAGATACTGCAGGGTGCTGTAGCAGAACCGGTTGAGGTCTGCAGTGAAGCGTTGAAGGCGGGGATTAACTGTTCCGCGAACGACCACCATGACAGACTGAAACACCAGGCTGGCGCCGATCAGAATCTTGACCAGATAGAACACCAATCCGAAGTAGACAATCATCAGCAAAAGCCGCAACCACGTCTCGCCGGTTCGATAGACTTCCTGTCCCTGCTCGCTCATGTTGCGGACCGCCCGATTGCTGCCTTGTGTCACCCAAGAGAAGTACACTTCAATTTTACTATATTGACCCCAATCAGCACTGCCAAAGAGTCTCTCGCAACGGGTTAAGTACTCATATCAGGGCCGATCATTCCGGTTCTTTTCAGCTTTGTCAGCCGAAGACCGGTCAACACCGGGCCAGACCGTGCGCCACCACTGGACGAAGCTGCTGCCGGTGGGGGCCGGTGAGTGCACCACGGTGCGGCTGCAGGGCGCGCCGGACAGCGGCTGCGAACCTGCGACAAAAGGCAGCTCCACCGTATCCTGACAGTGTTTGTCGGCCAACAGCAATGTCGTGCGGTCCAGCTTGAGTTCGAGAACATCCCGTGGCCTATAGAGTTTCACGGGAGTCAATGTCAGCTGTTTCATGAGCGCTGCCCACACCGTGAGTGCACCGGAAGCACCGGTCAGGCCGATAGGCTGATTATCGTCCCTGCCGATCCAGATCACTGTCAGGTAGTTGCCCGCGTATCCGGCAAACCAGCTGTCCCTGTAGCCCCCTGTCGTTCCCGTCTTTCCGGCAAGACCAAGACCAGGTGGAAAATCCCGGTTCAGTCCGGACCCCGTACCACTGATGACCCCCTCCCGAAGAGCCCGGTTGAGCAGGTAAGCGCTCTGCGCAGATACCGTGACTTTCGCCTTGATTGGGTACCGGGCCAGTTGCCTGCCGTCACGGTCACCGACCCAATTGATCGTTCTCAATCTCACCCGGTGTCCCCCCGCCGCGAGTGTCTGGTACATCTGGGCAATCTCCACTGGGGTCAGCGCGACCGCGCCCAGTGTGATTGACGGATAGGGTTTGATGTTACGGACCAGTCCCAAGGCACGCAGCGTATCAATGATCTCGTCAATTCCGACTGTCAACCCCAGGCGGGCTGTGGCCACGTTATAAGAATTCGACAGTGCCGCAATCAACGGCGGATAACCATGATCTTCCCGATCATGGTTTCGGGGCTGCCAGTTCGGCCCTCCAGCCTGGGGAAGTTCAAATTCCGAATCATCCAGGGGGGTGGAAAGCGTGTAGTGCTCGGGCCGATCGAGTGCTGTCAGATAAACCGCGGGTTTGAGCAATGACCCGGCGGGCCGGGCCGCATCCAGTGCACGGTTGAAGCCGGCGTAACGGGGGTCCCGCCCCCCCACCAGTGCTCGCACCTCGCCAGTCTCTATCCGGATGACCAGGACGGCTCCTTCCAGACTACCGGGTTCCAGCCCATGCTCCTGCTCCAGTTGGTCCAGTCGACGGGACAGGACCCGCTCAGCCCGCTGCTGAACCTGCAGGTCAATGGTGGTATAAAGCCGCAGACCTTCAGCGCGCAACAGATCGGGGTCGAAATCCCGAGCGACCTGCCGGCGCACAAAGTCTAAAAACGCAGGGGACCCTCCAGCCACCCGTGCCGTCCGCCTGATCACATTGAGCGGTGAATTACGGGAGCTGGCAAGCGTCTCTGGGTCAAGATGACCGGCTTTCGCCAGCTCATTTAGGACCAGATTCCGCCTGACCCGAGCCCGCTCTGGAAAACGTGCCGGGTTGTAACGACTGGGCGCTTTGACCATGCCCGCCAACAAGGCGAGTTCTGCGACAGACAGTTCTACCAAAGGGCGGCCAAAGAAATGTTCACTTGCCAGCGCAAAACCGTGAATGGCCCGGTTACCTGACTGCCCCAGAAAGACCTCGTTGACGTAGGCCTGTAGAAGCTCATTTTTTCCGTAGTGCAATTCCAGCAACACAGCCATGGCAGCCTCGGTGAGCTTCCGGCGCAGCGTCCGCTCAGGGTCGAGGTAGAGGTTTTTCACCAGCTGCTGCGTCAGCGTACTGCCACCGGCAACGATCCGGCCGGCCCTAAGGTTCTGAAACATCGCCCGGACAATACCCCGCAGGTCAATCCCATGGTGCAGCAGAAACCGCCGGTCCTCCATCACCAACAGTGCAGTCAGCAAAGACTCCGGCACATCGTGCAGACGGATCGGTGCACGATCTTCGTGCCGCAGAGGCAGAACGCTGCCGATGAGTTGTGGTTCCAACTCAACCATCGACAAAGATTTCCCGTCGTGGCCGGCAAGCGCTGCTATTCGGCCATCAACGACAGACAGGCGGGCCCGCACTGGATTCTGGTAACCGGAAGCACTGTGAAAACCTCTGACGTAGACGGTCAACGCGGCACCTGACCGCGCCCAAGTCCCAGGCCTCGCGGCTGCTGGTGCCTTACGATATCCGCGGCGTATCAGCTGGGACTCGATGTCCCCTACGGTCGTGCGCAGGCCCAGATAGAGTGCCGGGGGTCGACTGTAAACATGTGCAGGCACTGCCCAGCGCCGCCCTTCGAAGCTGCTACGCAGGTCGGCATCAAAACGGTAAAGAAGGTAGCCGCCGGCACTGAGCACCACAGCGATCAGCCCAAACCCTGTGGTGCGTAAAGCCCTCCGCCATCGACCGCGACGCCTGCTTTGCCGACGTTTACGCGCCGGCATCAGGGTCGGCACACGCGAGGCTCTACCTCAGTTGGAAAACTGAAGTGGTGTCTGGCAACACCAGAGAACCGTGAATCCTTCCCGGCTGAACTGACCCTGGTCGGGGCCCTGCTGCGCGTCATTCGGACCCGATGCGTCACACGTGGATATCTCACGGGCCCGCTCCACGGGTGAACGGCAGCGGCCGGAAGGTGAAAACCGTGGTGCGCTTCGACCGCTGGGAACCCGGTGGTGTGCACCCGGCACGCGTGACAAGGACAGGTGATTCAGGATCGATACTGGTGAGACCGCGACCACGGAATGTGATTGTTCCGCTGGCGGGTGAACAGCACCTGAAACAGCTGCAAAGAGCCATCCAGAAATGCAGCCGCAGAACCTGCCAGATACAGCTGCCAGGCCCTGCTGAAGTCCTGGTCAAACATCTGGATCACCTCGTCCACCGCCTGGTTATACCGCGCCTGCCAGTGCTCCAGCGTTCGTGCATAGTGCAATCTTAGGTTCTCCACATCAAGCACCGAAAAATTGTAGGGTTCCAGTATGTCCATCATCTCGCGCAAGGTAGGCGGGTAAGCACCCGGAAAGATCCGCTTCTCGATCCAGGCGTTCATGAGCTTCGGCCGGTTCCGCCCGATGGTGTGTATCAGCGCCCGGCCGGCTGGAACCAGACAGCGGTCCACAACCCGACCCAGTTCCGCGTAATTCTGCTTGCCTACATGTTCGAGCATACCGACCGAGACAAACACATCGTACTCGCCGCTTATTGTGCGGTAATCGTCTTCAACATAACGGACCTGTTTGTCAAAACCTTCGCCCTTGGCGCGCTCGTTAGCGAATTCGACCTGCTCACGGGAGATGTTCCAAGCCGTCACCTGTGCGCCATAGTTCACTGCCATGTGACGGGCAAGAGAACCCCAGCCGCAGCCTGCTTCGGCGACCCGGTCACCGGCTTTGAGCTGCAGTTTGCGGCAGATGTGGTCCAACTTGGCCTGTTGTGCCGCCTCCAGCGTCATGTCCTCTTCCGGAAAATATGCACAGGTGTACTGCATCTCCTGGTCCAGCCAGAGACGGTAGAAATCATTCCCGATATCGTAGTGGTGATGGATGTGGTCTCTAGACCCGGCGAGCGTATTGCGCCGCGGACCGCGCTTGTTCAGAATCTCACTGATCGTTTTGAGGCTGGATTTGCTGCGGCTTTGTGCGGCATAGAGTTCGCGCAGTATGTCGACCAGATCGCCTTCGACTTCGACTCCCCCGGCGGAGAACTGGTCCCCGAAGGCCACATCGCCCTTCAGAAACAACTGATTGAGCGCCTGGCGGTTACGTATATGGACCGTGCCCAGGGCATCTTCTCCATCGGGGCCGACGCAATAGCCGTCCCACAAGCTGACACTGACTTTGGGGTTTCCAAGGCATCGGATAAGCTGGTGGATACCCCATCTTTCGTAGCCTCGGGTGGCGCCGTCTGTAGCCGTGCCGACAGCGTTGAAATCCTGGCCCGTTGCCGTATCGTTGCTCGCGATTGAATCCCTCATATTTACCTTTACAAACAGTCTGTTACCGATGCTTACAGCGACTGATCATACCCCGTTCCAGAACTGCGTCAAGAGACTCAGTTCGGGCTTGCCGGGGTGAATCCTACAACCTGATGACAACCCCCCAGGGTGCGTTCAGTTTAGGTTTTGCTCGGCCAGGCATTGAACACCGCCTGCACAAGATTGGCCAGAGGGATGGCGAAAA
>CAJXBY010000032.1 GCA_913051905.1 uncultured Gammaproteobacteria bacterium | reverse complement strand
GGCCAGGACGGTACCAGCCTGGGCGGCGGGCTGCGGGGCAAGCTCTCTCTACCCCGCACGGAGGAACGACTCCATATTATCTTTGGTAGCGACGAGCACGAAGCCAACCGGGACCTCGCCGAAGACGACCAGAACATCAGCCTCAGGATCAAGCCACGGTCCGACAAACGGAGGCACAAGCTGAGGTTCGATATCGGAATACGTAAACGCATCGGTAAATACCAGCCGTATGGCCGGATGAGTCATCGCAAGAGCTACGTGACCGGTGGACGATCGGTACCGACTCTCACCAACAAGCTCTATTACTTCACGAAAGCAGGATTCGAATATAACGGCAGAATTGATTTCAACCGCCTGATATCATCCCATCTGTTCTTTCGCCCCACAACGGAGATCCGCTGGTATGAAGAAAATCCGGAAATGTGTAACGACGGGCTCTGTTTTGACCAGTACTTCACTTTGTTCCAGCGCCTGAAGCGCGAGAAACAGCAGGCGATCGCCTACGATCTCAATTTTTTCCTTCGGAACCAGCCTGATCTAGAACTGAATGATGCGGAAGTCAAACTGCGTTATCGGCGCATGACAGCCCGCGAATGGTTATTCTGGGAGATAGAACCGGGGGTGCGCTTTCCTGCCGAGCAAGATCACGATGCAACTTTCAGGGTCACCTTCAGAGTTGAAGGCGTCTTCGGTCACAATGATGTGGCAAACATCAACCAGGATTTTCTACCAGACCAGGATCCTTGGAAGTTGAGCGACTAAACAGGGGCAAAGCCCGTCAACTGCCATCCCCCGCCTGAATGTCTAAATAGAGTTTGTAGGCAACGTAGTATTTATTGATGTTTCTCACAATAGTCGACCGTCTCCCGGCCGATTTTCTCAGCAGCAAAAACCTCTACATGGCCGAACCACCGGTTCGGGTCGAATCCCCGACCGGCAGCAACGCTGCGCAGCTTTCTGATGCGAGCAGGGCCCGCGTTATACGCAGCCCAGGCGAAATCAACCTGGTCCGCTACGGAAATCGCAGTGTCATTAAAATAGCTGGTACGCAGGTGGTGCATATACTTTGCGCCCGCATGTATGTTGTTCTCTAGTTGCTCGATGTTGTGAACATTGATCGGCTGCCCAGAAGCAGTGCTGGGCAGCAACTGCATTATCCCAATGGCACCTGCAGGACTGCGCACGCTCTGATCAAGCTGTGATTCTTGGTAGGCCTGGGCAGCCAGTTTGAGCCAGTCGATGCCGTACATCCGGCCATAACGTTCAAACAGGGCTTTCAGTTGCTGCAACCGCTCCTGGTCCGCGCCAGACAGTGGATTAGTGATCCAGCGGTTGGTCTTGTAATACCGGGTAAACAGAATATTGCCGAGCAGTGAGCCTTTCTTGTTTTCGTCGATGAACCGGTTAAGGTGTTCGGCAAGATTCGGGCTGTCCTTGCGGATAGCCCAGGCAATTCTCCCCCCTTCATTGATTTTCAGATGTTCGTATACCTTGAGTGCCGGAAATACTTCTGCCCAGATCTTCGCGATGTGACTGTCGGCAACTGTCAGGTCGAAAGCCCCAGAGTTGACCAGTTCGAGAATATCTTCGGTCGCGAGCCTGCTGTCGGCCTGGTGGATTTTGATCGCTGAATAGCCGAGGCTCTCAAGCCGGTGGCTCACGGTTTCGAGATGATCAACATAACTTGAGCCGCGGCGGACAAAGACCTGGCGGCCGGCCAGGGATGCCAGATCGGGCAACTCCCCCAGGCCCGGTCGACCGACCACCACTTCGGTCACATCCTTCAAGTAAGGGTCAGTAAAGGCAACCGACTTCTGTCGAGCCGAGGTGATGGTCAACCCTGCTACCGCGATGTCGCCCTGACCTGAGGCCAGGCGTTCGAGCAACTGGTCGAATGGCACCGGAATGAAGACCAGCTTGACCCGGTTTTCACGCCTTTGGACCCCCTGGTTCAGGAATTTCTCGTACGCCTCCAATTGTTCATACTCATAACCCTTCGAGCCCCCCGATCAAAGAAGAAATTGGTCCGGCTGTACGTCACCAGCACCCGTAGGAAACGACGTTGGTGAATCTCGTCAAGGTCACCGCCCCTCACGCGCTGTATACGCTCGAGCAGTGCATTATCGGATGCACCGGAAACCGGATTCGAACCGGTCGCGAGTTGATCGGTATCTGTGTGCCTGATCTCAAGGCTCAACTCCAGATGCCAGGGCAGGACCGATCCGGTTTCTACAGTTGGCTGTTGCGTCTTGGACGGGATCTCTGCAGCATCTTCGGTCTGAACAGCGATGTTGTCAGGGTCGTTACAGGCAGTAATTCCGGCCACCATTGTGACCAGCAGAACCGAAAGGCAGCGCCCAACGGTTTTAGTCAACCCGCGATGCGGCTTCACACAGGTTCGACAGCTTGGTGATGGCGAGTTCGCGGCCGAGCAGACCCAGACCGCAGTCGGGCGCGGCGACCAATCGATCACGATCGATATGCTGTAAGGCAGCTTCGAGACGTGCGGCGATTTCATCGGATGACTCAATCTCACTCCTAGCTATCGCGACCACGCCCAGAATTACACTGGTCCGGGCAAAATGCTCCAGCAACTTGAGGTCGTTATGACGATGCGCGTCTTCGAACGAGATCGCCATAATCGACGAGTACTCGATGGATTCTGCCAGCTCGAAATAGGCCTGCCGGTCCGCTTTGGGATAGTCGGGATTATCCAGCCGGTCCGGGTAGCCGCAGCACATATGGACGGTTCGCGTGACCGTTTTAGGGCAACCATGAAACGCCCGCTCCAGATTTTCAAACCCATATTCAAGTGCCGCGTCGGGTTTGCGCGCAAATAGCGGCTCGTCGATCTGAATGTTGGGGCATCCAGAGTCGGCCAAAGCCCTGACCTCCTGGTTCAGGGCGTCGGCTAGGTCTGCCCCCAGCCGGGCCGGGTCACCGTAATAGGCATCCGCGGTCGTGTCGCTGATCGTCATCGGACCCGGCAAGGTCATTTTAACGGGCCGCTCAGTACATCGCTGTGCTCTCTTCCAGTCATGGACCAGAAAGTCATCACAGGCACTGACGGGGCCGGTAACTGTGGGTAGTCTCGCTGAATACGCACCGTTTCGCAGCGACACTTCGGTCAGTGTGCCGAAATCAATACCCTTGATATGTCGGCAGTGATAGTGAATGTAGTTCTCGCGGGGCACCTCACCGTCGGTAGGCACGTCGATGCCGGCCGCCACCTGGTCCTGGATGACTTCCTCTACGCCTCGAGAAATGATTGCCTCGGCATCTCCGCCCATTGATGCCAGTGCCGCCTGCCACAACAGCGTCGTGTCGGCGGTGTCAAGACCTTCCGGGTTTTTGAACCAGTCCGGAAGCTCGACATAAACGGGCTTGGGGTAGGCGCCGATACAGGTGGTTTCAATCATGGTGTTTACGACATGGGACGCTAGACGGTGGTCAGTATTCACCCCCCGCCTGACATCGCCGTTTATTACTGGTTCGAGTCCTTGCTGGAATCCACCTGATTCTTAAGATTGCTGGGAGAAAAGATGCTCTGATACTGGCGCCCTTCTTTGTTCGCCTCGACAGCGCTCTGGGTACCCTTTTCCTGATCAGATTCACTATCGGAATCGACCTGACCAGCAAGATTGCTCGGAGCAAAGATGCTCTGATACTGGCGCCCTTCAGCGTTGGCTTTGAGCGCGGAATCGCTGGATTCTTTGGACTGCTCGGCAGCCCGCCTGGCACGGGATTCGGCGATGCGCTGCTCGCTCAGTTGCTCGGTCCGCTTCCTTTTCTCCTCGACCACCCGGACCTTGCATTCATTCACACTGTAACCCCGGGCGACCCAGCTGGTACCGAGCAGAGAGACAAAAACGACCGCTACCACAGCCGTCACTGGCACCATCATCGGGCGTTGACGACGCGCTGGTACAGCTGTGCCAAGTGCGTAAGATTCGCGGTGCGCTTGAAGCTTTTTCTCCCGGCGTTTGAATAACTCATGAATCACTGCTAACAGCACGGTCAGACTGATAATGATGACCGCTAACGAGCTGATTGACGGGTTGATGCCGTACCGTACCTTGCTGGCTAGAACTGTGGTCAGTGTGCTCTCCGACACGATCGTAAAAACGGTCGTGTTGTAGTTCTCGAATGAGGCCAGAAATGCCAGAACTGCCGCAGACCCGATTGCCGGTTTCAGAAACGGCAGCAGAATCTTGCGGAAGGCCTGCATATGGGTCGCGCCCAGATCCAGAGCAGCCTCTTCCAGCAGCGGATCGAATCGCTGCAGGCGAGCGATAAAAATCAACATAGTGTAGGCCGAGATAAAAGTAGACTGGCCAATGATCGTGAGAAAAAATCCATCGTAGAAAAAGTCGGTGTCCAGCACCACGCGGTCGATGCGCTCCCAAAAAATCAGGGTTGATATTCCTAGAACCACACCAGGGACCAGGATGGGTGAAATCGTAATGATGTAGATCAACGACCGCACCCGATGTCGCAACTGAGTCAGGAGCAAAGCGCCGGCAAGTCCAATAGGGACTGCCACCATGACCACCCCGGCACCGAGGAGCAGACTGTTGCGCAGGCCAGTCATGATCTTGTCGTCTTCAACCAGCACGCGAAACCACTCTCCAGACAGACATTCCCACGGAGACACCGCCGGAAACGTGGAACTATTGAAAGCTGTGATCGACATGATCACAAGCGGCCCAAACAGATAGCCGAAGAACAGCAGGATATAGAAGCCTACCGAAAGCCTTAAAACAGTCTGTGCCGTCATCTGCCTATCTCACCGATACGGACTTTGAACACTCGCATCATCAGCAGCACGAGCAAGACACAGGAGATGAGCAGCACGATGGCATATGCCGAGCCTCTTGGCCAGTTGCTTCCGGTGTTGAACCACTGGTAGATGATCTGTGTAAACCACAGACTGCTGGGGCCACCAATGATCTGCGGCAGCGCCAGTGCACCGGCAGTCAGCATGAATACCATGGTGCAGCCCGAGGTAATGCCCGGCTTGGCAAACGGAATGACCACCCGCCAGTGGATTCGAGGCCAACCCGCACCGAGGTCACGTGCGGCCTCGATCTGGTTGCGGTCCAGGCTTTCCACAGCGTTATAAATCGGAAAAATCATCAAAAGAACATAGGCATAACCCAACCCCGCATAAAGTGCGACGTTTTCCCGGACAAAGTCGATCGGCTGGTCGAGCAGGTCCGTTGCAAGCAGCAACGCATTTATAGTGCCTTCCTCCCCGAACAGTATGCGGAAGGCAAATGCCCGCAGAATCTCGTTGACCCAGAACGGGACGATTAGTGCCAGGACAAAGAACCTGGCTTTACCGCCTTTTGCGACCTGGGCCAGGTAATAGGCAATGGGATAACATAGTGCGAGATCAAATCCGGTGATACAGATCGCGGCCAGAATCGTCCGGAAAAACACCGTGACATCGACGATGTTAAATGGGTCAGGGTTGTTGGGACTACCATAAATCAGGAACTTGTAATGCGTCAGAGTGTAAACATCCTCTGGCCCACCCATCTTGGCCGGGGCCATGTGGTGCCAGTTGAAACGGAATGAGAAGTCCAGCATCAACAGCTGTGGCAGAACGATCATGACCACGATCCAGAAAAACACAACGGCCAGCATGAATAGCGAAAGTCCAAAGCCGTTTCGCCTGAAAAATTTCTGAAACCAGTCGGACATAGGCCCGCCCCTTACCTGGTCATTCAGCAGCCAGCGCGCCGCTCGGCAGGGCGATCGCCCCGGCGATATCAAACCCGATGGTGACCTCGCTGTCGATCTGGTGGGCCCGCGAGGTGGCGTCATTGACCACCGACATACGGATCGGGCTACCGTCCGTTGTTTTCAGGACCAAGTGCCAGAAATGACCTTCAAATTCCTGGTTTGTGAGACGGACCTTGAGCAGATTATCAGAGCGCCCGACATCGCTGAAGGTCAATGACTCCGGACGGACAAAAACGAGCGCATCGTCACCCGTTGACAGTGACTCGGACCCCGAGGTCCGACATCGGAAAACGCCCGTTGAGGTCTCTACTGAAACCACATCCTCCTGTCTATCGACTACCCGCCCGCTAAACGCATTGTTTTCGCCGACAAAAGAAGCGACAAAGGCTGTTTCCGGATGATCGTAAACCGTGGTGCCGTCGGCCACCTGCTCGATCACACCCTGACGCATCACTGCCACCCGGTCAGACATGGTCAAAGCCTCACCCTGGTCATGCGTGATATAGATAAACGTGATCCCGGCACGCTGCTGTATTGCACGCAGTTCCGTTCGCATCCGCTGGCGCAGCTTCAGATCCAGTGCGGACAACGGTTCATCAAGGAGCAGAACCTCCGGCTCGGCACAAAGCGCCCGGGCAACGGCCACCCTCTGCTTCTGGCCACCGGAAAGCTCATCGACCATCTTTTCGGCTTGGCCAGGTAGAGCGACCAGTTCAAGCAACTCGTCAGCACGTCTGCGCCGCTCGCGCTTGCCGACACCTTTGACCTCCAGGGCAAAGGAGATGTTTTCCCAGACCGTCATCAGGGGGAACAGGGCCAAGTTCTGAAAAATCAACGCCGTCGGACGCTGATTGGGGCCGGTACCGGCCATGTCTCGTCCGTCGATCAGTACCCTGCCCGTGCTAGGTGTCTGGAAACCGGATATGGTGCGCAACAGGGTTGTCTTGCCACAACCGGACGGGCCCAGGAAACTGAAAAACTCGCCCCCCTTGACCGTCACATTGGCGTCGCGCACGGCGACAAAGTCTCCGAAACGGACACCAATGTCCTCCAATTGTACGTCAGCACTCATAACCCACCCCTAGGCAGAGCAGTCACGAATTCCGAGCGACTGACATCCCGGGAAATTCCGGGTCTATCACGTGTTGTCGCCTTGAAGGTGCGGGCAACACCTGAGAAATCGAAGCCCCCCGGGTGTACCGGGGGGCTGAAGACTGCCTTATCAGGCGTTTACGAACTTGTTGCGGTACTCGGTCCGAACGTCGGCATACCACTGCGGCTCCTTGGGCCACGGCCAGAGGTTTGCCAAGGAATCTCCTGGATAAACCGTGCCGAACATCTTGCCGTATGCTCCACTGGCATAGCGATCAGCGCCGAGGACGGCAGAGTTGTAGCCATGGCCGCCCCAGTTGCTGTCGCCACCGCCGTCGATCGATTTACCGGCCGGCTCCGGCGCGAAGCAGTAATCGATAAATGCGTAGACCGCATCGATATCTTCCGCTGCCGTCGACAGGGACATGCCGTCGACCCAGGCCAGGGAGCCTTCCGCTGGAGCGCGGTACTGGACCGGATCACCGTTCTGCATCAGGGTTATCGGTGGGCCATCCCAGGTCTGGCCGACCACCACACCCTGGTTCATCAGGCCGTTTTTCTGCGTGTCGGCATCATTCCAGAACAGTTTCACTTGACTTTTGTGCTTGATGCAGAAGTCGGTGACAACGGCCCAAGTCTTACGCATGGTCGCCTCGTCGCTGTAGGCAGCCCGCATCGCGCCCGGCGCCAGTGTTCCATTGGCCTCCAGATATAGACCCGCACCCAGCATGCCGGAATGTGGCCGCATCATGGTCTTGCCTTCCATGTCGGGCTGCCAGATGTCGCCGTAACTGGGCACTTCACCAGCTCGCGGTGGCGTCCACTTGTCAGTCCGCCAGGCGACTCCTTCAGTACCCCAAATGTGCGGAAGCCAATGCGAGCCTTTACCAGCAAAATTCCACTCCTGGTCACCCACGACGAGCATCGCCGGGTTCACGTTACCGAGATTCTTGATCCGGCCGTAGTCAAAGGGCGCCAGTAAACCAAGCGGCTCCCATTGCAGTGAACGCATGTTGGTCGGACTGCAGATATCGAAACCCTTGCCCTTTGTCGCTTTCATTTTATTGAGAATCTCCTCATTGGAGCCGATCCCCGTGTAGTTGACAGCGATACCGGTATTGTCAGTGAAGGCCTTAAGGAATCCCGGCGGCAGGTAGTCCGACCACATCAGGACATTGACCTGGCCCGAGGCGGCCAAAACCTCGGAGCGGATCACCCAAGGACCCACCGCAGCTGCGGTGGTGGCGACCGCTGTGCTCTTGACGAAACGCCGGCGACTCTGGTTCAACCCGCCGGATTGTGTGCGTCTACTCATACTTTATTCCTCCTGTTTAAGATGAAATTACTCATGAAAACCGGCAACACTACACTTGCCGTAACTTGCCGAACGCATTTTTACCGTTAATTGTTGCATTTAGGTTACGGATGGCACATTTTTACTCTATTCATAAGAATCCGCAAGGGAGCAATTCTCAGTATTCCGCGAGTGTCTGTCTGAGAATCTCGCACATCTGGTCCACATGACGGTGCTCTGAAATCAGCGGTGGTGCGAGCAGCCCTGCATCTCCGGTCATCTTCACATGTAGGCCGTTGCGATACAGTCTTTTCTGGAAATCCAGGCCGCGTATGCCCGCCCCACCGTCCGGGGCAATATCGAATCCCGCAAAAAGGCCGTAGCCCCGAATGTCAGTGATGATGGAAAGATCACTTAACGCAAATACCTGACCCAGGAAATACGGCCCAAGATCAGAGGCCCGTTCAACCAGTTTCTCGTTCTCAAAGATGTCCAGAGTGGCAAGCCCCGCTGCACAGGCTGCCGGGTGCGCCGAATAAGTATAGCCGTGGGGAAATTCGACAGCATTATCGGGCGCCGCTTCGATGATGGTACTGTGGACCCTGTCGCTGACAGCGACGGCACCCATGGGTTGCGCAGCGTTAGTGAGCGCCTTGGCCATGGTCATCACATCGGGCGTCACTCCGAACGCCTGCGCACCAAACGGTGCCCCCAGTCGGCCGAAACCACAAATCACTTCATCGAAAATCAGCAGAATTCCGTAACAATCGCAGATCTCTCGTAACCGTTCGAGGTAACCGGCTGGCGGTACCAGACAACCGGTCGAGCCGGCGACTGGCTCGACGACACAGGCTGCGATGGTATCGGGACCGTAATTCATGGCGATACGCTCGAGATCGTCGGCCAGTTCGATTCCAGTTTCTGGCTGACCTTTGACAAAACGGTTCTCCGGCAGCCAGGTGTGCCGCATGTGCACCACGCCTGGAATCCCCGGACCAAACACCTGCCGGTTCTTGATCATACCGCTCAGCGACACCCCGGCCATGTTGACCCCGTGGTACGCCCGTTCACGCGACACGAACCGCTGACGCTGCCCTTCGCCCCGTGCATAGTGGTATGCATAGGCGACTTTCATAGCGGTATCAACCGCCTCCGAGCCAGAATTAACGAAAAAGATGTGGTCCAGGCCATCGGGCGTCAACTGTGATACGCGGCGCGCAAGTTCAAATGCCAGAGGCTGGCTCAGTTGGAACGGTGGCACATAGGCCGCTTCCTTCAACTGGGCATAGACCGCCTCGGCAATCTCAGGTCGACTGTGGCCGGCGGCACAGCAGAACAGTCCAGACGAACCATCGAGTATGCGCTCGCCCTCCTGACTGTACATGTAGACCCCTTCACCTCTTACAACCAGCCTAGGATCGGCCTTAAAATCGCGGTTTGAAGTAAATGGCATCCAGTAGTTTTCAAGAAATTCAAGATCGTATTTCATGCCTGGACAATTCCCTGGTTTCGGACTGCTATAGTTCATCACCAAAAGAACCCTGACTCAACCGTGCCAATTTGACGAGGACAATCATGCTGATCGGTGTGCCTAAAGAGATAAAAAATCATGAATACCGGGTCGGACTCGCACCGGCCAGTGTCCGGGAAGTAGCCGCACAGGGCCACCGGGTGATCGTTCAGACCCTCGCCGGTGAAGGCATCGGGGCAACCGATGAAGATTACCGCGCAGCAGGTGCGACGATCACAAATGACCCTGCCGAGGCTTTTAGCGCAGACATGATCGTAAAGGTCAAGGAACCACAGGCACCAGAGCGTGCGATGCTGCGCGAAGGCCAGATTCTGTTTACCTACCTTCATCTGGCGCCCGATCCAGAGCAAACTTCAGATCTCGTCAAAAGCGGCGCCATATGCATCGCTTATGAAACCGTCACCTCACCGGCCGGCGGACTGCCATTGCTGGCGCCAATGTCCAAAGTCGCGGGCCGCATGTCGATTCAAGCCGGTGCCTACTGCCTGGAACATCCGCACGGCGGGCTCGGTATGCTGCTCGGCGGAGTCCCCGGTGTCGACCCCGCAAAAGTGGTCATTCTTGGAGCCGGTATGGTGGGCACTCACGCCACGCATATTGCAGTCGGCATGGGAGCCGACGTCTGGGTCATAGACCGGAGCCCGGAGGTAATAGAGGCTCACTGGCAACAGTTCGGGCGCTCCACCAACTCGGTGTTCTCCACGCGAGATGCCATAGAACGCCACGTCCTCGAAGCTGATCTGGTCATCGGCGGGGTACTGATTCCAGGAGCAGCGGCGCCCAAGCTTGTGACATCCGATATGGTCAGTGCCATGAAGCCCGGTTCTGTCATCGTCGATGTGGCCATTGACCAGGGCGGCTGCTGTGAGACCTCGCGGGCTACCACCCACGCGGATCCCACCTATGTGGTCGACGACGTGGTGCATTACTGCGTCGCTAATATGCCGGGCGGCGTTCCCCGGACATCGACCTACGCGCTGAACAACGTTACCCTCCCACACGTCATGACTCTCGCCAACAAAGGCTACCGACAGGCGCTGGTGGATGACGAACACCTCAGAAACGGACTCAATGTCCACGGTGGCAAGATCACCTGCAGGGAAGTGGCAGACGATCTCGGCTACGAATTTACTGAACCCCTGGCCGCGCTCAATGCCTGAGCAGTCACCTGCACACAGGGCGTCACGGGTTCGATAATCCATTGAATTTATTTCTTGATAGGGGATAAGAAACATGAAAATGACCACTGAAGAAGCGTTTGTGAAAGTCCTGCAGATGCATGGCATCGAGCATGCATTCGGCATCATAGGTTCAGCAATGATGCCGGTCTCGGATCTGTTTCCCGCCGCAGGAATCAAGTTCTGGGACTGTGCCCACGAATGCAATGCGGGGATGAGTGCGGATGGATATACGCGGGCGACCGGAAAAATGTGCATGGCCATCGCCCAAAACGGTCCCGGCATCACAAATTTTGTCACCCCCATCGCCACTGCGTACTGGAACCACTCACCGCTGCTCCTAGTGACACCCCAGGCAGCCAACAAGACCATAGAACAGGGCGGCTTTCAGGAAGTCAAACAAATGGCCGCATTCGAAAACATGGTCTGTTACCAGGAGGAGGTACGCGACCCCACCCGTATCACCGAGGTCCTGAACCGAGTGATCGAGAAAGCGCGGCGGGAATCCGCACCGGCCCAGATCAACGTACCGCGGGACTACTGGACCCAGGTGATCGACATCGAGTTACCACAGATCATCCGCATGGAGCGTTCACCTGGCGGGGGAAAGGCCATCCTAGAAGCCGCAAATCTTCTCTCTGATGCCAGTTTTCCCGTGATTCTCAATGGTGCCGGGGTGGTCCTTAGCGGTGCGATCGATTCGGTGCGGGCACTGGCGGAAAAAATCGACTCGCCGGTATGTTGCAATTATCAACACAATGACGCATTTATCGGATCGCACCGACTTTTTGCCGGACCGCTGGGGTATAACGGATCCAAGGCTGCCATGGAACTGATCTCCAGAGCTGATGTGGTGCTGGCACTGGGAACGCGGCTTAATCCCTTCTCGACCCTACCGTGCTACGGCATCGATTACTGGCCGTCGAAGGCCCGTATCATTCAGGTGGACATCAATCCAGACCGTATCGGACTGACCAAGAAAGTTGATGTTGCCATTCAGGGTGACGCCCGTCGGGTTGCCGAACAGATCCTGCAGAATCTCACCGAGGACGCCGGCGATAAAGGCCGCGAATCTCGCTTGGAACTGATCTCAAAATCAAAATCAGACTGGCAGAAAGAGCTGGTCACCATGGATCACGAAGACGATGACCCCGGAACTACCTGGAACCAGCGTTCTCGGGACCGCGAACCCAACTGCATGTCCCCGCGAATGGCATGGCGCGCCATCATCGCGGCGCTTCCCAAAGAAGCCATCATCTCATCTGATATCGGCAACAACTGTGCTATCGGCAATGCCTACCCGACTTTCGAACAAGGCCGAAAATATCTCGCGCCCGGACTTTTCGGCCCCTGCGGTTATGGTTTTCCATCAATACTCGGGGCAAAAATCGGCTGTCCGAATGTGCCGGTCGTTGGTTTTGCCGGCGACGGGGCTTTTGGCATCTCGATGAATGAAATGACGGCCTGCGGACGTAATGAATGGCCGGCGATCACCATGGTGGTTTTCCGTAATTACCAGTGGGGCGCCGAAAAACGCAATACCACACTCTGGTTTGACGACAATTTCGTCGGCACCGAATTGAACGTTGGAGTGGAGTACGCACAGATCGCAGAAGCCTGCGGTGTGAAGGGCATTAAGGTACGAGACATGAAAGAACTCACCGAGAGCCTTCGAACCGCCATTAAAGAGCAGATGAATGAGAACATCACAACCTTTATTGAGGTTGTGCTGAATCAGGAACTCGGAGAACCCTTCCGCCGCGACGCCATGAAGACCCCGGTAAAGGTGGCCGGAATCGACCCCGCTGACATGCAGCAACAACAGGTCAACTGACCAGGGCTGACCCGGACTGGCCGGGCCATTTCCCGATCATCTGTTGGGAACGCAGGACTTACTCTAGCCGAGTCAAGCCACCCGGCGATAGAGAACGACGGCTGCGCAAAGAACAACCAGTGGGGCTGAAATTACACCAATGAGGGGAGGTACGCCGTAGACGAGCACAATATAGCCCAGTGCCTTGTTTAAGACATAGAACCCCAGACCGATCATGATTCCGAAGAAGAGCTGCCGACCAAGGCTTCCCGAACGCAGACTGCCGAACACAAAAGGAATCGCCAAAATCACCATGACTGCCGTGGACAGAGGTAGAAACAACTTCCCCCAGTAAGCCAGTTCGTAGGCACGCGTATCCTGGCTGTTCTGCAACAGATGCTCAATGTATTTTTTCAGCTTCCAGACCGGAAGCTGTCCCGGCTGCACCAGAAAAACTGACATCATTTCTGGTGTCACACTCGTCTCCCAGCGCTGATCATCACTGTGCGAGGCCGTAACAAAGCCCTTTTCGTCGATGTCAGTACGGCGGACCCGGTGCAGATGCCAGCGAGCATCTGCATAGCGCCCGCTGGCCGCATAGACCAGCGAGCGAAGTCTGTCACGCTTCTGCCAATCGAACTCAAATATCTTGACTTGCAAGAGGCTCAAGTCCGGAAGGACTTCGCCAACATTCACATACGTGCTCTGGTCCCGCATCCATAGCCCGGAGCTGTGTTTCTGCTCAATGTTTCTTTCTAGCGCTTCCGCCCGCCCACGCTGTGCCATAGTTTCGGTCCAGGGGCTCACCAACTCACCGACGACGATCGAACTGAACACAAACAACAGACCCAGTTTAAGTACCGAACCCGTAATCTGGCCTAGCGAGACACCGCTCGCCCGCATTACCACCAGCTCGGAATGACGGGCCAGAACGGAAAGGCCGAGTATGGTGCCTACCAAAGCAGCCATCGGAAAGATCTGGTAGACAATTCCGGGCGTGCTCAACAAGACATACCTCAACACGGCAAGTAAACCGTAGGAACCGGTACCGAGGTCTGACAACTGATCAATAAAAGTCAGGAAAAGGAAAATGCCGACCAGGACGCCCATAACCATGAGGGAATGCAGCAAGATGGTTCGTCCGATGTGGAAATCGATAAGCCGCATCTGCTCAAATACCGATCGGACGAAAATTTAAAGACAGGAATGGCCGGTTATTGGCCCTACACCAGAACAGATAGACCGCGAGCAGGGCAAAGACCCCGTGTACCGTCCACAACCCCAGAACCGGAGAAAATTCAGACTCGCTTCTACGCATCGCAGCTACCGCCAGAGAGGTGAAATTGGTGTAGCAGAAATACACGACCAGTGCAGTAAACAGTGCCGGCAAGCGTTTCCCCCTCGAGCCCATCTGGCCAAGGCTCAGGGCGAACAGGATCAGCACCGGTAATACGACGACCTTTGACAGCCGCCAGTGAAGTTCCGACCGGGCAAGACCGCCATAGTTTCCGTACTCCGCCCACAGATCCCGGTTGGCCCAGCCCCTCAGCGGTAGCGGCGGTTCCGGAATGAACCCCAGTTTCAGGCGCAGAATATACGACTCGAACTCAACCACTCGGTAGGCTGATTCACCCGGCACTCCTTCATACCGGACACCGCTCTCAAGAACGAGAAACCGGTCTCCGTTTTCGCCAAACTGCTGCTTAGCCCGGGTTGCGATGATGACGCCATCCTGACCTGCGTTGGAACCGTAGGCGAACACGTGCTCGTATAACGACGTTTCACGGTCTACGCGTTGGACAAAATAGACCCCCTGGCCGTTGCGGGTTTCCATGAAAACACCGGGTACGATTCCGCTGATCTCGTTGCTGTTCCGGAAATCATGCTCTATCGCCCCGCCGACCCGTACCGAAAGTGGGGAAAAATAGAACGAGAAGCCGCCCACCAGAATTGCGCCTATCAACAACAGAAATAGGGTCGGCTTGAGCAGGTATCCTGGCCCGAAGCCAGCTGTCAGCATAATTAGTGTTTCATTGTCCCGGTTCCAGCGCTCGAGAACCATCAGGATCGCCAGAAATAGCATGAGCGGAAAGATAACGTCCATATAGGTCATTACCTTGAGCAACAGCAAAAGAAAGATACTGTCGATCGGAATCAAGCCTTCGGCTGCCTGGCTGAGAAACCCCAATGCGCGGACAACCAGAAAGATCATCACGATGACCAACGTGACGGCGCTGCTCGTCACCAGCACCTCTCGTATAAAAGCCCGTGGAAGAATCATGCCTCTGATGCCTACGCCTGCTTTGACAGGATCGGGAGCAAAACACCACAATACTGCCATTCTATGAAAATGACACGGCCAACTGCCAGCCCGGACTGCAACCCACAGGAATCACATGAAATTTAACCTGACCCGCTCTGATCCCACGACCCTTAAAACTGACTGCCTCGTTGTCGGAATACTCGCCGAAGGCAAATTAACGCCCAGTGCGCAAAAAGCAGACCGCGCCAACCAGGGCCTGGTCCGCCGGCTGGTACGGCGCGGGGATATCCAGGGCAACTGCGGCGAGACCCTCATAGTACCCGACCTTTCCAGCACGACGACACAGCGACTGTTGCTGGTTGGGCTGGGTAAGGCCAGCACGTCAGGCATCGCTGAATTCAAACAGGCAGCTGACGCAGCCGCCCGCGCCTTGTCCCGGTTACCGGTTCAAAATGCCGTGATTACACTTGCCGAAGCGGTGATCTCAGATCTCGATGTGCATGCCCGTGTCCGACTACTGGCCAGTTCGATCACCGATGCGACGTATCACTTCGACCAGCTGAAGAGCAAGAAACCCCGTAAAAAGAACACGCTCAACCGGGTGAGTTTTTCCATGACGGACCGCGCTTCGACTCGTCACGCCAGGCGGGCCGTCCAGGAAAGCCAGGCGCTTGCCAGCGGACTGAATCTTGCGAGAGACCTCAGCAACCTGCCGGGAAATATTTGCACGCCGACTTACCTCGCGACCCAGGCGCGTAAGCTCAGACGCAGCCATGGCCTGAAGGTATCCATCCTCGATGAAAGAAAGATGGAACAACTCGGGATGGGTTCGTTGCTGTCGGTATCCAAGGGCAGCCGGCAACCTGCCAAGCTGATCATCATGGAGCACCAGGGTGGAGGCCGCGGCCAAGCACCCATCGCATTGATCGGAAAGGGACTGACCTTCGATGCGGGCGGCATTTCTCTGAAGCCTGCGGGCGGTATGCATGAAATGAAATACGACATGTGCGGTGGCGCCAGTGTATTTGGCGCGCTGGTCGCAGTAGCGGAAATGGGTCTGAAACTGAACGTGATCGGCATGGTACCCAGCAGCGAAAACCTCCCTGACGGCGCTGCTAACAAACCAGGGGACATCGTCACCAGTATGTCCGGCAAGACGATCGAGATTCTGAATACCGATGCCGAAGGGCGGCTGATTCTGTGCGATGCCCTGACTTACGCAGAACGATACAAGCCCGCTGCAGTGATCGATATTGCTACGTTGACCGGCGCATGCGTGGTGGCGCTGGGACATCCTGCCAGTGCCGTCTTCAGCAACAATGACGAACTCGCCCGCGAACTCTTGAAAGCAGGTGAAGAGACCCGCGACCGAGCCTGGCACATGCCCTTATGGGATGAATACCAGGCCCAACTCAGAAGCGGCTTTGCCGACGTTGCCAATATTGGTGGGCGGGGTGCCGGAGCAGTCACGGCAGCCTGTTTTCTGTCCCGTTTCGCAGAAGGCATGACCTGGGCTCACCTGGACATTGCCGGCAGCGCCTGGAAGTCAGGCACCAAGATTGGTGCGACGGGTCGGCCTGTCACACTATTGACCCAGTTTCTGATCAACCGGGCATCATGACCTCGTCCTCGTGAGACCCCGGTGCGAATCGATTTCTACGTGCTCGAACCTGGCTCCAGTAGCGGTCGGCTGAAACTGGCCTGTCGTGTCGTCGAGAAAGCCTACACCAGTGGCCACAGCGTTTATCTGCGGGCCCGAGACGATGCTGAGGCCCGTACCCTTGATGACCTATTGTGGACGTTCTCGCAGAGCAGCTTCGTGCCCCACAGCTGCGGATACGACGACAAGACAGACGCGCCGGTGCGGATCAGTCATCTCGCCCCGAGTCCAGAACAGGCAGAGATTGTGGTTTCAGTCGCCGATGAACCTGTTGCGGATTATTCTAGCTTCATCCGCGTGGCCGAAATCGTCGGCAGTGAAGAGGCCGAAAAGAAATCCGGTAGGACCCGCTACCGCTTTTACCGTGACCACGGTATAGAACCAATGACTCACAGGATTTCACTGTAGTCGTCGGATTCGATTGGCGAATCATCGATCATGGCTGACCGGGAAGAAACTGAACTCATAGCCGAACTTAAGAAACTCGGCCGACTGCTTGATTCTGATACTGAGACGGTCCCGGAGAAGCCGGAGGAGACCACGGGCGGTTTCTCTCCGGAGACTGCGCCCGCCTCCGACTCTGTGGGTGGACACCCCGCTGAACCGCCGCAAGAGAATCCGTCTCTAGAAACAGTCGACATGTTTGACTCCGGAACAGTCACAGCATCCAGTCACACGCCACCCGCACATACCCTCACCGGCACAGAAACACTACCAGAGGAACCCCAATCGCCCGAAACAGATGCTCCGGCCCGTGCGCAGCCGGATGTACTTCGACCGGAACCGCCTCAGCCTGGGCCAGCCACATCGCAACCGGCCAGCTCTGATGTCGGACTCGACCCCGACACGATCGACGAACTCTGCGTTGAACTGGTCAACCTTGTCGTGAAGACACTGTCCCACCGTTCCGGAGAGACTCTGGATGAAACCCTACGCGACAAACTGCATGCTGAGATGGGCCACCAACTCAGGAACTGGTTGATCAGGGACTGACTTCTACAGTGTTCACGGCTACCGGGGTGCAGTGGTTGGCATATACTTCGGCCACTTTGAACGTCGACCGTCTTTTCACATCGAACTAAACACTCGGGTCAATGTATGTCTCAGGCCGAACTGGGCAAGAGTTTCGATCCTCATACCATTGAGCAGGCGCTCTACCAACAGTGGGAGAAGGCTGGGTTTTTCTCCCCAGCAGGTGACGGCGAGCCTTACTGCATCGTAATTCCGCCTCCCAATGTGACCGGAAGCCTGCACATGGGGCATGCCTTCCAGGACACCATCATGGATGCCCTGATCCGTCATCAACGGATGGCCGGCACACGTACGCTGTGGCAGGCCGGAACCGATCATGCCGGGATCGCCACCCAGATGGTTGTTGAACGACAGTTGGAAAGCGAAGGGAAAAGCCGTCACGACCTGGGCCGTGAGAGCTTCATAGAGCGGGTCTGGCAGTGGAAACATGAGTCCGGCGGCACTATCAGCCGTCAGCTGCGCCGAATGGGGGCTTCGGTTGACTGGACACGTGAACGCTTCACCATGGACGAAGCGCTTTCACACGCTGTTCGCGAGGTCTTCGTCCAGCTGTACGATGAGGGGTTGATCTATCGAGGTAAACGCCTGGTCAACTGGGACCCCGTTCTGCACACTGCCCTGTCTGACCTGGAAGTCATTTCCGAGGAAGAATCCGGACAGTTGTGGCACATCCGTTATCCGCTGAGGGGAACCGGAAGACCTCTCATTGTCGCGACAACACGCCCGGAGACCATGCTCGGGGATGTGGCTGTCGCAGTACACCCGGAAGACGATCGCTACCGCGACCTGGTCGGGCAACAGGCTGAGCTGCCGCTGACAAACCGTCTGATCCCGGTCATTGCCGACGATTATGTTGATCCCGAATTCGGTACCGGCTGCCTGAAAATAACACCCGCTCACGACTTCAACGACTATGAGGTCGGACTACGTCACCAGCTGGAGCCGGTCAATATTCTGACACCCGATGCAGCAATCGACCTGCCGGATTCGCCCTACCATGGTATGGACCGCTACGCGGCCCGTAAGAAAATCGTGGCTGATCTGGAATCTGCCGGATTGATTGAAAAGATCCAAGACCACCGGTTGATGGTGCCGCGCGGAGACCGTTCGAATTCAGTCGTTGAGCCCTACCTGACAGATCAGTGGTACGTCCGGGCAAAACCGCTCGCCGAGCCCGCCATAAAGGCCGTCGAGGATGGTCGTATTCGGTTCATCCCCCAGAACTGGAGCCACACCTACTACGAATGGATGCACAACATCCAGGACTGGTGTATTTCACGCCAGATCTGGTGGGGCCACAGAATTCCTGCCTGGTATGACGACGACGGCAATATTTTCGTGGCCCGGGATGAATCGTCTGCGCTCGCCAAGGCCGAAGCCATGCACGGCAGAAAAGTACCGTTGCGCCAGGATGATGATGTACTGGATACCTGGTTTTCCTCGGCACTATGGCCGTTCTCCACGCTCGGCTGGCCCGAGGAGACTCTTGAATTAAAAACCTTCTACCCGACCAGCGTCCTGGTGACGGGATTTGACATCATATTTTTCTGGGTCGCCAGAATGATCATGTTTGGTTTGAAGTTCGCAGGAGCAGTGCCCTTTCACGATGTCTACGTCCATGGCCTGGTTCGGGATGCCGACGGCCAGAAGATGTCCAAATCCAAAGGTAATGTACTGGACCCGCTTGACCTCATTGACGGGATAGGTCTCGAAGACCTGGTCAAAAAACGGATATCCGGGCTGATGCAACCACAAATGGCGAAACGAATTGCAGAAGATACGAAGCGCCAGTTTCCCGAAGGTATTCCATCCTATGGCACCGACGCCCTGCGCTTTACGTTTGCCAGCCTTGCAACACAGGGCCGGGATATCCGCTTTGACCTGGGCCGGATTGAGGGGTTCCGCAACTTCTGCAACAAGCTCTGGAATGCGACCCGATTTGTACTGCTGAACACCGAGCCACTTTTGAAAGCCCCGGCTGACTTGGAAGACTCGGGGCCGGCCGAGCGTTGGATTGTATCCCGACTGCAACAGGTTGCCGGCGATGTCAGCGCCTCCATCAAACAGTACCGCTTTGACCAGATTGCCCTGGGCCTGCATTCCTTTGTGTGGGATGAATACTGCAGCTGGTACCTGGAGATCGCCAAGATCCAGCTGGCCGACGAAAACCTGTCGGAGCAACGCAAACTCAGCGTGATGCGGACGCTCGCCAACACGCTGGATGCGTGTCTCCGGTTACTTCATCCGATCATGCCTTTCATAACAGAAACACTCTGGCAACGGGTAGCGGACCGAAGCGGGTCCACCGGGTCCACCATCATGACCCAGCCATA
>CAJXBY010000031.1 GCA_913051905.1 uncultured Gammaproteobacteria bacterium | reverse complement strand
AAAAGGTCATCGCTGACCTGGCCTCGTCGCTTGGTCTGGATAGTGCAGCGACAGCTGAAGGAATATTGACCATCGTCACGGCCAATATGGCCAACGCCATTCGCTCCCGTACTGTGCAGAAAGGGATCGACCCGAGGGACTTCTCGTTGGTAGCGTTCGGTGGTGCCGGACCGCTTCACGCTGTAGATGTCGCGCTCGCGCTTGACATGTCGGAGGTCATCATCCCGCCCTATCCCGGGATCACTTCAGCAGTTGGTCTGCTTACTACGGACCTGAGGTACGATACGATTCGAACCGAGTTTCAGGTTAGCGAAAACATGGACCTGGCTCGGCTAAACGATGATCTAGCAGACATGGAGGAAGAACTGACGACGCAGTTCCTCGCAGATGGTCTAGATCATGCAGATATCAGCTTTCTACGCTCCGGGGACCTGCGATATGTGGGCCAGGGCTACGAACTGAGGGTAAATATTCCAAGTGGCTCGCTGGATGAAGAAAAAACTGCCGAGGTTTTTAACCACTTTCACTCACAACACCGAGCAGAGTATGGCCATGATTTTCCAGACAGCCCTATTGAGATCGTCAATGCAAGAGTGACTGGTATTGGCCAGATGCCCAAGATAGGTAGACCTCAAGTGAACAGCGACCAAGCAAAGAATACAGACAGTATTACCTCCGCCCCTTGTATGTTTCGAGCCAATGGGTCTTTGGAATCTTTCGATACTGCTTTCTATCAGCGCGAATTACTGCCGATTGAGGAACCCATAGAGGGTCCAGCAATAATTCTCCAACGAGATTCAACCACAGTCGTACCTCCTGGAAACACCTTTACCGCAGACGCTGCTAACAACATCATAATCCGTATTGGAGAGACCACATGAACGACCAGTCAACCGCCAACCAGACTGTCGATGTCGATCCTGTAACTGCCAGTGTCATACAGGGTGCTCTAGAAAACATCGCGGTAGAGATGGGGTATAAGCTGATGCGTATGTCCTACTCCTCGATTATCCGCGAGTCCGAGGACTTCGGCGCTGGCCTGGTCGATGCACAGGGTCGGGGGCTCGCTGAGTCGACCCAATCCACCCCGCTCCAGTCTGGCCCCATTCCTGGCTACATCCGGGGGATGTTAAAGACATTGAATGAACGGGGCGAGCAAGTGCATCCCGGGGACGTGATCATGCACAATGATGCCTACGGTGGTGCCAGTCATGTGCCAGACGTGGGATTTATCGTACCGGTATTTCATGAGGAAGAACTGATCGGGTATTCCGTAACGACCGCGCACCACCTTGACATTGGTTCCTTGTCGCCTGGCAGCTGCGGTATTGTAGACGCCATCGACGCCTATGCCGAAGGATTGCAGTTCAAGGCGATCAAAGTCTACGACCGCGGACAGAAAGTAGAAGCGGTCTGGCACATGCTGCGGGACAACATCCGCGCATCGGACTTGGTCGTTGGCGACATGGAAGCCCAGGTTGCAGCATCCCAGATTGGTGCGGAGCGTCTTCTTGCACTGGTCAATCGCTACGGCGTAGATACGCTTAAACGCTCCTGCGACCAGGTTATGGCCTACGCAGAACGGTTGATGCGCTCAGCTATCGCTCAGGTGCCTGACGGGACCTATAGTGCGAAGACCTTTATTGATGGGTTTCTCGACAGCCCGGATACCAACAAGAAGGATCTGCCCATCGTTGTCACCATCACAGTTGATGGCGACGAAATGACCGTCGATCTGGATGGCACAGCAGACCAGGTGCCTGACCGACCGATCAACATGCCTTTCGTTGGTACAGTCGACATCGCGATCTGGCTGACAATCCGGTCCGTGCTGCTGGACACGGCCGTTCATGGCCACATCCCTGTCAATGACGGCCTGTGTCGTCCGATCCGGATCGTGGCGCCCGAAGGCTGCCTTGCCAACCCTGTCTTTCCTGCCCCAACCATTGCGAGATTCTGCCCAGGCAATCAACTGGCTGACACCGTCATGAAAGCACTCAGTCAGGCCGTACCGTCCCAGGTCTCCGCCGGCATCGGCAACCTGCGGGTCATCGCCTTCTCAGGACTTGATGGAGACGACTACTGGGTGCATATGGAAATCTGCGAAGGCAGTTATGGGGGCCGTAAGGGCATAGATGGTATGGACTCCGTCGATACGCTTTATGCTAATACTCGTAACAATCCCATCGAAGACATCGAGTCTCACCTCCCGCTCCGCGTCACACGATATGAACTACGCGAGGACGTCTGCGGTGCTGGGAAATGGCGTGGCGGACTGGGATCAATCCGTGAATTCACCTACCTTAAGGATGGGGGTGGATCAATTGAGGGTGAGGGACATAAATACAAACCCTGGGGTTTTCTCGGGGGGAAAGACGGCCACACAGCGGCGATCACGCTGCAACGTGCCGACGGGCGGACTGAAGAGCTACCATCAAAAATGCCACATACATCCGCGGAAACTGGAGACAAATTTGCGTGCATCGGCCCAGCGGGTGGCGGCTACGGCGACCCGTTCGAACGAGATATCTCGCTTGTGTTAGACGATGTTCGAGACGAACTGATTTCGATTGACACTGCAAAGAAAGATTACGGCGTCATCATCAGCGATAACCTGCAAGTTGACGAGCAGGCAACAACCAGCTTCCGAGCCGCCCGGGCCTAGCCAGACAGGCACAAGCCAAGGCCGGAGAAATGCCTCTGGTTTAATCGCCGAAAAACTCGAGGAACCAACTCAAGACCTCACCCGGCGCCTCCTCGGCAAGATAGTGCCCGCTATCGACGGGACCGCCGATCACCGGCTCGGTACAGTAGTCCCGCCAGACCTCCAGCGGTTCGTACCATTCGCCAATCCGGCCCTTTGCACCCCAGAGCACCAGCAACGGGCAGCGAATCTTCTCCCCTGCATCTCGGTTCGCGCGGTCATATTCCAGGTCAATACCAGAAGCCGCGCGGTAATCCTCGCACATGCCCCGGATCATGTCGGGATTTTCTACCGCGGCCAGGTAATCCTGCAGTGCACGTGGGTGGAAAAAATCACGGTGCTTCGGTTCGCGCGCGCAATGTGCAAAGAACCACTCCTGCGGTGCAGCATTGATCACCGATTCCGGAAACGGATGCGGCTGCGCAAACCAGAACCAGTGGTAGTAGCCCATGGAAAAGGACATGTCGGCGCGCTCGAAATGCTCGATGGTCGGGATGATGTCGAGCACAGCAAGGTGTTTGACCCGCGCGGGGTAATCGAGCGCGAGCCGATGCGCTACGCGTGCGCCCCGGTCGTGGCTACCGATGGCAAATTCTGTATGGCCGAAATGCGCCATAAGCTGCACCATGTCCCGGGCCATATTGCGCTTGGAATAGGGGGTGCTATCCGCTGTCGCCGGCGGCTTGAAGGACTCGCCATAGCCGCGTAGGTCCGGGCAATATACGGTGAAACGCTGCGCCAGAGTCGGCGCCACCGAATGCCACATCAAATGGGTCTGCGGATTACCGTGCAGCAGCAACAGTGGCGGACCTTCGCCCGCATAACGTAACCGCAACTCTCCATCGTCGACGGCTACGCGAGTCAGATCAAACGAATCGAAAAAGTCCGAGTCCATCGTAAGACCTGAGAGTCAACACAAAGTCGACCTGGCTGTGTCATACCGCCCGGCATCCGCTTGCTACGGAGTCAGGGCCGCTGAGACGCCGCCGCCCCGTCCGGGGCTTAGGCAATCTCGACAATCATCTCGACTTCTACCGGGATGTTCATCGGCAGCGAACCCATCCCGACAGCAGACCGGGCGGCCCGGCCGGAGTCGCCGAAGACCTCGACCATAAGGTCAGAAAAGCCGTTGATTACAGCGGGGTGATTCTCAAATCCCGGCTCAGCGTTCACCATCCCGAGCACTTTGACGACCCGCTGGACCCGGTCGAGATCTCCGATTTGCTCTTTCAAGGTCGCCAGCATATTGATACCGACCAGACGGGCGGCCTGGTAGGCCTCGTCCTGGGAACAGTCCACGGGTACTCTTCCCACGACAAATGACCCATCGGGCTTGTTGGTGCCATGCCCGGACATGAACACCAGGTTTCCGACCGTGACAGCACCGACGTAATTGCCGAGCGGTGCCGGGGGAGTGGGAAGCGTGATTGACAGTTCAGCAAGACGGTCATCGATTGTTGCCATGATATCTCCTTGAGAAACAATGTTGCCTATTCAGGGATGACGGATGCCAGATCACCTCGGGCGCCCGCACAGTATGAAAAAGTACGATCAGACGCAGCGTCCTCCGTCGACTTCGAGTGCGACTCCGGTCAGGAACGATGCGTCGTCAGAAGCCAGGAAGAGCATCGTCTGAGCGATGTCGTTGGGCGTCGAAAACCGGCCAAGGGGAATGGTCGCCTCGAATTTTTTGCGGTTCTCCGGTGTGTCCGGTACACCCATGAAGGTCTCGAGCATACCGGTCTCACCGATCACGGGACAGATCGCATTGACCCGCACGTTGTCCGGTGCAAGCTCCACAGCCAGCGCTTTGGTCAGGTTACTCACAGCACCCTTTGAGCTGCAGTAGACCGCAAGACCGGGCCGCGGACGGAGAGCAGCTGTTGAGGATGTGTTAATGATGCAACCGCCGCCCCGCTCACGCAAGACCGGCAGTGCTTCCTGAATCGCGATAAAAACGGCCTTGACGTTGACGTCATAGACCTTGTCGAACTCCTCGTCCGTCACTTCGCTGAACTGCTTGTTGCGGTGGGAATACCCGGCATTATTCACCAGGATGTCGAGCCCACCGCCAAGGTCGTTGGCTGCCTGGATCATCCTCTTGGCATCGCCTCTCGATGTGACATCTGCGTGCACGTACACCGCGCGACCGCCGGATGTGTTGATCGACTCCACCACTGCCTCACCGGCCTCGTCACTGATGTCTGCCACCACCACGCCAGCCCCCTGGGCGGCGAACAGTTCTGCCGTCCCGGCACCAAAGCCGGACGCCGCACCCGTCACCACTGCTACTTTATCCTTCAGACGCATCGCACATACTCCTTTAGTTCATTTCAATCTTTACCGGTAGACAGCCGGTCGCCGGTAGAGCAATCATAGGCCAGTCGATTCGCCGAGACCAGTACGACAGCCGATATCAAACACAATTCTCGAGTTGTCAGTGGGTTGACTGAACAATCAGCTATGGGTCCCGAACCCTTATTCCCCATCACCGCGCTTGACCTGGATCGAAAGACCTGCGCGTTCTGTGCTGTGCTGGGTGGCACGGGTCACCGTACCCTGACCGAAGCGATCATCGATCCGGTCCAGCGTTTTGTTCAGATCGTTGCGTTTGTGCATCCGGGTATCGTGGAAGAGTGTCGTCTGGGTGGAGTCGACATCTTCTAGCAGGTTTGTACAACCAACGCCGATCAGGCGGATCGGCACGGTCGGTCCGGATTTACGCAACAGCCCGGTGGCTGCCGATGCAACCGTCATTCCATCGTCTGTCGCATCGCCCAGAGTCACCTGGCGGCTACGCAACGGATAACCCCGCGGTCCTGGTGCTGTTCGCTTTGCTTCCTTCCATTTCAGCACCACGGTGCGGGCCCGCACGGCGTCCCGCCGCAACCGTCTTGCCACCGACTCGGCGTGGGTCAGGATCATCGATTCGAGCATGTCGTGATCTGAAATATCGTTCATAAAGGTGTGCTCTTCGCTGTAGGACACGGCATCGCGATAGGGTTCAACGTCACGCACGTCCTCTCCGCGCGCAAGTTTCGCGATCTCCACACCCCAGTCACCCAGCTGAGAGGTGAGTTCGGCATCAGTTTCCCGTGCCAGATCACCGAGCGTCTCGAACCCTGCAGACACGATCCGATCCCCCGCCACCGGTCCCACACCCCATATCCGTCTCACCGGTAGCGGATCGAGGAAGCCGCGCACTTCCGTCTGCGACACATACTTCAATCCATTCGGTTTGGCCGACTGGCTGGCAATCTTTGCCACCATCTTGACGGGCCCGATTCCGACTGATACCGGCAATCCCAGTTCGTCGTGTACACGGCGTCGTAACCTTTCGCCGACTTCGACGGGATCACCGAGCAGGCGTTCCGTGCCGGTGAGATCAATAAACGCCTCATCTAGAGAGAGCCGCTCCACGGCAGGTGAGAAATCTTGAAAGATCTCGAAGACCCGCCTGGACTCGCGTTTGTAGAGTGCCATGTTGCCCCGCACGAAAATCAGATCGGGGCACTTGCGGCGCGCCTCGAAGGACGGCATCGCAGAACGCACCCCGAACTTGCGTGCCTCGTAACTTGCCGCCGCCACCACGCCACGGGCGCTGCTGCCACCGACGGCCAGTGGCTTGCCCCGCAAGGCCGGGTCATCACGTTGTTCCACGGAGGCATAAAACGCATCCATGTCGGCGTGCATGATGACGGTCTTGTGCTCAGACATCACACCAGCCGGAGTTAACAAGAGCCAGGTACGCTGTCAGAGCCATGAGATTACGATCCATGACAACAATGGTATCACCGTCCAAAGCACGGAGCGGGAGACGCCGAGTGCCGTATTTCGACTGGCCAACCGGCCCCAGTCGTCAGGTCTTAGGACACCGTGTCGGCGCCCCGTAGAAGCGAAGCGGCTGGTCCCTGAAACTTTCCGGCCACCTGCGCACGTGCTGCCGGGCAGCCTCACCCAACGACCGGTACCACTGCGGCAGAGGCGGATCAGTGCATTCGCCAGCCAGACGGTCGTAATAGTCGTACTGGCCGTCCTCGAGGCTGTGTAGGTTCCGCTGGTTGACCCCCCTTCGGACCAGTTGTTCTACGCGGTACGCTGCCCTCTCGCGCATGGCATCGCGCGAGGGCAAGGCAAATTCGCGGTTCAGGAGCCTGGCAAACCAACGGGCCTGAATCTCGAAAATCGGGAACGGTATGATCTTGAACGGCAGGCCGATCAGCGCCAGTGTCGGGTGATCTATGCACAGTAGGTCGTGGTACAGCGACGTGACATGGTTGTCGCTGACCTTGATGAGCTCGCTGGCGAGAAACGGGAACGAATAGTGGTAACCGGTTGCAAAGACAAAGTGATCCACGGGCTCACTGATCGTACCGTCGGTGAAGCGAACCCGACCATTTTCATAGAGCTGACTCACTGTCGGGCGACGCTCGATGTTGGGCTTCTCGCGGAATCCGATCCCATGTTGTTTGGAGAGGTCTGCGCACAGGTAAACGTGCTCTGCCACACCGGCAATCTCCTGGCTGATGTCGGCAGCTGATGACGCTCCACCGAGCACGGCAACTTTTTTGCCCGCGTAAGCCTCTGGCTGACGGTAGTTGTGGCTGTGCAGCAGGGTCCCCGGAAAATCAGACAACCCAGGGATCGCAGGGATTCTTGGCTTATGATAGTGCCCGTTGCACACCGCCACCGCGTCGAAGGAAGCGGTGCTGTGCCGGCCGGAATGCTCCGTCGTGACCTGCCAGCACGCTGAATCACAGACTTCCACTACCCGGGTATCGAAACGGATCAGCTGGTGGACCGAAAACGCCTCCGCGAAGCGTCGCAGGTATTGCAATACTTCCCTGTGGCCGGGATAACGCGGCCAGTCGTCGTCTCCGCCCCCGGCAGAATCAAAGGTGTAATCCATAAACGCCATGACATCGCGCGGCAGGTTAGTGCGCAGCGAGGCGTACATCGATGAGTGAACACGCCCCCCGGTCTGTCCCAGCGGATCCGGTTCCGATTCGGAGCGGTAGATCCAGGTACCCCCGACTGCGTCGCCCTGTTCAAAGACCGTGACGTCATGCCCCGCCCGGATAAGCTCGCGGGCGGTGACGAGGCCAGCGGCACCGGCACCGATGACCGCGACTTTCAATGCGGGGACGTCCAAATTTTGTTCAAGAGCCGCTTTTCTGGCACTCCAGAAATCCACTCAGCAGCCGGCTGACCTCGCCGGGCTGTTCCTGCTGTACCCAGTGGCCGGCGCCTGCGACCAGGTGACATCCTTCCATGCGGGTACAGGCGCTGGCCTGCATCACCTCGAACGCCCCGGGTTTCTGGTAGACCCCCCAATCATTTTGACCCGCTATGAACAAGGAGGGAACATCGATGGTGCGACCGGCCCACAGCCGCAGGGTATTGTTTTCGGTCTCTGAAGTGGCACAGCGGTACCACTGCAGACCACCCTGGAACCCAGTTCGTCCGAATTCACCGCTGTAGACCTCGAGCTCGGTCTCGCTCAACCAACCGCAGTCGGCGACTGCCTCTGCAGAGGGCATGTAGGGCGCCACGGTCTGGGCCATATCGGAGTCCAGATCCATCACGTAGTACGTGGGCAGCTTTTCCAGCTCATCTGCAGACCACGCGTTCAGCCGAAACGGCTGGTTCCCGCTCCAGTCGGCGCTTTTGTAATGAAAATAGGCCCGCAGAAAATCATGGACACCCTGGGTACAGTGACGCATGTCGTCATTGGCTTCTGGCGTCGAGTAATACCACTGATAGTGTTTGCGCGGCCGTTCCAGTGCCGCGAGTGCGCAGTGAACCTCGGGTTCGGACTGAACCGCCTCGCCATCACACAGGGGGTTGATGCCTTCAAGCATCGCTGTTGGGGGCGGCGGACCTGCAAAAGGCGCGCTCATCATGACTACAGACCGGAAGACATCAGGCCGCATTAATGCACAGTAGGCCGCCACCGGGGAGCCGAAATTGTGGCCGACGACTGCCAGAACGTGCCGCCGACCCAATGCCCAGACCAGCCCGAGAACGTCACGGACAAGATTGCCGATCGCGAAAGACGGGAGATCACCGTTGTAGTCGCTATTCCAACCAGTCGTTCGACCATAGCCCCGCTGGTCCGGCGCCACCACGTGATAGCCCGCATCTGCCAAGGGCAGCATGACGTTTCGCCAGCTGTAGGCCAGTTCCGGAAACCCGTGCAGCAACAGAACCAGGGGACGGTCGGGTTCTTCGAACCCGACCTCCATCAGGTGCATTGACAGTCCGTTGCCGTTGTCGACCTCACGACTTCGAATGGCCGGATGAAGCGCCTCCATGATCAGTTCATTTGTCTGAACGGAAGAATCAGTAATTTACGACCGGCTGGCGAAGCTGGCCCTCGCCTCGCGGGCGGTGGCATTGGTCCCGCTCAGCTGACTCTGATCTGCGTCGGCATAACTGCCGGCTTTGTGCAGCGCGCCCGCGATGGCATTGACCGCTTCCTTGATCATCACCGCCGGGACCGGTGGATTCTGTGCGCAGCGCCGGGCCAATTCGCAGGCGACCTCAACCGACCCACCGGATGGAGATATCCGGCTGATCAGGCCCCACGTCAGTGCCTGACTGGCCGGCATTTTTTCCCCGAGCAAACAGATCTCCTTGGCCCTCGCCGGGCCGACCAGCGTGACTAGGCGCGGCAACGCGCCCCACTGAAGATTCAGGCCGACCTGAACCTCGGGAACCAGAAGGTAAGCATCCTCGGCCAGCACCCGCCAGTCACAGGCCAGGCCGATGGCACAGCCGGCACCGACCATCATGCCTTCGGCGGCAGTGATGGTGATTTGTGGCAGATCCTCCCAGGCCTGGCAGAGTTTTACCCCGCGATAGAACCGCTGCCGGACTTCCAGTTCACTCATCCGGCTGAGGTCCCAGTTCGCTGTATCCTTCAGATCGATGCCTGAAGAGAATGCGGTACTGGAACCGGCCAGGACGACACTCCGGATGGACAGATCCTCCGCCAGACTGTGCGCGGTTTCTGTCAACTCCTGAATCAGCTGCTGATCGAATGCGTTGAGTGCTTTTTTCCGATCGAAGCGGACGATCATGACCTCATCCTGCCTCTCCCGGGTGACGTAGCTTTTCATCGAAATCCTCCTCTTAGAAAACCGGAAACACAGCGTCTGTTCGACCGGGTCCCGGCGAACGACTCTGTACTGAGACCTTTACTTTGTCACATCGTAAGATAGTCACTGCAATGGTAAATACCCGGCATCCGGGACCGACCGGTCAACAGCCCAAAGCCAAGCCCTGTTGCGACCCACCCTTTTCAGGCTATAGCTCGGGCCTTTGGATCGTAACGCTCGAGACCCTCGACGTTTTCTTCATCAGTGTAACGCCCACGCAGTTCGATCACGTTGCGATCAGGATCACGAACAAACACAGAGGCATAACCCTTGCGGCCAAATGTCACCGGGCCCTGGCTGATGGCAATATTGCTTTCTTTCAGAGCCTTCAGTGTCCTGTTGATCGAACCCACAGCCAAGGCAACGTGGGTATAGCCTGGATGTTTTTCCGGCACATCCATCAGGATGTTCTTGCCGCCGGTCAGGTCGACGCCATTGTAGATCAGGTTGATCTCCACACCGCTCGGGTTGGTCAGAATGGTGACATCATCGCCGTCCGCCCGGCGTTCTACTTCGAATCCGAAGTGCCGATAGAAGTCAATCGCCTGTTGTTCATCTATCACCCGAATGCCCAGGTGGTGCACTCTCTCGACCTCGATCATACGCATTATCCTCTTGGTTTCAGACCGTTCGAGCAGAACTCAAATGACCACTTCAAATCGCACTGTACTGAACCCGCTAGCATTTGCCTAACTATGCAGTGCCGTCAACAGAGCTGATCGTCAAAGGTCTCACATTTTCCTTGGAATGTAACGCGAGGTGATCGCGCCTGCCATCGTCCAGCCTGCCGCGCCTGCGAAGACAATTGGCAGAGCATAGAACTTGAGCAGAATCGCGAACACACCCGGTACAATCAGATTGGCAACATCCCGGTAGGTCTGAAAAACACCTGCCATCTCGGTGCGCTCCAGAGGCCGCACCGCACGCAGGAACAGCACATGTCCGGAACCGTCGAGCATCGTTGCTCCGAGTGCCGCGAAAACCAGTAGTCCCATGGCCACCGGCGGACTCCCCGAAAAGGCAAAGACCGCCAGAGTCATGAGACTCGTTACGATAAAACCCATTCGCATGAGGAGCCGCAGCGAGTAGCGGCGTGCGATCCAACCCCAGTAGGGGACTGTCAGAGTCCAAGCCGAACCGATGGAGATGATCGCAGCCCCCAGCAACTCACCGAGCCCGGACTGGACCGCATACAGAGGGGTGTAGACGATGAACATCATCCACCAGCTCGAACGGGCCAAGGTCAGACTCCAGGCCAGCCGTAGACGGGGTTGCCGGAAAAAACGCCTGATGTGCCGGGTCGGGTTGCCCGTTCCCAATGCCACGCCCTGCATTGAAATCTGGTGCAGACCCAGCCACCGAAAATACGCGAACGTCACCAGCGTACCCGCAGCAGCGATCGCAAATGGGAGCCAGTCGTCGTATCTCGATTGCAGGTAAACCCCCAGAAAGGGGCCAATGGACAGTGCCACGATGGTGGATACCATCCTCAGCGGCTCGAATTCCGATAGCCGGCGACGAGGGATACGCTGCATGACATAAAGGCTCAGTATCACTTCCATCGCTGTGACACCGAACACGTGCAGCACCATCCCAACGGAAAACACCCACAGCGTAGACGCCGACAGCAGGATGACAGAAAGGGCCATCATACCCAGGCTGGCCAAGAAACCGGCGTGCAGGCTGACATGGCGCAGGACCGAGTAAACGCCGAGGCTTGCACCGATGCCGCAGGCACTGACGATGAAAAAAAGCACACTCACATACTGCGCACTGCCCAGCAGCGACAGGGCCTTGAGCGGCAGTATGGACAACAGCACGGCGCGGGCGGTCGCACTGACAAAAAAGAAACCGGCGAATTTTAGATAACCTGGCCGCGTCAACATCGTCGGTCGTCAACCGGCCAGAAAGACCCCATCCAGAAACTGCTCCAGCCAGTCCTGACTGGAACCCGCAAAGCTATCGTAACCAGTCAGTTGCTCATCGTGTGCCTGCGCGCCCGGCAACGAGAGCTTCCGGCTTCCGCCTTCAGAACTGCACCAGCGGTCGACCATTTCCCGGGTCATCTCGGGATGAAATTCGATGCCGTAGACCCGGTCCTCAAAAGAATACGCCTGTCCTGGAAATGATCCGTTGTGCGCGAGATGCACCGCACCGACAGGGATCTCAAAGGTCTCGGAGTGCCACTGGTAGAACATGGTTGGCTCCGGAAGGAACTTTTGCCCTGCATCAGTCGGTGAGACTTCGAAATAGCCGATTTCAACCAGGCCATCGTCGTGTGGTCCTACGCGAGCGCCCAGCACACGGGCGATCTGCTGCGCGCCCAGACAGATTCCGAGCATCGGCCTGTCGCCCGGCAACGCGGTCGTCTCCAACCAGTTCAGCTCCCGACGGATACCCTCGTCATGGTCGTCATTAGCACTCTGCGGTCCACCGAATACGACTACGGCTGAGTAAGGGGACAGGTCAGCGGGTAAGGGATCACCTATACATGGGCACCTGCGGTCCAGTGTATACCCCCGCTGGACCAGGGCCTGGCCGACGAGGCCTGGGTTAGACAATTTCTGGTGAACAACAATAAGAATCTGCTTTTCCATCCGTGCTCCCGGTTAGCAGCAAGCCAGTTCACGTTGCAGAAACCGGGCCAGATAGGCCCTTGCGTCTACACCGGCGCGTTCTTCAGCTTCGCTGTTGTAGTTGGTGTTCACGTTCACATCGTAGGTCCACTTCCGCCCCGAATGATCGGTAATAAACTCGATGCCGGCGACATCGATTGAATGCGCACTCAAAAAAGCTTCGTACTGACCGAGTATCGGGTCAGAGTAGGTGGGAATGATCTCAAAAAGTGGTCGTTGGCCGGTTGCTGCAGAAACCGGCTGGCCTTCGACAGCACATAGATCAGCGGGGCAGAGCTGAAAGCCCTGCGAGGTGTCGACGCGTACCGCATAGACGAGACTGCCACCGATAAATTCGCAGCGGATGATAAAGGGATCAGGGCTATCGATGTACTGCTGGATCAGGGTAACACCGTCTATCGGCGGATCGGTCTCTCCGCCTTTCAGTCGTGCCTCAAAAGCCGCCAGATCCTCAAACCATTCAACGCCAAGCCCCATGCCAGACCGGTTGTGCTTGGTGATAAACGACCCGGGCATTGCATGGGCCAGATGCAGCAACTGTTCCGGATCGCGTGCGGCAGCAGTCAGCGGAACCCGCAGATCGTGACGCTGCAAAGCCTCGTACTGGCGCAGTTTGCTGAGTTCAAGATCCAGGGCCTGACTGCCGTTGATCACCCTGCGACCGTGACGTTCAAGCCAGCACAACACGCCTGAAGTCAACTCCGGAACGCCGCGGTGACCACGGGTGTGCGCAGAGGCACTCATTCGAACATAAAAGATCCCCTGTGGCGGCTCCTCTGAAAGATCGGGCAGATACCGGGCCATGTGCCACTCAGTGACCGCCAGACCCGCATCACGGAATGTTTCCCGAAATGGCGGGAGCCACTCGTCGTTCTCGTGGATGATGTAGAGCATCGGTCTGATTCCAACGGATAGCGTTTTCACGTCAACGCGCTCGGGTGACCGGAATTATGGCAGACCGTTGACGGACTGCCAGGGATTCTGCCGATTGCAATCTTATTGGATCGACTTCTAGACTAACGCCCAAGGCTTAGCTGGTGAATACCCGGGATGCACAACCCTATGCGCCAACAACCGACTCGCCGACGAGTGGCAGTTCGATGACGGAAACGGATTCCCTGGCCCTGGCGAAGATCTGGCTGAAGGAAGCCCAGCGAGTGGTTGCGCTCACCGGCGCCGGGATCTCGACCGAGTCCGGTATCCCGGATTTCCGTGGCCCACAGGGTGTCTGGACCAAGGACCCTGACGCGGAAAAACTCTCCGATATCCGCTACTACCTGTCCGATCCCGAGATCAGGAAGAAAGCCTGGCGTTCGCGTTCAGACTCGACGGTCTGGCAGGCACAACCCAGCGCCGGCCACCTGGCGCTGGCCCGGATGGAACAGATCGGCAAACTCAACACACTCATCACCCAGAACATTGATGGACTGCATCAACTCGCCGGAAACAGCCCGGAGATCGTCATCGAGATCCACGGCACACTTCGCAAGGTCCGCTGTATGTCGTGCGCCTACCTGGTCGAGACGGGCGTGGTCCTCAAACGCCTTGAAGCCGGTGAGGATGACCCGGACTGCCCGGACTGCGGCGGCATACTCAAATCAGCCACTATCTCCTTCGGTCAGAACCTGATCCCCGAAGACCTGGCTAGGTGTGAACAAGCAGCCAAAAACTGCGATCTGTTGCTGGCTGTGGGTTCAACTCTGTCTGTCTATCCCGCTGCCGGAGTGGTACCACTTGCCAAACAGGCCGGAGCCAGAATACTGATCGTCAACGGTTCAGCCACGGAAATGGACGCTATTGCTGACGCCGTACTGTGCGGGAATATCGGGGACCTGCTGCCCTCTCTGATCCCGGCGCTGCACTGATCGGGCCAGACGGTTTCGTTTAATCCGAATTTTTTTGGCCGAATTCGGTTTCCCGAGACTTGACGATCGCGGTCACGACTTCGTTATAGGGTGCCTGGGTACCGACCTCGGCCGCGACCACCGGAACCATACCGTTGATGGCGTCGATTTCTGAAGGACGCTGATCCAGATGATCCAGCAGCATCGACGGCCGGGCATCGGGCATCTTACTGCCGAAATCCCGTACATACTGCTCGGGGTCGGTGAAAGACAGTGCAACCTGCTTTGCACGCCCGGCCTCATAGGCCTCCAGTGCACAGCCGAGCGCGATTTTCCACGAATACGGGTCGTTCATCACTTCACTGAGGGTGCGGCCAAACACCGTACACGGCGCGCTGAAGGTGACGTTGCAGATGAACTTCTCCCAGATCAACTGATTGATGTCTGCAAAGGCTTTGACGTTGAAACCAGCCTGCTGCCAGAGCGCGGCGATGCTGTTCAGCCGGTCGCTGATACCGCCATGCATCTCGCCCAGGCGGATCAGTTCCATGCCGTTGTGGTGCACATGGCCCGGTGCCTTGACGGATGCCCCGAAGCCCCCGGCAACCCCGAGCAGCACGTTGTCGGTGGGCAGATGCTGCGCGATCCGCTCCCCGGCTCCCAGCCCGTTCTGAATCGTCAGCACCACAGACCCTTGACCGAGGATCGGGGCGATACTTTCGGCGGCATCACCAACCCCCGAGGCTTTGGTGGCAATGATCACCAGATCACAAATGCCGGCAGCATCCGGACTGTCGCTGACATTCAAACCGCGAACGGTACGATCACCGCTTGCTCCTTCGATCCGCAGGCCGCGTTCACGGATGGCATCCAAATGCTCTCCCCACAGGTCAACAGCCCAGACCTCGTTGCCTGCCTCGGCTAACAGGCCGGCATACACCGAACCCATCGCCCCGGTACCGATAACGGCAATCTTCATCTGCGCCTATGGCCTCCTGCCAGGTTTGTCTTGATCTGCACTCAACTGGACCACCAGACCGTATAACTGTGCGGCGACAGCACCACCGGGACGTGGTAGCGGGCATCCGGATCCGGCAGGCTGATCCTGACCAGAACAGTATCCATGATCTGACCGGAATCGTCCGGCAGTCCGCCAACCGTGAAATAACCCGCGGTATGGAAGACCAGTTCCAAGGTTGAGCCGCCGCTATCTTTGGATATGTTGATGGTTTCAGAGATACGGCCTTCGCCATCCGTCTCAGTCTCAAAAAGGCGAGTTCGAACACCCTCTTCTGAAAAGCGGAACAACTCCACTCGGATGCCGCTGGCCGAGACACCCTTCACGGCGTCGAGTACGTGCGATGAGATGGTGGCCAGCGTTGCTCTCCTCAGGGCTGCGGTCTACGGCGTCATCCCCGGCACAGTGGGCCGGGCGGACGAGCCGTTCATTCTATAGAGGCCTTGTCGCGTTTGCTGGTGGTCGCCAGTACGATCGGGCTGATCACACCCCGCGTGCGGACATTGACACAGGCCGGCTTGCCACTCGCCAGGGCCCGGCGTAGTGCAGGCTCCAGATCGTCAGCAGTTTCTACCAGTTCGCCGTGCCCCCCCAGTCCTTTAAACAGGTCGTGAAACGGGATGTCACGAAAGTCGGTTGCCACATGCCGGTCGTGTCCGAACAGCCGCTCCTGTTGCTGGGAGATGGTGGTCAGACCACCGTTGTTGTCAATGACCACGGTGATCGGTGCGTCTTCCTGGAACGCAGCTTCGACGCTCAGGCCGCCGGAAAGAAACGCCCCGTCACCGCTGATCAACATGACGTGGCTGTCCGGGTGTGTGAGCTTCGCTGCCAGGGCAAACGAAACACCCACACCCAGCATGCTGAACGCTCCAGGATGCAGGATTCCCTTCAGCTGCTGCCCCTTCGAACCCGCCATGTTGATCGCGATCTCGGACCAGAAGTGGGTATTGCCCCCGTCAATGACCAGCCAGTCATCACTCCCGAGCGGGCGCTGGGCCGCCAGTGCGAGCTGCAGCGGGTGGATACCGCTGTCGCCGTCATCCGGTTGCACGAGATCCGCCTCCATGTCCTGAACCCACTGCCGGCGCCTCGCCTGGTTTTCCGCCTTCCAGTCCTGACTCAGGTTCCAGCACCCGCTGTCTTCGAGTTCGCTCAGCGCATCCAGAAACACCCCGGGATCGCAGAGCAGGGTCTCGTCCGCAGCACGGTTGAGCTCCAGTTCCTCGGGCGACCCATTCACACAGATCAGCCGGGTGCTCCCGGGGAACAGCGGCGGGTTACCAAAGTTCATCTGGTTGTCCAGGCGACCACCGATCACCAGAGCGACATCCGACTCACCGAGGGCGAATCCGGACGGCGGGTACTGATGGATATCGGCAAGTCCCATGTAAGATTCGCTTTCCTCACCCAGCAATTTCTGGTGGTAGGGTATGTTGAAGACCGGTATGCCGAGCCTCCGGCCTGCATTTTCCAGTTTATGTTCCGCCCCCGACCACCAGACACCGTGGCCACCGATCAGTACTGGCTTCCGGGCGGCACAGACCCGGTCCGTGATCCGGGCGAGGTCCTCCGGGCAAGGCCAGGCTCTTGCCGGCTGGACTGGCGAGCGGTCGAAGGGGCGTTCCTGCTGCCCGGCCGTCTCGTCGAATGAAGAAAACATGATGTCCACCGGCACGCTCAGGTGGACTGGGCCGGGGTAGCCACTGAGTGCGGTCTTGTAGGCCCGGTCGACAAATTCCAGTATCCGTTCCCCGTCGGTCACCGACGCGCTGTACTTGGTCAGCGGTGCGGCGATTGCGACATCATTGATCTCCTTGAAGCCGCCACTGCCCTCGCGCTTCAGTGTGCTCGACCCGGTGATGAAAATGACGGGGCTGCGCTCACCCCAGGCCTCCATCATCGCGGGAACGGCATTGGCGAAACCCTCCGGCCCGACCAGACAAACGGTCGGCTGGCGGGTAATGCGAGTGGTCCCGTCGGCCAGATGGCCGGCGATCTGCTCGTGGGGGGTGTTGATGACGGGAATACCGCATTCCATCAATCCCTCGAGTAGCGGGTTGCAGAATCCCCCGCTCAGGGTAAAGACCTGCGTGATCCCTTTCTCCCGCAGCGCGCGGGCCAGCAGCATACCGCCGCGTACTTTCACGATGCCTCCCTGGACAAATTCCGATGTTTCAATCCGATCCGGGGCCCGACCGATCTCGAGCTTCCGCAACAGCCAGGGCATTGCGATCGACCTTTCCGACATCCGGACATCCGATCTGGGCCAGGGTGAGTGCCACCTGCTCCGAGAGCAGGTCCACCAGTCTGAAAACACCGCGTTCGCCGGCCGCACCGGCGGCGTAGAGAAAAGCGCGGCCGAGCAACACGAAATCCGCACCGAGTGCCAGTGATTTAACGATGCCTTCACCACTGCGTACACCGCTGTCGAAGATCAGCGGATAGTCGCTGCCCACCGCATCCCTGATAGTCGGCAGCAGGTCGATAGCGGGCGGCGCCGCATCCAGCTGCCGTCCGCCATGGTTCGAAACGTAGACGGCATCGGCTCCGGCATCACGTATACGCACCGCGTCGGCCGGGGACATGACACCTTTGAGGATCAGCTTACCCTGCCACTGGTCGCGCAGGCGGTCCAGGAAATCCCAATCAATGTGTCCGCGGAGTTCATTGCGTGTGAAAGTCGTCTTTGCCTTCCCGGTATCGGGCAACATCACGTTGGCGGGCTTTGGGACGCCCTCTATCAGCGTCTGGAAGACCCAGGACGGGTGCAGTGCAAAATCGACGAAATTCCGGGGCTGCATCCTGAACGGCACCTCCAGGCCATGCCGGCGCTCACGAATTCTCGCGGAAACCACAGGCACATCGACGGTCAGAACCAGGTGCTGATAACCCGCTTTCTCGGCCCGTGCTACGAGTTCCAGTGCGCCTTCCACCGACGGTCCGACATAGAGCTGGAACCACGCATTGTCGCCCGCGCGCTCCCGAGTCTCTTCGATCGTGCTGGAACCAAATGTGGAAAGACAAACCGGCATCCCATAGTGGACCGCTGCGGCAGCCAGCGCTTTGTCCGTACCCGGCCAGGCCAGATTGCACATCCCCATAGGGGCAATGCCGAAGGGTAGATTCCAGCTGTGTCCCAGAAAAGGTTTCCCGAGAGTCCGTTCGCTGATGTCGACCAGCACCCTCGGCATCAGCCGGACGCGCTCGAGCCCATCGCAGTTCAGATGATTGGAGGTCTCATTGCCCGCAGCGCCGTCCACCAGATCGAAGGTGATCCGCGGCATTCGTCGCCTTGCGTAACGGCGAAAATCATCCAGGCAATGAAATGTCCGCGTCACGCTTTTTTCTCATCCTGTGTTCTGTTCGAGGCCTGCCGAGGAAGGTGGACCGGTATCCACCCGCCGGCGGTCCAGTTTATCCTACCTTGTGTGACCGGACGCAGCTGCAGTTTGATTTCGTGACAGGTAGACCCCGACTCCGACGATGAGCCCGATTCCCACCCAGGCCAGCAGATCGGGGAAATCGCCAAACAGCCAGAAGCCCAGCAGTACCTGCATGATGATCTCCGTGTAGCGAAGCGGTGCCAGCAGCGAAGCTTCCGCATAGTCGAAGGCCCGGATCAACAGCAGGTGGCCGACGGCGCCGGCGGCGCCGATACCCAGCATCAGCAGCAGGTCGAAAAAAGACGGTGTTACCCAGAACCAAGGCAGGAGCAGAGTCATCAGCACAAAACCAGCGACCGACTGCCAGCCCAGCATCACCAGTGGGGGCGTCACTCCGCTCAGCACCCGTGTCGAGAGGAAATACAACGCCCAAAACAGTGCGGCGGTGAGCGCCAGCAGGCTGGCCCAGTGAAATCCGGCAAAACCTGGCCGCATGATCAGCAGAACCGCCAAAAATCCGATGGCCGCGGCAGCCCAGCGGCTCGGCGGAACTTCTTCACGCAGAACCCACGGCGCCAGGGCCACCACGATGACCGCATCAAAGAAGATGATGGCGATGGCATCCGCCAACGGCATATAGACAATGGCGGCAAAGAAGCATCCGGTCGCGAGCATCAGGAAAAGACCGCGGCCCAGCTGCAATATCGGACGCGGTACTGACAATGCCCCGGCACCGTGCCGGTAGAGCACTACCGGCAGAACCAGCAGAAAGTGGAAGAAGAACCGCGCCCAGATCAGCTGCAGAACCGGGTACCGACTGCTCAAAAGCTTCGCTGCCGCATCCATGAACGGTACCACCAGCATGGCGGCCGTCATCAGCAGGATGCCCGGCGAAATTCCGCCGGCACTATGGCGGGTCAATGGCGTGACCGGCCGACCGGCTGCGCCGGTAGAAAGCATCGCCGTGGTCGTCTCTGAATGCGACCAGACCTGATAAACGAATCGACTGTCAGAAGTGCGCCTCGCAGCCGCCGTCCACCGTCAGCACCTGACCCGTGACGTAGGCCGCCTCCTCGGACGCCAGAAATACCGCTGCACCGGCGATCTCGTGGGGAACACCCCAGCGCCCGAGCGCGGTCCGGCCGCGTAGTTTCTCGCCAAGCGCCTGATCGGCGACCATTTGCGCATTGGTTTCGGTAGCAA
>CAJXBY010000030.1 GCA_913051905.1 uncultured Gammaproteobacteria bacterium | reverse complement strand
GATCAAAATATCCAAGGTCCCCAGTAAAAAACCACCCGTCACGAATCGCTGACGAGGTTGCTTCCTCATTTCTGAAATACCCTGGTGTCAACAGACCTTCCTCTAATTCTTTAACCACAATCTCCCCTTTTTCATTGACACCCTTATTGACCCCTTCGGCATCGACGATACACACATCAAAATATGGCGCTGGTTTGCCCACAGACCCGATATGCCCTCGCTCGTTAATGCTCGTCAGGCTCGATGCTTCCGTCATGCCATAATTTTCTCTCACTTCAATATTAAAACGTTTCTGAAACTCAGAGGCTATCGTAGAAGGTGCTCCTCCACCCCAGGCAACTCGACACGTGTGATATGTATCCCCTGTACTCTCCTCCTGTCGAAGCAACATTTGCAATATTCCTCCCAGAAAATGTATCTGTGTGGCTTTTGATTCACGCACTTGGTCCCAAAATCGACTGACACTAAACCGACCAACTATCGCAAGTTCGACACCGATGTCCAGAGCCACTGGCAGCAACTGTAATGCGCCGATGTGGTACAGCGGTTCCCAGACAAGGAAAACATCCCCCAACCTGGCATCCGACGCCTTTCCGCATGCGAATGCCGCTGTCCGAAGCATTTTATCCGTCACCATCACTCCCTTTGGCGGGCCCGTGGTACCCGAGGTATACATGATGAAAAGGACGTCTCTAGCACTCCGGATCACAGGCTCAACGTTTTTATAGTTACGCTGGGGATTCGGAGTCAAATCTGGCCATAGAAAACCGTGCTCTCGACAATGTTCAACGAAGACGGATTTATCAAACGGGTGATTTGCGGACAATAGATGTTCCATATACTCCTGTTCAGCAATCACAATCTTGGGTTCTGAATGCCGGATCAGATACGATAGACTGTCATGTCGCAATCGCGTATTCACCGGCACCTGAACTGCACCAGTCCAAAGCAACGCAAAGAAGAGAACCAGATTATCCAGGTGGTTATCCAGCATGACAGCCACCCTGTCCCCAGCTCCAACACCGCATTCAGTTAATCTGTTTGCGGTTTGCTGAGTGCGATCTTTTAATTGGCCAATTGTGAGTTTTTGATTCCCCTGCGAGGCGAAAATACGATTTTCATTTAATGTCGCACGGTCTTGAAGCAGGCTTAATATAGTCTTCTTATCACTGATGTAAGGCATGCGCTAGATTTCAATTTCAAAAAGTTTTCTTGGAAAGTCTGTCAACACTTCACAGCCCTGATCAGTCACCAGAACGCTCTCACTGAAACACATTCCATATTGCTCTCCAAACAACGTTGGCACGCAGTGAAATGTCATACCCGGCTCCAGTACAGTCGGGTCATCTGCCCTTAGGGCAAGAAACTTCCCCTCAGACCAGTTCGGGGGGAATCCAATACCGATGGCATACCCAGTACGGTGCGCAAACTTCCCTTCAACTCCGGCGGATTCTGTAATTTCTCGACATTTTCTGTCGACTTCAGCAGATGTAACTCCCGGCTTGATACTCTCTATCGCTTTTTCAAGGACAGCAATGATGGTGGCAGCCATTTTCCGTTGCTTTTCAGTCGAATGACCTAAAACTGCGCTCCTTGCAACCATAGCGTGATAACGATCGACACACCCCGCTGATTCCAGGAGAATCACATCGCCTTCACGCAGTTCTCGGCGCTTCCACATTGAAAAGCAAAGTGCTGTCCTCTCTCCGCTGACCACTAGTGGTGGGTGGCCCAAATATTCGCTGCCAGCGGCAATCGAAGCCCCAAGCATTGCGGACGCTAGATCGTTCTCTGATGCACCGACTTTTACGGCGTCAAGAGCAGCTTCCAGGCCAGCCTCAGCAGCACGAGCTGCTGATCTCATGCATTCGATCTGGCTAGGCTTCTTGATCTTTCGGAATTCTTCGATATATCCATTCCATTCGATGAGTTCAAGATCACAGGCTGCCCTGAGTGCCAGATAATCATGGACTGTCAGATACCACGCTTTGGTTTCTAATCCAATCAAATCACTTGGCCCATAATGGAGAGTAATCAAATCAATAAGGGCTTGGACCGGAGACTTATGATCTTCAATTCCAACAAATTCACTAAACGTAGGCGTTACGGCGGCGAGAAATCCATTCACCTGCCTGGACAAAAGAATTGGCTTTTTGTCTTTTAAAACAAGCAGACACTGGAAAGTAAAATATCCGATGGATTGAAATCCCGTCAACCAATAGATGTTTTCAGGATCGAACAGAATACCTGCGGCTAAATTTCGCTTAGATAAATCCTTCTGCACAGCGTGCAGTCTTTGCTCATATTCAAATTCAGGGAACGCAAGTTCTTGTCCTATCAGTGGTATTGCCATTAGTTGCTCTTATTCTTCATAGTAAATGATCTCTTTTTACTACATACAAGGTACTACCAACGACGACAACTGCACCGACCAATGTCCACAAGTCAGGCAATTCCGAAAACAAAAAGTATCCCAACACCAGTGCAAACAGCAATCGACTATAGTCAAACGGTGCCAGGAACGTCATATCAGAGAGGCGACACGCCTGAATAAAACACCATTGTGTCTGTACGCCCAGAGCTGCTACTCCAACAAGCCCAAACCATTCAGTTGGCGTAGGGGATAACCAGGCCGCCATTGCTGGAAACAAGAACACCAAAATCGTAAGTATAGGAAAATACAGTAAAAGAGCTAGAGCTGATTCGCTACTCGCCAGTGTCTTGATCAAAATTGCGGCAACCGCGTGGAAAAACGCTGCTGACAAACCTGCCAACGCAGCCAATCCAACGGTCAGAGCATCCGGGCGCATTATGATCAACACACCGCAAAACCCGATTACTGTTGCGAGCCAGGTCTGCCACTTTAATCTTTCACCCAGAACCGCCCATGCAAGCACTGTCAGGAACAGCGGCATTGCAAAAGAATATGACGTGGCCTCTGCCAAAGGAAGTTCAGTAAGCGCATAAAACCAACAAGCCATCGAAAGAACCCCAGCCAGGGCTCTCAACAGATGGCGCTTAAGACCATGCGAATAAAGTCGTACCTGCCGAAAAGCAAATATAGGCAAGACAAAAAAAAGCCCAACAGCGCCCCTCAGCCAAAGGATCTGTACACTACTCAGGGTCTCTCCCAACCATTTGACTAAAGCACTTTGAATAGCCATACCAACTATGACAGCGACCATCCATCCTATTCCTTCTAACCGATGCATTTGATACCTAATAAAAATCGGGAATCTAAAGTAACCTGATCGTCACTCGGAGATAGGTGACAATTACCCTGAATTGTTTTGAGCTGCAGCGATCTGGCGACCCGATAATCGCCGGTAGCTTCTAGCTAGACATTATTAATGGCTCACCGATGCCGGCTTCGACCGCAGCCTCATAAGCCACAATCGCGCCGCCAAGATCACCAAGCGCTAAACCACGAAAAATGAAGAAACGCCTAGACTGTTCCTGTTCGAACCGATTATTACTACCTATAGACACTAATTGACTTAAATCTTGATTAACCTTTTTATTCTCAATCAAGGGTTGATGAGAGCCAGACTCCTGTTCGTGATCGTCGATAACAACCCAGTCTTCTGGATCGAGTCGATCGAATAGCCAAGAACGACCACAGTCCACGGCCCCAACAAATGATTTCGAGCGAAGCGTATTGGGATCCAAAAATGGTTTGAGTTCTCTAGACGCCGGTACTGACGAGATTACAATCTGGGAGCTCTCAAGCAGTTCTTCAGGCACTTCTGTGGTTAATGCTCGTACTCCCTGATCATTCGCCCAATTCGAAAATTCCCGTCTGCTCCGCTCAGTACGGCTATAAACAACTGCCTGATCAATAGGGAAACACTCTTGTAACGCCTTCAAATGACTTCGTGCCTGAGTTCCTGCACCCACAAAGCCAACCCGATTCGAGTTATTTGGAGCGAGGTGCAACGCGGCAATCAACGTAAGGGCTGCTGTGCGAACCGCTGTGAGCCAAGCACCATCAAGCAAGGCCAGTGGAAGGCCCGTTACACCGTCGAACAAGGTGACCGTTGAGCCAATATGAGGAAGTCCACGTTCCGTATTATGCGGCGATAGACCCACTGACTTAGTAACCGCGTAGGCCGGTTCTTCAGAAACCGCCATCATTGTCTGAAATAGATTTCCATCCCGGGCTGAGTAACTCAGTTTAGGTAAGTTAACGGCACGTTTATTCGTGCTATGAAGCAATAAGCTTCCAATCGTCTCAGCGATCTTCTTTGCAGGTAAATCTAAAGATGAAAGGTGCTGCGCGGTTAACAATAGCATGACTGCAGTGAGCTCTTTGTTGTCGAAGAGTAAAAGTCACGAGAGACAAACAGCAGTGGCTACGTCAGGTGGGTACCGAACCTGCGGCTGTCGTCCTGTGCATAAGACGGTGCATTTCCGGGCCGTAGTCAATAACGGCATAATGCATCGTACAACGATTATCAAATATCAGCACATCTCCTTTGATCCAGCGATGCCTATAGATGTTTTCATGTCGGGTAGCCTGTGCATAAAGAACCCCAAGGAGGGGTTCACTTTCAGAAACCGTCATACCGGAGATTCCTACCGTATAGATAGGGTTTACAAAAAGGCTTGGACTGTTGGACAGATCAGTACGCACAACCGGATGAATCACTGAATCGGGAACACTTTCGATTGGGACGTTGTATCCATAACGGTTGTTTCGTTCAACCATACGAACAGCAGAGTGCTCTGCCGTCATTTTTTGAATCATGGACTGCAGCTCGTGTGACAAACTCTGGTAAGCCCGTCGCATGTTGCAGAACAATGTATCTCCAAAGCCCTCCTGAATATCCAGACAATACAGTACACTGCCCAGTGGAGGCTTCTTCTCAAACGTTACGTCGGCATGCCAGGTATCATTACGGCCATTAATCCACTCTCCCGTCTTGTGTTCAAGAACAAGAATTTCTGGATACTGGTCAAGAACAGCACTCCGATACAGTGGATGCTGCCTTACTTCGCCAAAAGACTCGGTAAAGGAAATCTGTTGAGCAGGGGTCAAGTTTTGATCACGGAAGACCAAAACACTGTATTGATCGAATGCTAATCGAATCTTTTCCAGTTGCACCGCCGTCAGCCTTGATATCTGTACATCCTCGACAAACGCTCCGAGGGCTCCATTGGCTTTGCGAAATTGCATGCAGGCTTTACTCGATTGTGAATGGGACTCGGACCGAGTCCTCGAGACTACCGGAAGTGAAAGAACACCAGCAGCGATATTTGCTTGTTAACAAGAATATATCACCGTCCTGCCGAAGATTATTTGAAACGCGGCCCTGACTCGCGGCGATCGATAGCTGTCCCGACTGTACCTCGTGGCAATCCACCTGGACCGTGATCGACGTCCAGCTGGCCAGCCGAGATTCGGAACTGATTAAAATCGGCAACTAATTACCGTTGGGCGATTCCCGTTCCAGGCCTGGCCTGCACTTTCGATCCGCCGCGTGGTAAAAATACACTTTGCTCAATAACCAAGGCCAAGGAGGCAATCATGCATCGCCCACTGCGAATCGCCCAGATCGGGCATCCCGTGCTTCGAACACCGACCCGTACACTGACCCGGGAAGAACTCAATACCGATGAGATGCAGGGATTCCTGGACGATCTGGTTGAGACGATGCGTGAAGCCAACGGGGCAGGTCTGGCTGCAAACCAGGTCTACCAGTCGCTCAGAATCTGTGCTGTGGAAGTGAGGGAAAACCCGCGTTATCCCTACCGGCCGAATATTCCGCTGACCATACTGGTCAATCCGATACTGACGCCGGTGGGTGACGCAATGTTCACCAACTACGAGGGCTGTCTGAGCATACCCGACCTCAGAGGCCAGGTTCGCCGGCACTGCGAGGTCGAAGTGCGCGCCATGGACCGTGACGGAAACGAAATCTCGACGGTGGTTAAGGGCATGACCGCGGCGACCTACCAGCATGAGGTCGATCACCTGGACGGAAAACTTTTTCTTGACCGCATCGAAGATCCGACCAGTATCGTGACACTGGAAAATTTTCAACGCTACCACCTCGACAAAGTGGCCAAAGACGTGTCGGCCCTGGTCGAACGGTACGGCAGTTAGCGCGCCCATGCGAACCAGGCAAAAAGAACTGCAGACCCGATATCCCCAGGAGTTCTGAGATGCAATCCGTTAAGACCGACGGCTTTCCCATTTCGGCCCTGGACCGCGAAGGACCCGGTGTTCCGTATACTGGAAGTCTGCTCCATCGCGCGGATCGCAATCGCGAGAATGCGGGCTGGCTGGAATCGTGCCGCCGTCACCCGAAGACCCGTTATCTGCCGTTCTGGGAACTCAAAGTCGCCATGTGCCGAGAGCCGTTCCCAGACCTGTACTGGGTGGCCGCTGACCGACTGCCCGATCACGTCACTGCCGAGAGTGCGAGCATATTTCTGGGTCTCGATCAAGAAGGCAACGCCTGCTTTGCGGCTTCAATTGCAGAGGAAGACACGTTTCTCCTCGAACCCGGCGGAGCCGGTTTTGTCGATGCGCGGTCCGCCGCCGCGCAACTTGGCGACGGCCGCGCTGCGATCGTGGCCCAGGCCCGGTCACTCCTGAACTGGAACATGCAGAACCCCTATTGTGCACGCTGTGGTGCAACCACGCGCCCGCAGAACGCCGGTTCTCAACGCCGATGCACGTCCACCACCTGCAACGTGGTTGTTTTCCCCCGAGTCGATCCGGTCGTCATCATGCTGGTGGTGTCGGCCGATGGCCAGCACTGTCTGCTGGGCCGGAACCCCGGTTACCCCGGTAATCTGGTTTCAGCGTTGGCGGGCTATATGGAACCCGGCGAAAGCATTGAAGAAGCGGTTCGGCGGGAGATCGCCGAAGAAGCGGGCGTAGAGATCGGTACAGTCCGCTACTTTACAAGTCAACCCTGGCCGTTTCCGGCGACACTCATGATCGGCTGTTTTGGGGTCGCCCAACAGATGACGCTGGACGTCAACTACAATGAACTGGAATGGGCCAGGTGGTTCGCTAGGGGCGAGGTTCAGGCACTTTTTGCCGGTCAGAGCGAAGAGCTGTCAGCCCCGCGGCCCATCGCCATCGCGCACCACCTGATCAAGCACTGGCTGACATACGGACTGCCGGCAGCCGCAGATTCCGCCCAGGCCCGGCCTGTCTGACGCTGCGGAACAGACCACTATGACAAGGAGCAACTGTTGAGAATTGAAACACCCATCCCAATCGACGACTGGCGAACGACGGGTCCCGCAGCCGCAGCAGCAGAAGCGCTGGGCATTGATGGTGCTCTGACATTTGAACTCGCCAACGATCCGTTCATACCGCTCGCCTTTGCCGCCGCTGCCACCGAGAGAATCCGACTCGGCACGGCCATTGCGGTCTGTTTTCCGCGCAGTCCCTTGGTGATTGCCACCACAGCCTGGGACCTGCATGTGCAGTCGTCAGGCCGATTCACCCTGGGTCTTGGGACCCAGGTCAAGGGGCATAATGAGCGGCGTTTCAGCGTGCCTTGGTCAGCCCCGCAACCGCGTCTCAAGGAATACATCGGTGCCCTGCGAGCCATTTGGCGCTGCTGGGAATTCGGTGAAAAGCTCGATTTCCAGGGCGACCACTATTCCTTCACCCTGATGACACCCGAATTCTCGCCGAAACCATCGGGCCTCGGACCCATCCCCATCACAATAGCTGCTGTGCGCCCGGCTCTACTGCGTCTTGCCGGAGAGGTCTGTGACGGCGTAAGACTGCACCCCTTCGCGACCCGTAGGTACGTCGAAGAGGTCGCCCTGCCCGAAATCACCAAAGGCCTGGCCCGGTCTGGGCGGGAACGCAGCGCATTCGACATCTGGGGAGGCGGATTTATCGTCACCGGCAAGGATGAAGCTGCCCTGCACGCGGAGCGTGAAAACGTCCGCTACCGTCTTGCGTTCTACGGCTCAACACGCACCTACCATGACGTTCTGGCCATCCATGGCTGGGAGGACCTGGGGCTCAAGCTGCACGAGATGTCCAGAAAGGGCCAATGGTCACAGATGGCGGCCGAAGTACCGGACGAAGTGCTGGAGACTTTTGCTGTGGTTGCTCCGTACGACGCTCTTCCGGAAAAGCTCGCCCAGCGATATGCCGGCCACAGCGACAGCCTGACTCTGGACCTGCCCGAAGAACTTCCTGACGGCGAGGTGCGCGAACTGTTGCAGGATATCCGGGCAATTGGCCGAACGTTTCAGGGCTATGCGAGCACCTGGTGATACCTAACCGGCGAGGGAGGGAACTCCGACCGGATTCGGGTACAGCCGCAGCACCTCATTGCCCACACCATTGAAGTCACCCAAACAGGAGTTGAAGAGATGAATCTTGGACTGGAAGGTAAAGTGGCCGTTATCACCGGCGGCAGCGACGGGATCGGCAAGGCGGCCGCATTGTCCCTGTCACGTGAAGGGGCCCGCGTGGCAGTGGCCGCCCGTGACCAGGGCCGTCTGGATGACGCTGTTTCTGAGATCTCGTCGCAGACAGAAAATCCGGTGATCGGCGTATCGACCGATGTACGGGACGAATCTTCGGTGGCGGCCCTGATCGCCAGGGTGACAGACGAGTGGGGCGGGCTCGACATACTGGTCAACAATGCTGGCACCTCGTCGACGTCCCGACTCGAAGACATGACGAACGAAAAAATGACTGCAGACATTGAGCTCAAGGTCTACGGGGCGGTGTACGGCACCCGGCATGCCCTGCCATTTCTTAAGCAGTCCGACTCGGCAGTGATCATCAACACCACCACTCCCGGCGGCAAAGCGCCGACTGCCGGCACACAGCCGACTGCGCTGTCCCGGGCGGCTGGAATTTCGCTGACCAAGACCTGGTCCAAGGAATTTGCAGAATTCAATATCCGGGTCAACACGATCTGTATTGGCCTGATCAAGAGCGGCCAGCATCGCGCATCCTGGGCCCTGGCGCACGAGAAAGATCCCGGCTATTCACTCGATGATCACTGGCAGAGCATGGCGGCCAATGTGCCGCTTGGCCGGGTCGGTGAAGCGATGGAGGCCGGAGAAGTCATCTGCTTTCTGGCGTCACCCCGGGCAAGCTATGTGACCGGCGCATCGATCAATATCGACGGCGGTATGTCACCGGTCGTGTAGAAAAAGGCAATGGCCTGTGGCCGGTCGCGCCAGCGTTGACACCGTTCCGGCGCACTCCCGGCCGGTCAGCAGGTCAGTAAAGCACGTCCGGTAACCACAATGCGATCTGTGGGAAGATGACCAGCAGAACGGCAGTGGACGCCAGAAGGAGAAAAAACGGAAATGCAGCCACGGCCACTTTCTCGATCGGTTTACCGGACAGCGCCTGCAGAACAAATAGATTGAAACCGACGGGCGGCGTGACCTGTGCCAGTTCGACGGTAATGACGAGAAAAATGCCGAACCAGATCGGATCGTAACCGGCCGCGATGATGAGTGGCAGAGTAATCGGCAGACTCATCACGCAAATCGACAAGCCTTCCATGAACAGGCCCAGCACGAGATAAAAAATGCCGATCATGAGGATCAACCCATAGGGGCCAGGATCCAGCTTCACGATCAGCTTGGAGATCTCCTGGGGAATGTGGAGAAACCCCATGGCCGAAGACAGTACACCCGCTGCGACCAGAATCGAAAGTGCCATGCAGGTGATACGAACCGCACCACCGAGTGATTCGATGAACACTTTCCAGGTGAGCTGCCGCAGCACGATCGTGATGACCAAGGTACCCGTCAACCCCAGAGCCGCAGCTTCCGAGGGCGTCGCCAGACCGCTGTAGATCCCCCCGAGGACCAGCGGTATCAGAACGAGAATCGGTGACATGAGCACCAGACCGCGCAAACGGTCACGGTTGGTATAGCGTATTTCAGAACGCTTGGGCACCAAGTTGGGATTAATCGTGCAGCGGGCGGCGATGAATGTGGAATAGAGGCCAGCCGCCAGCAATCCCGGAAAAAGGCCGGCAGCAAACAACCGCGCGATCGAGACCTCTGCCAGTACACCGTAGATGATCATGACGATCGACGGTGGAATCATCAGCCCCAGGCTGCCTGCACCCGCTAGCGAGCCGACCGACAGCCACTCGTTATAGCCGCGTTCCTTGAGCGCGGAAGTGGTAATACGACCGATGGTTGCGGTCGTTGCGACGCTTGATCCGCTGACTGCCGCGAACAGCGTACAGCCAGCGATATTGGTGTGAAACAACCGGCCCGGTATCAGATCCACCCAGGGCTCAAGCCCTCGAAACAGGCGCTCAGAGATGTCGGTCCTGAATATCAGTTCCCCCATCCAGACGAAGATGGGTATCGCCGCAAGCTCCCACGTATTGGCGGTGCGCCACATGGTGCCTTTCACGATGACCCCGAGCCGATCGATCGGCATGTCGAGGAAAACCACGAGACCCGTCAGACTGACCAGCGTGAGAGCAGCAAACACCCAGATTCCCATTCCGAGAAACAGGAACATGACCAGCAGTACCAGTACGGCAACGAGAAGGGGTTGGGTGGAAAGCAGTTCGCCCATGGGGTGTGCTGATCTACAGTCGTACGGTGCTTGCTACTCGATACCGAGATTAGCTGAGCGGGTCGAATCCAGGTCTACCTGGTTCGCAAAGACCCTCAGCGTGTAGGCGAACAGCTGGATCCAGAAGATAATCAGGCCCACCAGAAGAAAGCTCTCGGGTATCCATTGTTCTGCATTGAGCATGGTGCCGCTCGTGTAGCCGCTCTCATACTTCTTGATGACGCTACGACCGAAATACCACAACGGCAGACCCATCGCGATCAGCGTGCCGATACAACACAACAGCTCGATGACTTTTCGTGCGCGGGACAGGGGATTTATCTTGGACAAGACCAGATTGACCCGAATCAAACCACCCTTCTCGAGGGTGTATCCCAGCCCGAGATAAGCACAGGCCGCTACGCTGTATCCGATCAGCTCATCCAGTGCAAAGGTTGACGTGCTGTAGACACTGCGCACGAAAATTTCCAGAAGAATGTGGCACACCATATAAATGATGATGGCCCCAGCCAAAATTGCGCCTGTGCGGGATACAAAAAAGACGGTCTTCTGAAATGCCTGCATAATTTAACTTGCCAGTACACCGAGCCCCCGACAACCGGGGGCTCGGTAGACTTGGTTTCTAAGCCACCGCCAGTGGCAAGTGGAAATCCGATCGGGTTTTAGTAATTCGCTTTGTAGAAAGCATCAAACTCGGCCATGATCTTGGCTGCCGTATCTGGACCCATGTTCTTAATCCAGGCTTCCTTCAACGGTGCTGCAGCCGTCTTGATGTGGTCGATCACAGACGCTGGCACGTCTTCGACATATTCAGCACCTACCGACTTCAGAGTCTCTTTATTGGCTGAAACACGGCTTCTTGCGCGACTCCAGGCTTTCTGCTCGGCCCGGTCTGCAGCGACCCGTAGGGCAATCTTCATGTCTTCCGGCAATGAGTTGTAGACATCCAGATTCATTGCGACGGCGTTGATGCCCATGGCAAAACCGATCGAGTTGAAATACTTGCAGCCCAGCTCCCAGAACTTCGAGTTCACACCACCTTCATCCGACGTGAGAACACCGGTGATCGTGCCGTTGCTCAACGCTGGAATCACGTCCGCCCAGCTGAGCTGAATCGGTGATGCTCCAGCAGCTTTCAACACTTCGGCACCCTGCGCGTTGTAGGTCCTGATTTTCAGACCTTTGAGGTCCTCTGGCGCACGGATCTTGGTCTGTTCCCAGATGCCCTGTGGCGTCCAGGGCGCACCGTACAACAGTGTCTGGTTGTGCTTGTTGAACGCCTTTTCATAATAAGGCTTGGCCACGATAAACATGGCTTCCGTCTCATTTACCGTGGTCGTAATGAACGGCAGGCTCTGGAGATCGAAAATGGGCTCGATCTTTTCCAGAGAGGAAATCGGTGTACTGGCGATGGGGACTGCCCCATCCATGACGGCCTCGAAATGCTGCCGGGATTTAAAGCCGAGCCCACCACCGGGATGATTGGTTACCTCGATTCGACCACCGCTGGTGATTGCGACGATCTTTGCAAAGTCAGCATCAGTCTGACCGGGCAAAGAGCTTGCTTGATACTCGTTGGCGAGATCAAATTTAAAGTCGGCTGAGATTGCCGGATTGGTCAGACCCCAGAAGGCCAAAAATCCAACGGCCATTTTTACCACTGATTTCATCGTGTGTTTCATCGTCGATTCCTCCACACATTGTTGGACATACTTGTATTAAGGACAATCATGTTACCACATGAAAATTGTGCCCTCTACTCAAAACCGGTCTTTGAATCTGAGTTGCCCGGCAGTGAACCTTATTCCGCGTTCACCTCGTGAGCGGGTAAACGAAACTACCCGGATATGGTCTAAAATGCTGATCAACGAAAAGAAAAGAACTCTCTTGTCGAGAGCCGCATCAGGCAAGGGAAACCCATTCACAAGGGGGCAATATGGCTAATCGAACATATGACGTCGTTGTTGTCGGTGCTGGAATACTGGGTTCAACGACGGCCTATTACCTGAAGAAAAACGGCGTTTCGAACGTGCTGCTGCTCGAACGTGGCAACGCAGCGTCCGGCGGCACTGGCAAGAGTGCCGCTATCGTGCGGTCGTACTACTCAGTACCCGTGATGGCCCGTCTCGCCCGTGAAGCGGTGATACTGTTCCACAATCTTGAGACAGAGATCGGAATCGATGGGGGATTTCACCCTACAGGGTTTACCCAGTTGGTACCTCCCGACTGGGTCGATACGGCCAAGGCGCTTGTCGCTATGCACCAGTCGCTGGGCGTTGATACTGATTTCGTGGACGAGAAGGATTGGGAAACACGCTTTCCCTGGCTTGAACCGGAAGGTCTGGGGGCCATCGTCTTCGAGGCAGAAAGCGGGTATGCCGATCCTGTGCAGACCACAGAAGGCTTTGTCAGCGCCTACCAGAATCTTGGCGGTGACTATCAACCCCGCACACCGGTTCGAGGACTGGTACGTGACGGTGACCGCATCACCGGCGTAATTCTGGAAAGTGAAGAGATCAGTACTGCTGCCGTGGTCAATGCGGCAGGACCCTGGTCGACCTTTCTTGCCAAAAGCGCAGATATCGATCTGCCCATCAGAGCAGTACGGGAGCAGGACAGCGTATGGGAGGTGCGTCCAGACCGGGCTTTGCCCACTACCCCTGTTTCTAATCCACTCGAGGCGACCTACATGCGTCCTATGGGTGAGGGCCGCTGGCTTTTCGGACGGGGCTATCCGAAACCGTATTTCGACGTTGATCCTTATAACTACAAAGAATCCGCCGATGAGGAATTCGTTCTCGACCTGCGTGATCGATGGTGCCAAAGAATTCCTTCTTTGCAAGGATCAACGCTTCTTCACGCTTACGCTGCTCTTTATGACGTGACGCCAGACTGGATCCCGTTCGTCGGACCCCGTGACGGACTCGAAGGATATTACGATGCGGCCGGTGGCAGCGGGCACGCGTTCAAAACCGGGCCTATCTTTGGCCGTGAACTGGCCGAGTGGATCGCCAAAAACACTGTGCGTGATGATTTTCGCCAGTTCAGTCACGATCGTCTGTCCACCGGGAATTCGTTTAACCAGGCCTTTGGCGGCAACCGGGTATAGGTAGCTTGAGATGAATCGAGAAAAAAGACGGTTCCGAATTGGTGTCGACACCGGCGGCACCTTCACGGATGTGGTACTTGTCGACGAGGCCAGCGGCGAAATCCTGGTGGCAAAAGTCGCCACAGTACCGGCTGATCCGTCAGTCGGCTGCATGAATGGCATCGAAAAAGCACTTGCGGCCTACGACCTCGACCCTGGTGACATCGCCTTCACGGTCCACGGGACGACCATCGCCACGAACACCATCATTGAAGGCAAAGGCGCGAAAGCTGGATTGATTACCTGCGAGGGTTTCCGGGACGTGCTGGAGATCGCCTACCAAACACGGCCGAGTCTCTACGATATCTTCTATGACAAACCGACACCGCTGATACCCCGTTATCTGTCTCGGGGCGTGACCCAACGAACAGGCCCGGATGGTGAGACCGTCGTGCCGCTGGATGAGGACTCAGTCAGATCGGTAGCGGATCTGTTTCTCAAAGAGCAGGTCGAAGCTGTTGCCGTCGCGCTGCTTCACGCCTACAAGAATCCAGAACCTGAACGGCGGATCGCCGAGATTCTCGCAGAGATGTGTCCGGAACTGCCGGTTGTGCTGTCATCCGACATCAGCCCTGAATACCGCGAGTACCCGCGCACCAGCACCACAGTGGTCAACACGGTCCTGCTGCCGCGCGTGGGCCCTTACATTGCAAACCTGGAAGAGAAACTTGAAGCCCGCGGAATCCGATCCGGACTCCACCTGATGAGTTCCTCCGGTGGAATCATCGCAGCGAATATCGCCAAGCGCCAGCCTGTGCAGATGGTCGAATCCGGACCAGCTGCTGGCGTGATCGGTGCTGCATTCGTTGCCGCCCGTTCCGGATATGAGAATCTTCTCGCGCTGGACATCGGCGGGACAACGGCAAAGCTTGCGGTGGTCAATGATGGCCAGCCGAAAATTGCCGAACAGTTCGAAGTCGGCGCAAGTGCAGTCGCAAACGTGACGGCCCAGAGAGGCCAGGGCTATCCGGTACTGACACCGGTGATCAGCCTGGTCGAAATTGGAGCCGGCGGGGGATCGATCGCACACCTTGACCCGGGCGGCGCATTGACTGTCGGTCCCCAGAGTGCTGGTGCTGATCCAGGACCGGCTTGTTATGGCCAGGGAGGAAACGAGCCGACCCTGACTGATGCCAACCTCGTACTCGGCCGGATCAACCCGGACTTTTTTCTCGGTGGTGAAGCAAAACTTGATGTTGAACTGGCCAGGCAGGCAGTCATGGAGCACGCGGCACGGCCTACTGGGCTCGACCTACTGGAGGCTGCCAACGCCATCATCGACATCGCCAACGCAAAGATGGTCAGTGCGCTGTACTTTATATCGGTCGAGCAGGGCATTGATCCCCGTGATTACGTGTTGGTGCCGTCCGGTGGTGCCGGACCAATGCAGGCGGTTTCGATCGCCAAGGCCCTCGGCGTGACAAAAGTCCTGATTCCACCAACCCCGGGCCTGAACTCGGCGGTGGGTATGCTGGCCACTGACCTCAAACACGAGGTGGTCAGGACTCATATGCAGGAAACTATGCACACCGATCCCGGGAAACTCGCCGGAGTATACGAAGAACTGGAAGCCGCGACCCGCAGCCTGCTGCAGGAACAGGAGGTCAGCGACGCAGACATCACGGTCACCCGCGAAGCCGGCATGTGCTATGTCGGGCAGTCGTATCAGCTGCAGGTGTCCCTGCCCGACACGATCGACGATCACACGGCGGCCCGGCTGGCCGAAGCATTCCATTCACGACACGCGGAAACCTACGGTTTCGCCAACGAACAGGAACCGACCCAGATCGTCAATCTACGGGTTGTGGGTATTGGAGCCGTTGACCGGCCGGTACTGCAGCAACTGGATGACGCAACAGATTCTGCCTCCCGTGCCATCAAAGGCACGAGACAGGTGTATTTTTCTGAATCCAACGGGCTGATCGACGTGGACCTCTACGATCGAGAGAAACTGGTTGCTGGTGACACGTTCTCAGGACCCGCCATCGTCGAGCAGATGGATACCACGATCGTCGTTTCGCCCGACACCCGCGTGGTTGTAGAAAAGTCAGGCAACCTCATCATCCATATCGATCACAATTGACCTCAAATTCACAAATGCACCGGGAGCACCATCAATGACGCCAGACCACAAACAACCGTCCGCACCGGAGCGGCCCGGGATAGATCCGGTCACGTTCGAGGTCATCCGCAATGCGGTGGTGAACATGACCGAAGAGATGGCAGTAACAGTGCGTCGTGCGGCGTTTTCAACAAACATCAAGACGCGGGCCGATTTCTCCTGCGCCTTCTTTGATTCGAAACTGCGGTGTGTCGCTCAATCCTTTGCGCAGCCCGCTCATCTTGTAGCAATGGCGACCATTGCTCCTGTCTCTATCCGCGAGTTCGGTCCCGACCAACTCGATGCCGGTGATGCGATTGTGGTCAATGATCCTCACCGAGGCGCCAGTCACCTCAACGATGTGACCATTATCAGTCCGGTCGAAATTCACGGCCAGCGCGTTGGCTACGTCGCAAATATGGCCCACCACGTGGACGTCGGTGGTTCATCTCCGGCAAGCCTTGGAGTCAACAAGGAGCTCTGCCAGGAAGGCATCATCCTGCCACCCACCCGCATCGCAAGAAAGGGGGAAATTGATGACAACGTGATCAAGCTGATCCTCGCCAATTTACGTGCTCCCCGGGAGACAAACGGCGATCTGAGGGCCCAGTTGTCAGCCAACGTGGTCGGCATCCGGCGGATGGCTGCATTGCAGGATAAGTACACCACAGAACTGCTCGAGATTTTCTTTGACGAACTGATCGACTATACCGACCGCTGGACTGAACGCGCGTTCCGGTCCCTGCCCGAGGGCATCTACGAGGCCGAAGGTTACCGGGATGATGACGGATTTACAGATGATCCCGTGCTGTTGAAAGTCAAGGTCACGATCAAGGACGGACACGTACACCTGGACCCTTCCGGTTCATCCAAACAGCGAATGAGCCCCATCAACTGCGTCCGGCCGATGGCGAAATGCGGCATTGCTTACGTTGCCCGATGCCTGGTGGACGACGGTATTCCGGTCAACGATGGCTTTCTGAATCGCGTCCACGTCGATGGTCCGGACGGTCTGGTTTGCACCGCAACCCGCCCCGCAGCGGTCGTGGGCGGCTGGGAACTCGTCTCGCGCATGGCCGAGTTGATCTTCCGCTCATTGCATCCGGCGATGCCAGACCGGATTCCAGCGGCCGGTAAAGGCTGTATCGTTAATATCGGCTTCGGAGGCCCCGACCCCCGACGCGGCGAATACTATTGCTACATGGAGACGATTGCTGGCGGTAACGGCGCACGGCCAACTAAAGACGGGCCGGATGGCGTACAGACCAACCTTCAGAACACAGAAAACGCGCCCATCGAGGAAGTCGAACTGCACTACCCGATTCGGGTCAAGCGTTACGAACTCATCACCGACAGCTGCGGTGCTGGCCAATACCGCGGCGGCATGGCGATCCGGCGGGATTTTGAATTCCCCTATGCTGAATGCTCCTGGACCGTTCTGTCAGATGGTCGCAAATTTGCTCCGTGGGGCCTTATGGGTGGTCAGGAGGGATCTTGTGCGAAGTTCATCTTCGACCCGGAAGGTGAACATCGTGACCTGCCTTCCAAATGCACTGTTGAAGTCCCCAAGGGTGGCTGCGTGCGGGTTGAGACTCCGGGAGCAGGCGGCTTCGGCGAACCCCTAAAACGTGAGAGAGGTGCAGTGCATAAAGACCTGCGGGATGACAAGATTAGTGCAGACGCTGCGCGTCAGGACTACGGACTCGATATACCAGCCTGATAGCCGCGTTGATCAGTTGTTATCCGTGACGGCGTAGTCATTTTTGTAAATCACACCGTCCTTCATGACCAGCTTGAGGCACTCGTCCGGCCGCTGAAGAACCCCCAGATCCTCCAGCGGATTGCCTGCAAGGGCAATCATATCGGCGCGTTTACCAGCACTCAGATCGCCGATTTCTTCCGTCATATTGAACAACTCGGCAGCCGTCACGGTGGCCGAGGCGATCACTTCCGAAGGTGACTGAAAGGCGCTCCGAATAGAGAACTCCAGCAGCTGGTGCCGATGCATCGGGCCCAGAAGATCAGTTCCGTATACCATCTTGACACCTCTGGAATGGGCATGCGCATGGGTTGCTTTCCCCGCATCGACCACCTCGAACACCTTGTCGCACATTTCCTTGGGCATTCCACCGGCGACCCCTTCGGTTCCCAGGACTTCGTGAGTGGACATGGTCGGCACAAGAAAAGCATCTTTTTCGAGCAGCAGATCAATCGTCGAGTCATCAATCAGATTGCCGTGCTCGATGGACCGCACACCTTGTTCAAGCACCCGGTTAGCCGCACGCGCCGTGTAAACATGAGCGGCAACGTACGTCTCGGCAGCTTCGGCTTCCTGAACCGCTGCTGCAATTTCCTCCTCAGAGAACTGCGTGTTACCGATCCGGTCGGTTGGAGAGGCGACCCCACCTGCCGCCATTATTTTGATGAAGTGGGCACCTTTGCGAATCTCGTCGCGGCAGGCCCGCCGGACTTCTGAAACCCCATCCGCGACGACGCCCAGACCCGCGCAGCAGGTGCAGTTGTCCCAGTTCTCTCCGGGACCTCGCATGTCGCCGTGCCCACCGGTCTGGGAAATGGCATGTCCACTGAACAGTAGCCGGGGTCCGGTGACATAACCCTCTTCAATCGCCTTTGCCAGACCATAATCGGCACCACCACAATCTCTTACCGTCGTGAACCCGCGAAGTAACATCCCCTGAAGAATCTCAGACGCCCGAGCTGTCGTGTACATCGGCGACCACCGCAGCAGGTCGGGAAAACTCGCCGTTCCCGCGGTGACATGAACGTGGGCATCACACAGGCCCGGCATTAGCGTTGCGCCGTCCAGATCGAACACCGAGTCACAGGCGCCAATCGGGGTGCTGGAGACCTGCGCAATCCGGCCCGATTCGATCACGATATTGACAGGCCCCGTTACAGCCCCCGCCTTAGGATCAAGCAGACTGGCATTAGTCAGCCCGGTAGTCTGTGGAGGATTTGACATCTTTAGGTACCTTGTGCAGACCCCGGTGAACTGCCTCGCGGGATCTCCGAGGCCGGGACCTCGGTGCCGGTTTCGTTGATCTCCTGGATGATTTTAGGATCCCAGAAAATCTCTGGACCCTGCTGATCAGTGCTCATCACCATCAGGAATGCGGACTCAGCAGAGACATTGGTCGCCGAGTGCATGAGATTGGGTGGAACATTCAGCACATCCCAGGGCTCCAGCGTCACCGATGATTCACCCTCGTCACCGAGCCCGATCACCCAACTTCCCGACATGGGGATGAAGATCTCCGCGGTATCGTGTTTGTGCAGACCAATGCCTTTCTGGGGTTCGCATCGAACGTAGACCAGGTTGAAACCCTCAATGCGATTGAGAGACTTCACATCCTTAGTAGCCTCCGTTGGCCTGCCTACAATCGAGAATCGCTGCCGGTCATACCGGGACAGCGCCATGTCAATCGGTTGAAAATCTGATTGATAGCGGTCGATATCTCCAAAGCGGATAAGGTGCTGTTCAATGTCCTGCGTCGATAGTGTCGTCACAGCCGGTCCTCCTCAGGATCTGTTTCATGAATTTTGTGATTTCCCTTTGAGGCAAAGAATAACTTGGCCTTGGCCGGGACATCAACAACCGGGGCGTTGATGAAGCCCGATCATTTAGGGGTACCGTATCCGCCACCGGTCGGGGTCTGTAGAACGAACACATCGCCCGGTTGAACGCTCCTTTTGTCGCAACCGGTCATCTCATCGTGGGTACCGTCGGCCCTCTCGACCCAATTGCGCCCCAGCTCTCCCGGGTCTCCTCCAGCCATGCCGTAAGGCGGAACCACCCGGTGATTGGACAACATCACGACTTCCATTTCCTCCAGAAACCGGATTCGGCGGACCGTACCATCGCCACCGGTGAACTCTCCGCGCCCACCGCTTCCACGCCGGACCCGAAAATCTTCCAGTACCACTGGGTGACGCCACTCAAGAATTTCGGGGTCGGTGAGCCGGGTGTTGGTCATGTTCGTGTGGATCGCCGAAGTCCCATCGTAACCGGGTCCAGCACCCGCCCCGCCACAGACCGTCTCGTAATACTGATGTCGGCTGTTTCCAAAGGTGAGATTGTTCATCGTTCCCTGAGATGACGCCCGGGCACCAACTGCTCGGAAGAACAAATCCACCAACCGCTGCGAAGTTTCTACATTTCCTCCCACTACAGCAGCCCCTGGTGGAGGAGACAAAATAGAGGGGCTTGGAATATGAAAATGCACATCGGCCAGGGCTCCTTCGTTCAACGGAATCGGCTGTTCCAAAAGCGTACGCAAAGCATAAAGAACCGAAGCGCGAACCACCGCAGGCGGAGCATTGAGGTTTCCACTATGGGGCCCACCCGTACCTTCATAATCCACGTGAAGGCTGCCTTGTTCACGGCGAATCACCAATACCAGAGGAACCCCATCAATCATGTCCTCTGCCTGACCCACAGGGAGGGACGAAATCAAGCGGGAAATAGATGCACGTGCCACATCGTAAAGGTGTCCCATCCAGGTAAGGACGAGTTCAGCCTCCCCAATTTGCTGAAGTTGGATGGCCGCATGCGTATTGGCTGCGATCTGAGCCTCCAAATCCGCTCGAACCATAGCGGGTTCCCGGCTTTCCTTTAGGAAGTCAAAGGACTTCTTGA
>CAJXBY010000029.1 GCA_913051905.1 uncultured Gammaproteobacteria bacterium | reverse complement strand
AAGCTGCCGGGTCAGAGACCGGTCACGGCGACGGTCTGCCACAAGAAGACCGTAGGCTGAAAAACTGCCGGAGAGCGGCGGAATCAGCACCTGGCTCATACCCAACTCATTGGCAATCAGTGCCGCATGCAAAGGGCCGGCCCCACCGTAGGCGAGCAGAGAAAAATCACGCGGGTCAATGCCACGCATCACCGAAATCTCTTTGATGGCAACAGTCATCCGCGTGACAGCAATCTGGATAATGCCTTCCGCAGTCTTCATGCGATCCAGTTTAAGCTGCGCAGCTAGACCGTCGACCGCCTGCTCGGCAGCATCCACATCAATCGTGATCTCACCGCCCAGTGGCTGCATGGGTCGAAAGCGGCCCAGTACGACGTTGGCATCAGTAACGGTGGGCTCAGTGCTGCCGTAGCCATAACAGGCAGGACCTGGGAAAGCGCCGGCAGATCGTGGACCCACGTTAAGAAACCCACCATCTCCAAGATAGGCCAGAGAACCACCACCCGCACCTACCGTGTTTATCTCGATTTCTGGTGCACGATTAGGCAGGCCGCCAACCATTCCCTCTGTGGCCAGAGCGTAGCGCCCGCCTCGGATCAGGCAGGTATCAGTACTGGTACCGCCCATGTCATAGGTAATGACGTTGTCGATATCAAGATTACGTGCGAACTCAACCGTACCGATCACGCCGCCGGCGGGGCCCGACAGCATCGAGTTGACTGGCAGCTGTGCCATTTCATCGAATGGCCAGGAACCGCCGCTGGAACTCATGATTTCGGGCGTGACGGTAAGTCCGCCGGTTCGCAGCGAAGCGGAAAGCTGATTCAGATAACCCGACATCCGGGGCGCGATGTACGCGTTCAGCGCCGTCGTGGAAAAACGCTCGTACTCACGGCGCTCGGGCAAGACCTGTGAAGACGTACAGACCAGCGCTCCCGGCCAGGTGCGTTCGACAATCTCTGCTGCTTTCCGCTCCGGTTGCGGATTCACGTAGCTGTGCAGAAAGCAGATCGCGATTGTTTCTACGCCTTGTTCACGCAGCAGGATCGTCGCTTCAGCGACTGCGTTTTCATCCAGAGGCACCAGAATCTCACCACCCGGCCCCACCCTTTCAGCCACTTCGATGACACGTGAGCGCTTCACCAGACCTTCCGGACGCACAGCCTTGATGTCATACAGTAGGGTTCGGTTACCCCGACCGATGATCAAGACATCGCGAAAGCCCTGGGTCGTGATCACGCCAAGCCGGGCTCCCTTCCGCTCCAGTGCGGTATTGGTTGCGACCGTGGCACCGTGACGAAAACTTGTCACTTGTGCGAGATCGATTGACATCTTCTGCAAGACGTTGATCACGCCTTCGGCAGGGTTTTCCGGCGTCGTCGGGCTCTTGCTGGCGATCAACTCTCCGGATTCCTCGTCGTAGACAACGATATCGGTAAAGGTACCGCCAACATCGATCCCAACACAGCGCATTGATTGTTCCTGTCAGTAGGAGGAGCGGGTTACAGCCGATCCGGTTTGTTTCATTTACCTTCTTTATTTTCAGACAAAACAAATCTCTTCTTCAATCGACTGGGTTCTCCGAACTCTGATTTATTTGCCGAAACAGAGACCCACGTGTTCCAGGACTTACCGACATCACCACAATGAGTCAACCGGGGCGATTGACGGTAAACCCTTTTCCAGCCCTTGGGTTGTGCGAGCCAGAGGCTTTATACCACCATGTTGCTGTCGAAGAATAGCGTTGTTTCTGTGCACCAAAGCGGCCGGTCCCAGCAGCCCACCGAATTCCGGGCCCTCGCAGCGACCGCTTGCTTGTTCATATTGAGATCCCCAAAAAAGACAAAACACGGTCTCGTTCCGGTGATCCTTTCCGGAAACACCTGGACTTGAACCGCTGACTTGGATCAGACTCTTTGACTGAACATTGGGCAACGCAGAAGGGAAACACAATGGACCTTGGTCGACTGGGTGTATGGTATGGCGCCGACAAACTGACGCCGGTGGAATGGAATCGATTCGTCAACAAGGCCGAGTCACTGGGTTACGGCACGCTGTGGTACTCCGAAGCAAGGGGGTTTGAGTCGATGTCCCTTGGCAGCTTTCTACTGTCACAGACCCGGAAAATCTGTATCGGCAGCTCGATTGCCAACATTTATGCCCGTGATGCTTGGGCTTCACGCCAGGGATTGCAGACCCTATCGGCAATATCCGGCAACCGTTTTGTATTGGGGCTCGGCGTATCCCATGTCCCCATGGTGGAAAATCTCCGGGGCCACACGTATACAAAACCGCTATCGACGATGCGGGAGTACCTCGGAAAGATCTATGCGGACGCCAAGGACAGCGAGAACTGGCCGATCGTGCTCGCGGCACTGGGCCCCCGCATGCTGGCGCTTTCCGCTGAGCTGACCCGAGGGGCCGTGCCTTACAACGTCACACCAGAACACACCGCCCGGGCGAAAAGCATCCTCGGTCCGGATAACTGGCTGGCAGTGGAGCAGAAAGTGTGCCTGGAAGAGACAACGAGCACTGCCAGGGCATTGGGCCGTGCGGAGCTAGAGCGGTATCTCGTGTTGCCGAACTACCGCCGCTGCTGGCTCAGTCTCGGATTCACCGAGGCCGATCTCGATGGCGGTGGCAGCGACCGGTTTATTGACGCCATGGTCATCTCCGGAAGCGTGGACCAGATTCAGCGCCGACTGGAGGAGCACTTCGACGCCGGTGCAACCCACGTGTGCATTCAGCCGGTCCATCCGGCCGGCGATCTCGATGCAGCAGAGCGTACGTTGGAGGCTTTTGCACCCGGTTAGCCCAATAACCGGACCGACCGGTCGAACGAGCATTGACCCGATTCGATTTCAGTCACTAAAACTTGGATCAATCTCGCTCATCAGCCGCATGAAGGCAGAGAACTCAAGCTCTCCGGGACGACATGCTCCAAAACCATTGACGAAATTCTCTGTCCCTTTGACAGTGGATTCGGCGGCCTGCAGCGATGGGGTCACAAACCGGCCCGGTGTTCCCTGCACCATGGCCTGAACCTGACAGGCCCGGTCAAGTCGATACATCCAGACAAAGGCTTCGGCAACGGTCTCCCCAACCGTCAACAAGCCATGATTGCGCATAATCATCGCCTTGTTCGATGATCCCAGGCTCTCAGCCAGGCGGTCCCGTTCACTGATATTGTGATCCCCGCTCGCACCTTCGAATTCGTGATACGAAATCCTGTCATGAAATCCTAGACCGAAGATATTGTGGACCTGTAATCCGTCGGCCATGGCCGCCACCGCCATTCCTGGCAAGGTATGTGTATGTATCACGCAGCGAGCATCCTCGCGCTGCATATGAATCGCACTGTGAATGACATAGCCCGCCCTATTGACTGGGTGCTTCGAGGGCCCAATGACATTGCCGTCCAGATCGATCTTGATCAGGTCCGACGCCTTTACTTCACCAAGGCGTAACCCGAAGGGATTAATCAGGAAGTGATGGTCATCCCCCGGCACGCGCACCGTACTGTGGGTATTGATTGAATCTTCCCAGCCAAGGTGTGCATTAATTCGAAACAGGCACGCGAGTTCAACTCTCAAAATCCACTCCGCCCGATCAATACCCCGATCGATCAATCGAAGTCCAGCTTCTGAAATGTTCATTTTCCAAGTGCCCGGCCAGAGGAGATCAATAGATTACAGCAGGAAATTGCGGGATGGATCAACCTCAATAGACAGGCTCCACGTGGCGTCCTTACAATCAGTGACCGACGGAGCGATCAGAATAAAGCTGGAAAATGGTCGAAGAGCGAATGCAGCGCCGCCTCGCAGCGATTCTGGTGTCCGATGTGGTCGGTTATTCGGGCATGATGGCGGTCGATGAGAACGGGACCCTCACCCGCCTGAAGGCGTTGCGTGCAGAGGTATTTGATCCCGTCATCGAACGTCATGGCGGGAGGATATTCAAAAATACGGGTGACGGGGCACTGGTCGAATTCAGCAGCGCCTTGAATGCCGTGCAGGCTGCCCTGGACATACAAGAAGACCTCAGTCGACGCAACGCTTTGCTGGACGACGAGCACCACGTTCTTCTGCGAATCGGCATCAGCCTTGGCGACGTTATCATCGACGAAGACGATCTTTACGGGAACGGCGTCAACATTGCAGCCCGCATGGAGACCCTCGCCGAGCCGGGCGAGATCTGCATCTCCACTAATGTTCACGAACATGTGTCGCTCTCGGTGGACGCTGCGATCGAGGACCTAGGGGATCAGGCAGTCAAAGGACTCGACAGACCGGTACGCTGCTACCGGCTGATTCCCAGGAGCGTTGCTCAGTCAGACCCTGACACCCCTGCACCGCTGCCCCTTCCCGACAAACCTTCGATCGCGGTGCTTCCATTCCAAAACATGTCCGGCGACCCTGAACAGGAGTTTTTCGCCGACGGGATGGCAGAAGACATCATCACCGGTCTCTCGCGTTACCGGTCCCTCTTCGTCATCGCCAGAAATTCCACTTTTGCGTACAAGGGCCAGTCACCAGATCTTCGCGATGTATCCCGTGATCTAGGCGTCCGCTACGTACTGGAAGGCAGCATCCGCAAAGGCGGCTCGCGTATTCGCCTGACGGCCCAGTTGATCGAAGGCACAAGCGGAAACCATATCTGGGCTGAACGCTATGATCGTGAACTGACGGATATATTCGCAGTACAAGACGAGATCACCGAAGCGATCGTCGCCGCGATCGGACCGGAAATTGACCAGGTCGAACGAGACCGCGCCCAACGGTTGCCTCCCGAAAGCCTGGATGCATGGGAAAGTTATCAGCGGGGCCTGTGGCATCTTTATCGCTTCAACAAAGAAGACAATGCCGAGGCTCAACGGCTGTTCAAGCAGACCGCACTGATCTCACCAAACTTCGCACCCGCAAAATCGGGCCTGACTCATGCCCTTTATTTTTCCTTTATGCACGGCTATGCGGAAGACCGTTCGGCCGTCCTGGACGAGGCTTACGAGAGCGGGCGTCAAGCTATCGTTTTTGACGAGCGCGACGCCGATGCCCACTTTGCGCTGGGAAGAATCCTCCAGATGAGGCACGAGCTGGATGCATCCATAGCGGAATGCGAGGCGGCAGTGTCCTACAATCCGAGCTACGCGCACGCACACCTGGGTCTGGGAACGGCTCTGATGTTTGCTGGCAAATGGAGCCCGGCGATTGAGAACCTCGACCGGACTATTCGACTGAGCCCACATGATCCGCTTTTATGGATCGTCCTGACGGCCAAATCGATGGCACTGCTTGGTTTAAGACAACTGGAAGAAGCTGAAGAAACTGTCCGGCAGGCAACACGGCAGCCAACCGCTGAACTCAGTCCCTATGCCGTACTGGCAGCGATATTGGGCCAATCCAAAAAAGATGCCGAAGCACAGCAAGCCATGGTAGATCTGTTGCGTATTAAACCGGACGTCAGTATCAGCCATATCGAGCAGATCTTTCCCTTTCGAGACAAAGAAAATCTAGCCTACCTAATCGAGGGGCTACGCAAAGCGGGCATACCCCAATGACACACCCCATCCAGGAACAGGACGACTGCAATTCAGGCTGGTGGAAAGGGACTGGACCTTCTTCAGGGACGGGTCGCGGCAACAATCCAGGTGCTGTACCCCATCAAGACGCCCTTGCTGCTGGAATAGGGCGCCAGTGATTCTTCGATCACTTTGAGTGTGTTGTGCTGTGTTTCTTCATCAGAGAGCGCAAACGGTTCAGACATCGGCCCCATCCGGGAAATGAATCGGGCAGCATCAGCAACATCCTCACCGAGAGAGCATTCCGTATCGAAACGCTCAAGGGTGATATCCGACCAGCCCGCACTGGTCAATATGCTACGAACACGTTCCTCGTCCTGCATGGAAAACATCCCAGGCTCATCGTCGGCGGGTGGTGGGGGTAGTTCCAGGTAGGCCTTGGATGCACCGGCGGGAATTCGTATCCACGGGTTGTCTTCGCGGTCTGCCCAGCAGACATAGGCCACCCGACCACCCCGGCGGATCGCACTGAGAATATTACTGAAAGCTGCAACCGGATCGTCGAAGAACATGACGCCAAAACGGCTGAAACCCGCATCAAAGTGCTCCTTCGGAAAATCGTACACCTGGGCGTCTGCCTCTAGAAACGTCACCGGATACCCGGATGCTTTTCCCCTTTCCGCTGCCTTATTAAGCATCGGCTGAGAGAGATCTACCGCAAGGATCTCCCCTTCTGTACCAACCCGCTCGGCCATCGCCAGAGTTGTCGTCCCGTTACCGCAGCCGATCTCAAGCACCCGCTCACCGGGTATCAGCTCGAGCGCCTCGATGGCTTTGTCCCCCAAAGGAGCCAGCATCGGGTCGATGCGGGGTTGAAGTTCTACCCACAGTTCACCTTTAATGTCGTTCCAGAATTCGCGCTGGTCGGAGTTAGCCGGCTTGGTATCGGTCATCGATTACGGTCTCTGAGTAATGTGGGTTTGGCTGATACAGATAGGATAACGGCTAAATCAACGAATACCTAGATCACCAAAAGACTTCTTTGATGCCGACAAGCGGAGAGAGAAACACAGCTGGCCGCTGAAGTTCGCCTTCAGTTAATCGCCCTCTACCGCCTCTAGAAATCCGTCGATCAGGCCGTCCGGGGCATCGACAAGCTCTCCAGGTCCCGGAAATCCACCTTTCTGGACGTCATCGATGAAGGCCTGGAAACCGGCCACCCGCTCGGCTTGCATCTGCTCCTTCAATTTATAAAGACTGCAGTACTGTTTGGAGTGGCGCGGATACGGCGGCGGGTTGTTTCCAAGAATATCATCAGCAAACAGGAACTGAATGTCACCGCCACTGCCGCCACCAATGGATGAAGTCAACAGCGAAGTGCGTTTGCTGACCTCTGCAAGCAGCCCCTCGGGAATCACTTCAACCTCAACGGCATAGGCGCCGGCGTCTTCCAAGGCCTTGATCTCGCTGTAGACCCACAGCGCTTCCTCCAGGGTCTTGCCGACCGCACGCAGACCGCCTGTCCAGGTGCTCTTTCTCGGTACCAGTCCCGCATGGCCCTGTACCGGGACACCAGCCTCTGCTGCGGCCGAGATAAATTGCGGGCTCCACTGACACATGATAGCGTCCGCACCCAGAGCCATCGCATCGTAGGCCAGACGCACCGCTTCGTTCTCGCTCGCGGCAGCCAGGAGGGGCACCGAGAACGCCATAAAAGTGTTGGGGGCCGCGCGCCGGATCGCGGCGGCAGAATCGGGATTCAAGGGATCGAAACGCACCTTCATAGTATCAATACCAGCCTGTTCGGCTGCAGCTGCTTCTTCTGTTGAAAACGGAAGCGTTTCGACCAGCACACGTTTGCCTTTCTGGTCACGCAGGTCCTTCACAGTATAGTTTCGAGTGCCGTAAGCCCCACCGAGGGTCATGATCCGCTTCAGGCCGCGTTCTGCCGCATCTCTTGGCGGGATACCGCCATCACCCGTTGCGTGACTTGCCATGCGTTTTCTCCTGATCAGCCGTAAAAAGTTTTCTGTAGTCCTGATTGTTACGCAAAGAATTAATTTTCCAATTACAGAACCAGCGTGCCCCAACAGTGGTCAAGAACAAGCAGCAGGATAGAAATCAGCCGCCTGACTCAACGGAAAAACGGTATGATGATCTTCTCCATCCACAGGTCCACCTGCTCCATCTCCGGACCTGCCGGCTGGATCGTAACATGCTCAAGGCCGTGGCTTTCCAGGAACTTCAGTTTCTCAACGATGTCATCTATGCTGCCCACGAGATAACATCCTTGCAAGTGATCCCAGTCCCGATTGAGACCCATGATCGTTTCCATCGGTTTGCGCTGAATTGACAACGCCTTTGCCGAATCCGAGGTGTCGACCACATAACCGGCCTGTACATGGGCGAGTTCCAGTGTCGAAGGATCGCGGCCCGCGCTCTCGAGGTATGCGCGTACTGTCTGGTAATCGCGGGCTACCCACTCCGTGTTGCCTGACGCTCGACAGGTAAACACATCTGCATGTTTGACGATGCGCTCGAGAACGGTTTTGACCATGTATGGCTGATCCGGCGACAGCGAGTCCGGTATTCGAGAGCCCCCCGCAATCCAGACTGGGAAATAGGTCTCGGGGCGCGGCTCTATGGTGACGTCTTCGAACTGAAAAAATTGCCCGCTGAATGACACATTCTCTTCGGTCAGCAGGAGTTTGACCGCATCGAGAATCTCGTCAGTCCGACGACCCCGTTCCCGCATCGGGATTCCCATAGAGGTGAATTCCGGTTCGTTCCAGCCAGGACCGACACCGAAGAAAAACCGTCCACCCGACATGTGATCCAATGTCGCAAGTTCTTTTGCCAGCAATACCGGATGACGAATCGGAACGACCAGAATGTGGGTGCCCAGTGGAATCTTTTCGGTCGCACCCGCTGCACAGGCAAGCACCATCAACGGGTCTAGCCAGGAACCGCCATAAAGGCCCGGCGCCGTCAGTAGATGATCCCATACTGTGAGCGAATCGTAGCCCAGTGCTTCAGCGCGGCGGGCCATCTCTTTAGTGACCCGGTAAGTCATCTCGTAGTCGAGGCCAGGCCAGGTGTAGGAGGGCAGCGTAAACCCGAACTTCAATTCGATAGTCCCTGGTATTTCTCACGAAAATGCAGGCCAAGTATCCCATGCCCGGGACGGTTTTTGCACCTCGCGAGATGGATTTTCATGGCCCCGTCCCGAAAAGCGCCCAGCAGTCGGGGTGTGCACCGGGCCAGGTCGAATGACGACAGAAATTCCTATGATCCCAAGTCCCGGTATGATAACTTTTCTCTGTCGAATCGCATGCCTAAAATCACTTGTTGGCACAACGCACAGAGCAGATCACTGCAGGAATTTCAGACAATCGCCTCCCGATAACGGATGTCCGGCAACACAGTTTCCGAAGCCAGTCGGGCGACAAACAACCATTGGGTTGATGACATACCCGCATCAAGGGAAACTGAAGAGATGAGAACCTACATCGGCGCAAGAACCATCGACGGCATCAAGGTCACTGTGGATGACAAGCCACTCGACGAGAGAATCGATATCCATCTATTCTCCGACAACGGGTTTGAATGGACTTACGAAGGCGATGCGCCGCAACAACTCGCCCTGGCCATATTGGCAGAACACCTTGGAGACGACAATCGGGCACTGGAATTGTCTGGCCGCTTCATGCGACAGGTGATTGCTGAACTCGACAATGAATGGGTGCTCACCGACGCCGAAATCAATGCCGAACTGTTAAGCGGCTAGCTGGTCTTCAGACAACAACCCAGTCAAACTCTGAAAGACCGGTTGGCGAAATTCCCTGATAGCAACCGCGAGTATCTGTCAATCGACGAAAACAGTAGGATCAGCGAGGAACAATATGGGGGATCGACTGCAGGTTAAACCGTATCAGGACTTACGGGCAGAAACCCAAGCGCGCGACCGAGGACTGCGTGAAAAAGTCATGTCGCTCGAGGAAGCCGCCGCACTCGTGGCTGACGGTGATCACGTTGCCATTGGTGGCTGTACGATGTCGCGAACTCCGATGGCAATGATCTGGGCGCTGATCCGGCAGGGTCGGCGAGATCTCATTGCCTCACGCAACATCATGTCCAATGAAGGTGACCTGCTACTGGCATCCGGCGTCAGTTCTCACGTGGTGACGAGCTGGTTCAGTCAGGGTATTGTCTGGGGCATATCGAAGGTCATGCGCCTTCACGTCGAGACCGGCAAAGCCCGCTTCGACGAATGGTCGCACATGGCGATGGGATTGCGTTACCGGGCCGGTGCGATGGGTGTCCCCTTCCTGCCGGCCCGCTCCATGATGGGCTCAGATGTAGGCAAACGCACAGAATCGGAAACACGCGAGATCATATGCCCGTTCACCAGCGAAAAGCTCCTGCTACTACCGGCTCTCAACCCCGACGTGGCCATCATTCACGTGCAAAGAGCTGACCCCTATGGGAATGCCCAGATCGACGGTCTCCCGTTTATGGATATGGACATCGCCATGGCGGCAACCAAGGTGATCCTGACGACGGAACGGATAATCGACAATGCGCAGATCCGCCGGGCTCCCGACCGCACGCGTATTCCCTTCTTCACAGCCGATGCCGTCGTCGAGGCGCCGTTCGGCTGCGCGCCCCACGAGTGTTATGGCACCTATGAACCGTTTTTTGATCATATGGACAGTTATGCGAAACAGCTATCGGCAGATCCTGAAAAGGGCGCTGCTGATTACCTGAAAACCCACTTCTACGATACGGAAACCTGGGAGGACTACCTCGAGAAACTCGGTACAGCCGCAATGCTGGACGCGAGTCGACGCGGACGGAGTGTTTATGATGACTGACCCATCTGCCTACACAGCCTCGGAACTGCTGGCGGTAATGAGTGCGAGACTGCTCAGCGACGGTCAAATCGTGTTTGCCGGGGTCGGCATACCGCTCCTGGCCGCAACGCTCGCCCAGAGACTGCACGCACCCAGTCTCACGATCCTGTTCGAAGGCGGCGTGATCGGTCCGTTCGTCGTACCAGGGGTATTGCCTCCTTCGACCAACGAACAGCGCTGCACAAGGAATGCCAATATGGTGCTGCCGAACACTGATGTTATGCTGCTGCTGCAACGGGGCTACATCGATGTCGGTTTTATGGGTGGGGCCCAGATTGACCGCTACGGCAACCTCAACAGTTCGTTTATAGGGGATCCGGAGAGTCCGAAGATTCGCCTTCCCGGTACTGGGGGCGGCAACGATATCTCCAGCCTCACCAATATGATCGTGGCAATGAAACACGAAAAACGCCGGTTCGTTCCGAAAGTCGACTTTGTCACCAGTCCCGGTTTTCTCACCGGTGGTGCTTCACGGGCCGATGCGGGCCTGGTCACCGGCGGCATGTTTCGTGTTGTGACTGATCTCGCATTGATGGGATTCGGCAGTGAAAATCGGCAGGTGAAGGTGCTCGCGCTGCACCAGGGGGTAAGCCGAGAACAGGTGCTGGACAACACTGGTTTCGACCTGGCGTTCGATGACGAACTGACCGAGACCAAACCTCCGTCCGAGGAAGAATTGGCCGTCGTGCGGGAACTGGACCCGGAACAGCTTTACACTGTTTAAAATCCAGACACCGGTACTGAAGCCCAGGGAGTCGAAAAAGTGTCTTCTAATCAAGTCGTCTACGGCATGGCGATGCGTAACTTTGTGGCCTATCCGGAGCTCCCCGACCCTGCTGCGCTGATCGAGCGGGGCGTCTGGCTCGAGGACCTCGGCTTTGAATCAGTCTGGGTATGGGACCACATTCTGCTCGGCGTCGAACCCCACTTTCCAATCATCGAGTCGCTCTCACTTCTCACCGCGTTGGCGGTAAAGACAAGCACGATCAAACTCGGAACCGGTGTCCTGATTCTGCCACTCAGGAACCCGGTCATACTCGCCAAACAGCTCTCCAGCATGGACGTGATCTCGGGTGGACGGCTGCTTCTAGGTCTGGCCTCGGGTTGGTACAAGCGTGAATTCGATGCCGTCGGCATCGACTTTCACCAGCGGGGCAGGATCATGGACCAGAACCTGGATATTCTGGAGTCCCTGTGGACCCAGGACCAGACTACCGGCGAGTACCCGCCACACCATTTAAGAAGCGCGGTGATGTTCCCTAAACCTCATCAGCATCCCAGGCCTCCGATTCTGATCGGTGGATATGCAGACCGCGTGCTGAAACGTGCTGCGACCCGCAGCGATGGCTGGCTCACCTACTGTTACACCGCCGAGTCTTATGCCCAGGACAAGGCCCGAATTATCCAGTTGGCCGAAAACGCCGGCCGTGACCCAGGAGCGCTTTCCTTCACCAACCAATTGCCCATCGTGATCGGGCCTCGGGAAAAAGTTGAGAGGCCGATGATGGAATGGCTCGATACGGAGTGGGATTTTGCGTCGTGGAGCAAATCCACTGCAGACAGCGCCATCATCGGGACCTTGGAAGAATGCGCGGAACAACTCCAGGCTCACCTGGATAAGGGGCTCGATCGACTGGTCTTTATGCCCTACCGATACCAGGACGACCAGGTAGAAATGATCGCTAAAGACCTGATTCCGCTGTTGGCCTGATTCTGATCACCTCAGGCAGGTGATAACTGCTCAGATTCGCCGCTGATTTTACCGTTTTCTCCCAAAACCAAGCGTTTTGACTGGTTTCGCTATTGACGGACCTACTGGCTTCGTTGACACTCGATAGGGAAACCCGTTGGAAATCGGGTCCAAACTCTGTCAGTCCAATTGCCGGTTTCACGAATCCTGGAATGACAGACAGGTGTCACAACCTTTATAAGAGGAGCATGAAGCATGTTTAAGCGAATAACCAAACTGTTGTTGAGTGGTATTGCCGGTGCCATCCTGATAGCGTCGGCTGTAACGTCGCACGCTGGCGAAAACTGGAGTATGGCCACCTCATGGGGTGGTGGACCGTTCCTGAAAAAAGATGCGGAAGGTTTTGCCAGATACGTAGAACAACTCACCGCTGGCCGGATCAAAATTCAGGTTTTTCCCGGTGGTACTCTGGGCAAACCGCTCAAGGTTTCCGACACAGTCAAGTCCAACGTGGCTCAGATCGGACACACTTGGATGGCCTACGACTGGGGGATCGATAAAACCACCGTCATTTTTGCCAATATGGCTGGTGGGTTAAACCCGGAAGAACTCATTATCTGGTTTTACGAAGGCGGGGGCGCAGAACTGGCCTCCGAATATCGGCGGGAGCAGTTTGGCGTGGAATCAATCCCGTGCGGTATCTTTCCCACCGAGATCTTCCTGCACTCGACCAAGCGCATCCAGACATTGGATGACTTTCAGGGCCTTAAAATGCGAACCGCCGGTGCGTGGGCCGAAATTGCAGGCAACCTGGGTGCTTCTACGGTGATCCTTCCCGGATCAGAAGTCTATCCAGCGCTTGAGCGTGGTGTCATCGATGCCACCGAGTGGAGTTCCCCATCAGTCAACCTGCCGTCAGGCTTTCATAAGATCGCGAAGTACATCATCATGCCCGGGGTCCATCAACCCGGTGCCGTACAGGAATGCCCGATCAACCTAGATGCCTGGAACCGGATCTCCAAAGAAGACCAGGAACTGGTCAAACTTGCCGGCAGACTGATGGTAATGGAAAGCTGGACTCGCTACGCCTATCATGATATCGATGCCCTGGCCCAGATGCGTGCGCATGGCAACGAGTTCGTAAAGCTCGACCCGGAATTTATTAAAGCCGCTCACGAAGCTGCCGACAAGTGGAGCGATGAACAGGCCGCTGCGAACCCCTGGTTCAAGCGCGCCCTGGATAGTCGACGCAAGTTCCAGAAAGCCTTAAGGGAGAACTGGAACTTCTTCCGCTTCCCGATAGGCATGTAATCAGCGGTTGAGACTGCGCTGCCGGCTAAAGAAGTTTTAGCTGAAGCAATAAAGACAGTCCCCGGGGTGTCCATCGGATACCCCGGGGACTTCGCTAACACCCTGCTTTCCTGGAATTCAGTTCGATGCTAGAGGTGTTCAGTAAATTCCTCTCCTTCGTCGGAGATATCTTCGATTTCTTTGCCAAGACATTTTTCGAAGAACCTATTTATTTTTTTTCCCGTGTTCTCGAAGCTCCGCTCAGTAGTTTCTACGAGCTGATCTTCGTTTTGTTCCTGCTCGGTGTGGCGGTTTCCCTCGCCTGGGGCGTGGTCGCCGGTGTCGTCAACCGTAGCATGATCCGATTCATCCAACCTGTTGAAACTTATGTGCGTTTCTTCGGCAAGGTCGGCGCATGGGTAATCACGATACTTGTGGTGTCGATGGTGTATGAGGTCATCGCCCGCTATGTTTTCAAAGCACCAACCAAGTGGGCCTTTGAGGTGGCTTATATGTTGATGGGCACAGTATTCATGTTTGGGATCGCCTATTGCCTGCAGATGCGCCGCCATATCCGCGTGGATTTTCTCTTCGACCAGGTCAACGATAAAACCAAGGCGGTCATCGATCTTGCTGGTTATGTTGTACTGGTACCGATGCTGTTGTGGCTGACTGCTGGCCTGTGGGACTATTTCCATCAGGCGTACAAAGTGGATGAAACCTCGGGCGAGTCCGCCTGGAACCCCATCATCTGGCCGTTCAAGTTCACCTTCGTAATTGCTTTCGTACTCCTGCTGTTGCAGGTAATGGTGGAGGCGCTCAAGAACATTCTGACACTCGTGGGCCATAAGGTACCGCCACCGCCGTCAGTGGAGGGTCTCAATTGAGCGTCGAATTTGCCCTGTGGATGTTTCCGGTCCTGATGTTGTTTATTTTCCTGGGATTCCCGGTCGCGTTCTCATTGCTTTCGGTGGCATTCATTTTTGGTGCGATGCGGTTCGACTTCAATATCGGGGTTGTCAACGTGTTTGCGCAGACAGTCGACGAGATCGCTTCTGCCTATGTCCTGGGTGCTGTGCCACTTTTTATCTTCATGGGTTCTCTGTTAGAACGCTCAGGTATCGCTGAACGCCTGTTCGAAGCGATTCACATGTGGACCCGACGTCTGCCCGGCGGACTCGCCGTGGGTACCGTAGTCCTATGCGTGATCTTTGCCGCAGCCAGCGGAGTCGTCGGTGCAACCGAATCGGTGGTCGGCCTGCTCGCCATCCCGGTGATGTTGCGCTACGCATACGATAAAGGACTGATCTCCGGCACAATTTGTGCAGGCGGCTCACTTGGCACGATTATTCCGCCGTCGGTCGTGGTGGTGATACTTGGTCCGGTTGCCGACGTAGACGTGGGTGGCCTTTTCATGGGCATGCTGTTTCCAGGGCTGATACTTGCCGGACTCTACATTATTTATATTCTGGGTCGGTGCATGATCTGGCCCGAAGATGGACAGCGCTTACCACCGGACGAGAATGATCCAGCCTTCATGCAGAAAATCTGGATTACCGCAATTGCACTGGTACCACCTCTGATCCTCATCTTTTCAGTTCTCGGTACGATAATGCTCGGTTGGGCGACACCGACCGAAGCCGCCGCCATGGGCGCCGCGGGTTCCGTCATCATGACACTCGCCTACGGCAACTTCACCCTGAAGGCCCTCAAAGAAGCACTGGTGAAGACTACACTGGTGACGGCGATGATTCTGATGATCCTGCTAGCAGGCAAAATATTCGCCACTGTGTTCACAATCTCCGGCGGATTGGTGGGCACTCAGCAACTGGTTTCTGCTGCCAACTTGAGTGGCTGGGAAACTCTGGGCATTTTGTTACTGCTCGCATTCATTGCAGGGTTTGTACTGGATCTGATTTCCATCATCCTGATTATCATTCCGATCGCGATGCCGTTGATTGAGCAGTTCGATTTCTACGGCATGGACGCAAACCAGGTAAAGACCTGGTTCTGTATTCTCTTCCTGATCGTGATCCAGACGAGTTACCTGACACCACCCATGGCACCTGCAATCTTTTACCTGCGGGGAATCAGTCCGCCAGAGATTCGGCTGGTCCACATGTACAAGGGTGTTTTGCCGTTTATTGTATTGGAGGTTATTGCACTGGTTCTCGTCATCCTCGTCCCAGCACTGGCACTCTGGCTGCCCGAACAAATGCTGAACATGCGGTTTAAGTAACGGTGACAAAGAGCCTACGGTACGCAGTATTCCATTATTAGTACTGCTGCTTGTCTGATCAAACGCATTCGCCGTCACGGGCCGCGAGCCGATGAGTCCATCCAGAGGCACACCAAAAGTGACCGGCACAGGGCTTCCGCTGACGTTCGCCCATCAGTCGCTCAAGTGATCACCTCTGGCAGTGGAACCACAGCGATACCCTCAGCTTCGAGTCCCTTCCGCACTTCCCGGGCGACGACGACACCGGTCGACTCGTCTCCGTGGACACATAGTGTCTCCACCTGAACCGCAATCACTTTACCGTGGCGGGATACGACCTCTCCATCCCGAACCATCCGGATCGCCTGTTCGCAGGCCACGAGCGGATCGGTGATCACTGTACCGGGGATAGACCGTGAGGCGAGATTGCCATCGTCTTCATACTGTCGGTCAGCAAATCCCTCGCGGGCCAGGCGCAGGCCGAGTTTTTCAGCAGCACTGTGCATCGCTGAACCGGCCAGCGCGACGTAGATGATCTCCGGATCGGTAACCTGGATGGCACGCCCGATCGCCAGTGCCAGCTCCTCGTCTTCGGCGGCCATATTGTTCAATGCGCCGTGAGGCTTAAGGTGACTAACGGTTAAATTCTCGTAAGTCGCCATCGCCTGAAGAGCACCGATCTGGTAAGCAATAAGGTATTCAAGGTCTTCGGCCGGCATCGTGATCCGCCGTCGACCGAATCCCCAAAGATCATTGAACCCCGGATGAGCCCCTACGCTGGCCCCGACACGGGCTGCGTGGCCAATCAGGCGGCGCATGGTCAGGGGGTCACCGGCGTGAAAACCGCAGGCGATGCTGGCCGATTTGATGATTTCCATCAAGGCCGCATCATTGCCGATGTCGTACGCACCAAACCCTTCGCCAATATCAGCATTAAGATTGATCTTGTCAGTCATGCGAATGCTCCCAGCCCAGAATCGGATTCAACTACGAAAGGTCCTGCAATTTAACGGGCAAGTGGATGCAGTTTACTATAGCATCCGACCGTTCCCGGACTGAGTCAACACACGATCAATGAATTCGCCAACCCGATTCCTCGCCAACGGTGATACTGTTCTGGTTGTTGAATTCGGAGAGAACATCGACCTTAGCACGAGCCGCAAAGTCACAGCGCTCCATGTCACGGTGAGCGCACTCGAGCTCGACGGAATCACTGACCTGGTTCCTACCTTCCGGTCTCTGGCGGTCCACTACGATCCAGACCGTGTCACCTTCGCCGAACTCCAAGACAGGCTCTGCGGTCTACTGCCCGATCACTCAGGCGGGAATGTCTCCGCACGTGACTGGTCTATTCCGGCCTGTTATGACGTCGAACTCTCACCCGACCTTCAGACCGTTGCGAAAGCCTGCTCACTGTCGGTCGAGGAAGTCATCTGCTGCCACAGCAGTGACACTTACCATGTCTACATGGTCGGATTTCTGCCGGGGTATCCCTATCTGGGTGATCTCTCGGAGAGAATCGCCCTGCCCCGCAAAGTCACGCCCAGTCTTCGGATTCCCGCCCGATCTATCGCTATCGCCGAGCGGATGACTGCTGTGTATCCCATAGAGTGTCCAGGCGGCTGGCACGTGATCGGCCGGACGCCGATGAAGCTGTTTGACGAAATGGCGAATCGCCCGGCGCTGCTTGCACCGGGCGACCGTGTTCGTTTTACACCGATTACCCGCGTTGAGTACGACCGCCTGCTGCAGACGGACGGTGGGTTTGATGAACCAAAACACATGATCGATTCCCAATCGTGACTGCCACGCTTCTCGTGCACCAACCCGGCCTGCACACTACGGTTCAGGACATGGGACGACACGGCCTGCAGTCAATGGGCGTACCCGTATCCGGTGCATTGGACTCGACCGCGCTGCGTATGGCGAATCACCTGGTCGGGAATGAACCGGGAACAGCCGCGCTCGAAGTACTGGGATCAGGGCCTGTTCTGGAGGTCAAGGCGGAATCCGTGCGCATTGCGGTCGTCGGAGGTAACGCCCGTATTGAACGCCTTGCACCAAACGCCACGCAACTCCCAATGTTCCAGAGTATCTGTCTGCAACGCGGCGACCTTTTTCGGGTCGGTGCAGTCATGGGTCTGGCAATGACCTACCTTGCTATCGAAGGCAGCTTGGACCTGCCTTTATCTATGGGGAGTTTGTCGACCTACACCCGGGGCGGCTTCGGGGGCTTCAAGGGACGGTCACTGGAATCCGGCGACGAACTGCCGCTGGCTCTGGATGCCGCACCGGACCGGGACGAATTCCGCTTCGCCGAGCGCTCCCTGCCTGGAGATCTTCCCATTCGCATCATTCCGGGCCCCCAGGATGACTTCTTCACTCCCGGGGCATTGCAGAGACTGGTCAGCTGTGAATACACAGTCTCCAGCGCCGCGGATCGCATGGGCATGCGTCTTCAGGGACCTTTGTTGGAGCACACGCGCGGCTTCAATATTACTTCTGACGGCACTGCACCCGGTTCGATCCAGGTACCGGGTGACGGTTTACCGATCGTACTTCTGGCAGACCGGCAGACCACCGGCGGTTACCCCAAAATCGGTTGTGTGATCTCGGCTGACCTGCCTACCCTCGCCAGACAGCGTCCCGGTAACAAAATCCAGTTTGCGCTCTGCACACTCGACAAGGCAGCTGAAGCACGGCGCGACTTAAACAACTGGTTTGCCAGATTTCGCACACAAATCAAGCAAGCGAACACATCGGGTATGATCGATTCTGTTTTACTTCAGACTGAAAACCTGGTCAGCGGTGTTGTGGGCCCCGATGATTCCAGCGAACCTGATCGGTAATAATACCCCAAAGGCGCAATCACCCGGCAAAGTCGGGGCATAGGGAAACTCAGACTGGTGGAACGTTCGATGAAGTCACATGGCGTCGGCGCCTCTGTACTGCGCAAGGAAGACGATCGTCACCTGCGTGGTCGCGGGAAATTTGTTGGCGATATTCAACCGGCAGGTACCCGTCATATCGCTTTTCTAAGAAGCCCTGTTGCTCATGGGTATCTGCGTTCTGTTTCTATTCCCACCGCGTACCGGGACCAGGTGTTTGTTGCGAGCGATCTGCAGACAGTCACGCCAATCCGGGCAGGTTCCAGCCTGCCCGGTTTCAAACCATCCGATCAGCCGGTACTGGTGCATGACAAGATACGACATGTCGGCGAACTGATTGCAATGTGTGTGGCGGACACACGGGCTGAAGCCGAAGACGTCGTCGACGCGATCGAGATCGAGATCGAAGAACTTCCGGTCGTCAGCGATATGATCGCCGCACGCGAGAATGACGCCCCGCTGGTGCACGAAGCCTGGGGCGACAACGTGTTCCTGACCACTGATTTTGATCAGGATCTCGATCCAATCGTCGCGCAGGCTGCGGCTTCAGTCAGCCGATCCATTCGGACCTCGCGGCAGTCCATGAGCCCCCTCGAAGGACGCGGTGTGCTTGCAAGCTGGGACAGCAGGCTCGAACAACTCGTGGTCTACACTTCGACGCAACAGCCACATATTGTGCGCACCGGACTCTCCGAATGTCTGGGCATCGAACATGCACAGATCCGGGTCGTCGCGCCGGATGTGGGTGGGGGCTTTGGCTACAAGGGTATTCTTCTCCCTGAGGAGATCTGCCTCGGCTGGGCGGCCAAACAGCTGGGACACCCGGTCAAATGGCTGGAAGACCGGCGAGAGAATCTTACGGCATCAACAAATTGCCGTGAGCACCACTACACGATCACAGTCTACGGTGACGCACAAGGTCGTCTCATCGCCATCGATGCCGAGGCAACGGTCGACGCCGGTGCCTATTCTTCTTATCCTTTCTCTGCATGTCTGGAGGCGGCGCAGGTGGTCAGCATTCTGCCTGGCCTGTATGACCTTAAAGGGTATCGATGCCGGACCTATGCCGTCGCCACCAACAAGCCCCCTATCCTCCCCTATCGGGGCGTCGCCCGCTCGGGGGTCTGCACCGCACTGGAGCTGATGGTCGACACGCTTGCGCGGAAACTCGCTGTAGAACCGACCACAGTGCGTTTGAACAGTCTGGTCCGACCCGAGCAGATGCCCTTCGATAACATCACCAACAAGCATTTTGACAGCGGCGATTATCCCGAGTCACTGCGCCGTGCAATCGAGGCCATCGATCTTGCCTCCATCCGTGAACGCCAGCGCCGCGGTGAAGCCGATGGACGTCACATCGGAGTCGGCTTTGCAATGTATTCGGAGCAGGGCGCGCACGGCACAACGGTCTACGCCGGCTGGGGAATCCCGATGGTCCCGGGTCACGAGCAGTGTTCCGCTCGTCTGACACCAGACGGTGGACTGGAACTGCGCATCGGTGCCCACTCTCATGGGCAAGGCCTGGAAACCACGCTGGCCCAGGTCGCACATGAGATTCTTGGCATAGGGGTAGACCAGGTGCGGCTGGTCCATGGCGACACCGCGCTGACACCTTACTCGACCGGAACCTGGGGATCACGCTCAATGGTGATGTCCGGTGGTGCGGTTGCGAGTGCATGCGACGAACTGGCCAGACGGGTGTCGCACATCGGTGCTACCCTCCTGCAGTGTTCCGAGGACGCCGTAGTGCTAAGAGACGGTGCCGTTCAGAGTGCAGACCGTAGTATTTCGCTCGCCGAGATTGCCCGCACGTGGTACCTCAAGCCGCAGGACCTCGATAGCAGAGTCAACCCGGCCGGACTGGAAGTCACTGCAGGATATAAGCCGCAAAAGGATTCAGGAACTTTCAGCTACGCGACACATGCCGTCCTGATCGCCGTCGACCCTAACACCGGCGAGCATGAGTTACTGGATTACGTGATTGTCGAAGATGGTGGGGTGCTCGTTAATCCTATGATTGTCGAAGGTCAGACGCTCGGCGGACTGGCCCAGGGCATTGGAACCGCCCTGTATGAGGAAATGACTTACAGCACCGACGGTCAGCCGCAGGCATCGACCCTGTCTGATTATCTTTTGCCCGGCGCAACCGAAGTCCCGGACCCAAGGATTATCCACCTCGAAACACCCTCGCCTTATACCCGATTTGGTGTCAAGGGCATTGGTGAGGGCGGCTGTATCGCGCCTCCAGGTGCCATTATCAATGCGATCAATGATGCGCTCCATCCTATCGGCGTAGAGCTGTCGATGTTACCGGTGACACCACGGCGCATTGTGGAAGCGGTAGCCTCATCAGGCAGCGGCTAGTCCGGCCAGACAACAACATGAAACCCGTAGACTTCGACTACCAGCAGGCAGACTCCATCGATCAGGCAGTCACTCTACTGGCCCAGTCGGCGAACGCCCTGATCCTGGCCGGGGGTCAGACACTGGGCCCGATGCTCAACCTGCGACTGGCTCAACCAGAACTTCTGGTAGACATCACACGAATCCAGGAACTGGTCCGCGTTGAAACATC
>CAJXBY010000028.1 GCA_913051905.1 uncultured Gammaproteobacteria bacterium | reverse complement strand
GCTTCCTCAAAAATTGTTATCAAGAACCGTACATCGGGATTCAATCAGGCTCTGAGTTTACGCCTTCGCTGGGTGAGTTACCAACAAAGTTCGAATTTTCTGCAGTTCTGGCTGTTCTTACGTACAAGTCAGCGATCCAATCAATTTTGAGCGCGATCACTGTTTCCTGCGGAGGTGGGGCTGCTCTGAGTCACTCAACATATCCGGTGCTAAGCACAGCTTGTAGGCTAACGTTTTAAACCTTGCTCGAGAGCAGGAGAAAATATTCCGCCTAGTCAGTACACGCGAGACCCCGATGCACAACTGCGGAGAGTCCCACAGCGTCCTTGACCGCCTCGTTCTGGCGCCACCAAGTATAGGAGTGGGTGCCCTCAACCCAACCGTTCCCTTTGCCTGGGCCATCTGCGTAGTCTTGATCCCAGCAGGCGGTCTTGTCTCTCGTACCCTTGATCCACAGTCTGCGGTCCCTACTATTTGCAGCTTCGGGGACAACAGCCTCGGAATTCACGACTTCGTTTACCCTGGTCTTGGTCACATAGCGGTTGTACTGGAGAACTGTGATCGCCCCCAGAACCGCAATGATCCCGACCATAACCAGGGGTGCCCGCTTCCCGGATCGTTGTTGTTTCATCATTCCCTACCCGATCTCAGGGCATTGTAAGGGGAGGTTACAGGCCGGGCGAAGGGTATGTAGGTTCGTTATGCCCAGCGTTCACTGATTTCATATCGCCGTAGACTTTGAGTCTCGGTGTCTCTAAATGCAAACCCATCTCACCTGCCAAAAGAATCACGTTTTGAGCGGGCTGCAACGTTCATCGGCATGCCTCTTGTGCCAGTTGGGCGACACTGTCGGCGACCCGGGTCCAGTGTGGCTTGAGCAGGCAGTGACCCATGTCTTCAATGATTTCGAGGCGTGCACCGGGTATCGCAGACGCTGTCAATGCCCCTGCGGCAACCGGTATCAAGGGGTCCACGGCCCCGTGGATGATCAGGGTCGGCAGATCTAAACCGGAGAGTCGCTCTACCCGGTCACCACTGGCGAGAGCCGCTGCCATCTGAAAAGACCAGCCCGCCGGGTGATAGCAGCGGTCAAAGCTGCGTTGAAGAATGTCTCTCATGTAGCGTTCGTCAAAATGGGGACCGCTGATCGCTCGCCAGCCCTCGATCTGGGAATCGACCCATGTCAGCGGCTCGCTCATGTCCATGGTCAGGGACTTTTTGACTGCATCGCTCGACTCGGGCTTGTTAAGGAGGGCCGTTCCGGCCCTTGGTGCTGACATCACCGAGATCAGCGAGTCGGTCCTTTGCGGGTATTCGAGTGCCATCGTCTGTGCAATCCCGCCGCCGAGGGAGACACCCAGCACATGGGCGCTCTCTATTCCCAGGTCGTCCAGAATTCCGACGGTGTCCGAAGCCATGTCAGAGAGGGTGTAGGGTGGCGGTCCACCTTGCCCCTGCAGCACCTCAGCCATGGTTGCAGCCGGGCCCGGGGTCTTGGTGCTCAGTCCAACGTCGCGGTTGTCAAACCGGATGACCTGAAAGGAACGTTTGAGGAACACCTGGCACAGCGCATCCGTCCAGTAGACCAGTTGGCTGCCGAGGCCCGATATCAGGAGCAGCGGATCATGGGTAGAGTCGCCCAGGACTTCGTAGGTAATCTGCACGGTTTTCGAGGTGGTCCTGCCCGAACGGATAATGGTCATCGTTGGGGACCGGTAAACGTCTTCCGTCGGGTTCCGGGACGGTCCATAACGCAAGCCGGGACGATCCCGGAAAAACCTTCCGAATGATCAGATCTTTCGTCCCGCATCTTTCCAGTATTCGTCCCGCAGCTTGCGTTTGAAGATCTTCCCGCTGTCCTCGCGTGGCAGGTCGTTGCGGAACTCGATTCTCCGGGGAATCTTATAGTGGGCAAGATACTCTTTCAGATGGGCTTTCAGTGTGTACTCGGAGCATCCGCCGCCGGCCACCGGCTCGACCAGCGCGATGATCGCTTCACCGTATTCCTCATCAGGTATACCCAAAACTGCACAGTCCCGTACGCCGTGAAAACCAAGCAGCACGGATTCGATCTCCGCGGGATAGATATTCACACCCCCGGAGATGATCATGTCGCGGGCCCGGTCGCACAGATAGAGGTATCCCTCGTGGTCCAGATAACCGATGTCACCGTTCGTGATCAGGCCGTTGTGTTCAATCGACCGGCGTTTGCGGGGATCACCGTGGTAGGTGAATTCCGGATAGTCGAGGCGGCGCATGTAAATCTCCCCGATTTCATTTGCCGCCGCCTCGGACCCATCTTCACGAATAATCTGCAGGGTAGTGTTGCCGACCGCACGGCCAACTGTGCCCGGATGGGCCAGCCATTCTGCACTGTTGCAATGGGTGACCACGCCGCTTTCGGTACTGCCATAGAACTCATGAATGATCGGTCCCCACCAGTCGATCATCGCCCGCTTGACGTCTGGCGGGCAGATCGCACCGGCGTGTATGACGTGTTCAAGACTCGAAAGATCATACGCTGTCCGGATCGCGTCCGGTAACCGCAGAAGGCGAACGAACATGATCGGGGCCATGAAGATTGCGCTTACCTGGTGCTGTTCGATCAGTTTCAGCAGTTCTTCCCCGTCAAAGCGCGGCTGGAGAACGATCAGTGACCCGGTATCGTAGGCGACACGTGCAAAGTGTAGTGGTGCGGCGTGGTAGAGCGGTCCGCAGATCACGGTCCTCATGCCGGGCCGGCTGCCCATCACCTTCGGTTCGGTGGATCGCAGCCGTGCGATCTGTTCGGCCGTTGCAGGTTCGCGCCGGACACCCTTTGGCCTGCCGGTCGTTCCGGATGTGTACATCATGGTCATTGCTGCGCCAGCGGCATCACCGGGCAGAGGCTCGTATTCGGCGAGCCATTGTGTCCACACCGGATATTCCGACGGTGGTGAGCAGGTACTCGCGTCAATTGCATAGGCTTCCTGTATAAGCCGCGGTGTGGCAACAACGATGACCGGTAACTCGTCAGGTACAACGTGGCGGATGCCGTGCAGGAGATCCGCATGAGCGACCAGCGCCTTGGCGCCACTGTCAATCAACACATGCAGAACTTCCCGGGCGGAGAGGTGCCAGTTGATCGGAACGCTGTAGGCAGCCAGGTGCTGGGCGGCAGTGAGCACCTCGAAGAAGGGGATATCGTTTCTGAGCAGCAACGCGATGGCATCACCCCGATCAACTCCAAGAGTGCGAAAGCCGGCAGCGGCGTACGCAGCCCGGGTCCTGATCTCTGCCTGGCTCAGGAGTTGATCGCCGAGAACGACATTAGACTCCATGAAGAGTTCCTGGCTGTCGCCGGCTTAACGTCCACCATCACACATCAACAGGTGCCCGGTGATGTAATTCGACTCCGGAATACACAACAGATACACCGCGCCGGCGGCTTCCTCCGGAGTTCCTCCACGACCGAGCGACATCCGAGAACCTGCGGCATCCAGTACTGCGCGTTGCACGCCTACCGGAATTTCGCGCCCTTCAATGTCGATACTGGCGGATTCTGCATCCAGCGCCTGGGTGAGACGGGTGTGTACCAGGCCGAAGGCGACCGCGTTGACGTTGACTTTATAGCGTCCCCATTCGCGCGACATAGCACGGGTCAGTCCGACGATTGCGGCCTTGCCTGAGGAATAGTTTGCCTGGCCCGCGTTACCGTAAACGCCCGATGTTGATGAGATGTTCACGACTTTTCTGAAGACCTCTTTGCCGTCGGCTGCCTCGCGTTTGGCCGCCTCCCGGATCGGGCCTGCAGCAGCGCGCAGAATGCGAAATGGCGCGGTCAAATGGACATCCAGAACCGCCTGGAACTGTTCATCGGTCATTTTCTGGATGACGTTGTCCCAGGTGTAGCCTGCGTTGTTGATGATGATGTCCGGCACGCCCCAGGCGTCGACGGCTGTGGCAATGAATCGTTCTGCAAAGCCCGGCTCGACCACACTGCCAACGCAGGCCAGGGCATCACTGCCAGCTGACTTGAGGATCTCTAGGGTCTCGAGTGCCGGGCCCTCATCGAGATCATTGATCACAACCCGGGCACCTTCACGCGCGAGTTTCAACGCAATGCACTGGCCGATACCCCGGCCGGACCCGGAAACCAGGGCGATCTTTCCGTCAAGTTTGTTCATTGGGGTTCTCCTCGCGATGAGTCCGTCAACGTACATTTTCCGTTGCGGATGACTGTCACTTTTCGTTCTTTCACCCGGCATTCGAAAGAGACAATATTACCGTCCTGCCAAAGGTCTGTAATGATCGTCTCGCCGGGGTAGACCGGAGCGGAAAACCGTACGTCAAAACCCGTGATGCTCGTATGATCGTAGTGGCAGACGGTCTTCAGTACCGCGAGACAGGCTGTCCCATAAGTGCAGAGGCCGTGGAGTATGGGAACAGGAAAGCCGACCCTCGTCGCAAGCTCCGGATCTACGTGCAGAGGATTGCGGTCCCCATTGAGCCGGTAGAGCAGGGCCTGATCTTCACGGGTTCTGATCTGGCAGCTGGCATCAGGTGGCCGGTTGGGGATCGGATGGGGTGCCGGGGAAGGACCGGTGGCGCCACCGAAGCCGCCGTCGCCCCGGGCGAAAATTCCACTGGTGGTGGTGAACAGGGGTTCATCGTCCGTTGTCGTCCGGGCGGTCGTTTCGGTATAGATCAGGGCTCCTTTGTCGGCACCCTTGTCGTAGGCCTCGATCACCCGGGCATCGGCAATCAGTTCGCCGTCCTGGGGCAGGGGTCTGTGTATCACGAGGTGCTGCTCCGCATGTAGCACTTTGGTGTAGTCATAGCCACAGTCCTTAAGCAACGGAATTCGTGCCAGGACGGAAGCCATGGTTGGTACGGTCTTCAACGGGTTGCGTTCAAAGACGTAATCAAGTTCGGTACCCGCCAACGGATCTCTGCCCATGCCGATGGACAGTGCATAGAGCATCGTATCCCTGTCGCTGTAGCGGCGGGTGTGTCCGGTGGATCGAAGCGAAATCAGATGTTGATAGTCAATAGGCATCATCCAAGTCTCCAATGGTCACGCGTCACTGCAAAAGACCCGGCAGTCGAGTTATCGGTGAAACTGCCGGATTCTGTCAGGATCGTCAGGGCGTTTCGAAACCCAAAACATGGACATTTTTGATATATCAATTATCTGATACACGCCTGACGAACACATCGTACTGGGTTTTGCCGAATACTCCACCGTGTCCTGATTGTCACACGGATCGTGCTCGGTGTATAAGAGTGTTAACCGGAAGATCAATCCGGGATACGGTCCGGTCGAGTGGGTGTCATGGGCAGAATCTGTGCATTCCTACTCCCGCTTCGATCTGCCGAAAAACAGAATAGCGAAGGAGGAAAACCGATGTTCACACTGAAAAGCAAGCCGTTAACTGTTCTCGTTACAGGCATCGCATTATTGCTGGCTGCGGCGCCAACGATGGCAGCAGAGAAAGTCACCTGGAACATGTCGCTGTGGGGTAAACCCCGGGCCTGGACCAAGGGAATCGAAGCGATGGCAGAAGAAGTCTCCAGCAAGAGCGGCGGTAACTTCACCATCAAGATTCACTATGGAGGTCTGTCCAAGCCGAAGGAAAACCTGGACGGAATCAAACTGGGGGCATTTCAGATGGCGGTGTTCTGTGCTTCGTACCATCCGGACAAAACACCGACATTGAGCGCCTCAGATCTGCCGTTCCTGCCGATCGGTGATCTTGATGTTCAAGAGAAGGTGACAGAGGCCTTCTTTCAGCACCCGGAGGTCATCAAAGATCTGGCAAGATGGAATGCCAAGCATCTGTTTACCGGGATTCTGCCGCAATATGAATTCATGGGTGTTGGTGATCCGCCCCTGACACTGGCTGACTGGAGCGGTAAGCGGGTTCGCGCCCTGGGCGGAATCGGCAAGGCGATGAAGAAACTGGGCGCCGTACCGACGACAGTGCCTGCCACCGAGACCTACCAGTTGCTCGAAAGAGGCGCGGTGGATGCAGTCTCCTGGCCGTTTACCTATGCGCATGCCGCGTACAAAGTGAATGAGATTTCGAAGTGGTTCACCGGCAATATGTCGCCCGGAGCGGTGACCTGTCCCTACGTCATGAATACCAAGGCGTGGGGTAAGCTGCCAGCCGCTTACCAGGACCTTCTCATCGCTGCAAAGCCCACAGCCTACGCCGCCCTAAAAGACGGTTATAGAGCGGCGGATGCCAAGAACCTGCCTGCATTTCGTGCCTCCATGCAGGAGATTCGGTACACCGCGGCGGAGCTTGATGAATTCCGCAAGATCGGCGCCAAACCGGTCTGGGATGATTGGGTCAAAAGTGCTTCCCAAAAAGGAGTGCCTGCACAGGAGCTCCTGGACCTGATCCTGAGTACGGCCGGCGGTTGAAGCCTGTTACCGGGTAGCCGAGTTTTAAACACGACAGGGTCCGGATGCGCAAGCATCCGGACCCTGGTCCTCTGACCTGCCTGGCTCAGCTTTTCACTTCCATGACCGGGGAAAAACCGGCAAGACCTGAGCGGGTCTGGTTTGAACCGCCGAGTCGTTGTTACGCCCATCTTGAAAATCTGCTGAACGCCGTTTCGGCTGTCAGCATCGTTGCGCTGATGCTGTTCGCTGTGGTGCAGGTTGTCGGCCGCAAGGTCTTTAATGCGCCCGTTTTCGGTTACATCGACTGGGTCGAGCAGATCATGGTGCTTTTTGCCTTTATCGGTGTCGCCTACTGCCAGCGTGAAGGCGGTCACGTGCGCATGGAATTGATCATCGCCAGGTTTCGCCGGCGGCTGCTGTGGCTGGTCGAAGTGGTCGGCGTGGTGGTCGGTCTTTTCATCATCGGTATCTTGATTTTTACCAGCTTTGATCATTTTATGCGGGCCTACGAGATCGGCGATTCGACGATTAATGCCGACCTGCCGGTGTGGCCGGCAAAACTGGTGATCCCGATTGCCTTTGTATCCTTGTGGCTGCGGCTGTTGCTGCAATTGTTCGGATACTTCAGGTTGTTGCAGGACCCGTCACGTCCCGCAGTAGCTGTTCCGGTGATCATGAAAGTGTCCGAAGAGGCGCGAAAAGAAATTCAGGATGCTTTCGGCGAATCTATGGAGAATCGCCCGTGACACTTTCGGAAGGGCTCTATCATTACTTCGGCCGATACGTCGAAATACCGTTGGCTGCACTCTTCTCCGACGCTGAACCGTTTACCGTAGGCCTGGTCTTCTCTGCCGTTCTGGTGGTGCTGGTGTTCCTCGGCGTGCGGGTGTTTATCGCTGCGGCTGTCGTCGGCATGCTTGGACTGGTGGCGATCATCGGCTGGGAAGCCGGCACTGGCATGGCCGGAACCGTGCCGCATTCCAAGATCTCCTCGTTTACGCTTTCCGTGCTGCCGATGTTCATCCTGATCGGTTACTTGGCGTTTCACGCCGGCCTGACTCAGGCTGTTTTCGATGCGGCCCGCAAATGGTGCAGCCAGGCCCCGGGCGGGTTGGCGATCGCTACGGTGTTTGCAACGGCAGGCTTCGCTGCTGTATCCGGAGCGTCCACTGCGACAGCAGCCGTATTTTCACGTGTTGCGATTCCGGAGATGCTGAGAAACGGTTACGACAAGCGTCTTGCGGCGGGTGTGGTTGCCGCCGGTGGAACGCTGGCATCGCTGATTCCACCCAGTGCGATCCTGGTGATCTATGCCATCATCGTCGAAGAGTCCGTTGGTCAGTTGCTGCTCGCAGGCTTCATACCCGGCATCATCTCAGCGGTCATCTATGCGCTGCTGATATCCGGCCGGGTCATGCTGAACCCTAAATTAGCACCGCCGACGCAGCGCTATCCCTGGTCAGCTCGATTTCGGGCTCTGCCCGGGACCGCACCGATCGTAGCCGTGATCGTGATCATATTCTCGGCGATCTATGGCGGATGGGCGACACCCACCGAAGCGGGTGCACTGGGAGCATTCGTGGTGATGGTTATCGCTCTCATCCGGGGCATGAAGTTCACGACGTTCAAGAACGCCCTGTTCGAAACCGCCAAACTGACCGCGATGATCTTCTCGATCATCTGGGGTGTTCTGATATTCGTCCGCTTTCTCGGGTTCGCCGGACTGCCCGATGCATTTGCCAGTTTTGTCAGCACCCTTGATATGCCGCCAGTTCTGATCGTCATCATGATTCTGCTGGGTTACATGGTCTTGGGAATGTTCATGGATGCAATCGGTATGCTGTTGCTGACCCTGCCGGTGGTGTATCCCGCCATCATCGGCCTTGGCTATGATCCGATCTGGTTCGGCATCATCGTGGTCAAGATGGCCGAGATCTGCCTGGTTACACCGCCAATCGGTCTGAACTGTTTTGTCGTCAACGGTGTGCGCCCTGATATTCCGTTGACCGATGTGTTCAGAGGGATAGGACCATTCTTCGTTGCCGATATCGCGACGGTGGGTCTGTTCATTGCCTTTCCGGGTATCGTGACGTTTCTACCGCAGTTGATGTTGCAGAGTATGTGAGAAACCTTCGGACCACTTCAGGTCTGAAGTACTGACCGCGAGGCGGATCTAAACCGCGAGTCATGTAAATTCCCATCCTGCCCCGCGGTCTGGTATTGCGCGGTGAAACTCTTTGTGAGTTTCTTCACAGACTATGAGTCAGCCTAACAGATAGTCTGAGCCCCTGTCAGTCGGATCAGGTAGAGACATGTCCTTGGCAATTGTACGGAGCAGGGTGGGAAACGGACTCGCTGCCCCGGAAGTCGGGGTTGAGGTGCACCTGTCGAACGGTCTGCCGTCGTTTTCCATTGTTGGTCTCCCGGAAGCCGCGGTGCGTGAGAGCCGTGAGCGGGTGAGAAGCGCGCTGTTGAATTCGGGTTTCGACTTTCCGACTAGACGAATCACCGTCAACCTGGCGCCAGCTGATCTGCCCAAAGAAGGCGGGCGTTTCGACCTGCCGATTGCGCTTGGTATCCTGGCCGCCTCGGATCAGCTGCCACCGGCGTGTCTCGAGGGGCTGGAATGTTTGGGTGAACTCGGACTGGGGGGTGAGCTGCGTCCCGTGCGCGGAGTATTGACCGCAACGCTTGCCGCTGTCCGTTGCAGTCGGACACTGGTTCTGCCCTTGGACAACGCCGAAGAGGCGGCACTGGTCGCTGGTGTTGACCTCCTGCCGGCGCAACACCTCACGGAACTGACTGCCCATCTGTCTGGGAAGGAACCGATTGTTCCTGTAAATCGAGTGCCTACCCAGCCGAAAAGCAGCCCTGAACCCGATCTGTGCGATGTGCGCGGTCAGCACCTGGGGCGCAGGGGGGTGGAGCTCGCATCGGCCGGTGGTCACGATCTGCTGCTGATCGGTCCTCCAGGTTGCGGCAAGACCATGCTGGCCGAGCGTCTGCCCGGTCTTCTGCCGCCCATGACAGAAGCCGAAGCACTGGAAACCGCCTGCATCTACTCCGTCTCCAGGGCCGGATTTGAACATGGTGGCTGGCGGACGCGGCCTTTCAGGTCGCCCCACCACAGTGCATCGGCCGTTGCACTAGTCGGTGGCGGCAGCCGGGTTCTGCCGGGAGAGATTTCGCTGGCTCACAACGGGGTGCTGTTTCTCGATGAATTGACCGAGTTCGACCGGCGGGTACTCGACCAGTTGCGCGAACCCTTGGAGGCGGGATCGATCACTGTCGCGAGGGCGAGTCGCAGCGTTGTGTATCCCAGCCGCTTCCAGCTCGTTGCAGCGATGAACCCGTGCCCATGTGGCTATGCAGGAGATCCGTCCGGGCGGTGTCGTTGTTCCTCTGAACGCCAGTCGCGGTACCAACGGCGAATTTCAGGACCGCTGCTGGATCGTATCGACCTTCAGATCCGGATTGCCTCAGTCGAGCTCACGGACCTTCGTTTCGGATCCCTTCCAGGCGAGAGCACTGACCTTGTCCGTCAGCGGGTTGAAGGGTCTCGTGCCCTTCAATTCGACCGATGCGGCATGCTCAATGCCAGGATTCCGATTGATCAGTTGGAAAAGGTCTGCGCTGTGTCGGTGGAGGGAAGGCGGCTGCTGGCAGAAGCGATAGAAACATTGGGATTTACCGCCCGGGCCTATCACCGCATCCTGCGCCTGTCGCGCACGGTCTCAGATCTTGCGGGTTCTGACACTGTCCAGGCTGAACACATCGCCGAATCACTGCAGTTTCGGTTTCTCGACCGGGCTTCGTCCTGGTGTTGACCTGAGCTGGAGAAGCCGGTGCGTGTTGATTACCGGGACGTCAGAAGGGCTATTTTTCCGCGAGATTCTCTGCTACCGTGCCATGCATAAACTCATCGCAACGGACGCCATGTGAACGTAGCGCCTCAGCTGGCACTCCAGGTTGCCGATCTGCACAAGCAGTTCGGCTCAGTTTCCGTCCTCAAGGGGGTGTACCTTGACGCCTGCGTGGGCGACGTGATTTCCATGCTTGGTGCCTCCGGTTCGGGTAAGAGTACTTTTCTCCGCTGCATAAACCTGCTTGAGATTCCCGATGCCGGAACAGTGACCGTCCATGGTGAGACCATCCGGATGACCCGGGACAAATTGGGGAATCCATCTCCGGAAGACATGCAGCAGGTCATTCGGTTGCGGTCGAAACTCGGAATGGTGTTTCAGAGTTTCAACCTTTGGTCACATATGACTGTCCTGGAGAACGTAAGCGAGGCACTGATTCACGTGTTGAAGATGCCGAAAAGAGAAGCCCAGGCCCGGGCTGAAGCTACGCTGAATAAGGTTGGAATGTACGAACGAAAGGACTATTACCCAGCACACATCTCTGGTGGTCAGCAGCAGAGAACAGCCATTGCCAGGGCGCTGGCGATGGAACCCGAGGTCATGCTGTTCGACGAGCCGACTTCTGCGTTGGATCCGGAGCTCGTGGGAGAGGTCCTCAAGGTAATGCGGTCGCTGGCGGATGAGGGTCGAACCATGATCGTTGTCACCCACGAAATCGGATTTGCCCGGGATGTGTCGAGCAAGGTCATTTTTCTGCATGAGGGGTTGATCGAAGTTGAAGGACCCCCTCAGAAGATGTTTGACAACCCGGAGTCGCAGCGATTCCGACAATTTCTGTCGAATGCGGTGCATTAGACCGGGTTGCTTGATGTAGTTAGCGAGATAGAATCCCAGCGGGAGAAACCACCAAAATTCAGAGGAGACTGAAACGATGAAATTAAAGAAACTGATGTATCTTGTCGTGGCCGCGGCGCTGATGGCAGCTGGTAGTACGGTCCGGGCCGCTGATGCACTCAGGGTGGGTGTTGAAGGCGCCTACCCGCCGTTTTCATGGAAAGAAGCTGATGGTGCGCTCAAGGGATTCGATATCGATTTCGCCAATGAAGTGTGCAAGCGCCTGAACAGGGAATGTGTACTGGTAGAACAAGAGTGGGACGGAATGATTCCAGCATTGCTGGCCAAGAAATTCGATACGATTATCGCTTCCATGTCGATTACCGAGGAGCGTAAGAAGAAGGTCGACTTTACGGTCAAGTACTACAACACCCCTGCCAAGCTGGTCGCCAAGAAAAATCCTGGTTTTGCAGGCACAGCCAAGGGTCTAAATGGTAAACGTCTGGGTGTGCAGCGGGCCACAACACATCAGTGTTCTGCCGAAAAACTGTACCCAGGTGCTGAGCTGGTCCTGTATGCGACACAAGAAGAAGTGTGGCAAGACCTTGCAGCAGGCCGGCTGGATGCCCAGCTGTCTGATTCGTTGCAGGCCTATGAGGGTTTTCTGGCCCTTGATGCGGGTCAGGGATTTGCATTTCTGGGTGGTGCGATTGATGATGTCGAGTGTCAGGGTGTTGGTGCCGGCTTCGCCGTTCGAAAGGAAGACTCGGCGCTGCGCGATGCGCTGAGCAAAGCGATTGGTGACATTCGGGCGGATGGGACCTACAAAGTCATGAATGACAAGTACTTCGCGGTCGATATTTACGGAAACTGACTGATCTAAGTTGACCCTATCTTTGGACGGGCCCCTCAGCGGGCCCGTCTCTTTTGCCTGAATCTTCGACATGGATTCGATCTGGGAGTACCGGGCACTGCTGCTTTCCGGTACGGGCGTCACGATTCAGCTGGCAGTTGGTTCTTTACTGCTTTCAATACTGCTCGGCCTTCTCGGTGCTTCGGCTAAGCTCGCAAAAAACGCTGTATCACAGCGAATAGCAAACGCATACACAACCCTGGTCCGTGGGGTCCCGGATCTGGTCCTTATGATGCTGCTGTTCTATGGCGGCCAGCAGGTCGTCAATGATCTCGGCAGTGCCACGGGACTGTGGGATTATGTTGAGATCAATCAGCTGACGGCCGGCATTGCATCAATCGGCTTTGTTTTCGGTGCTTACATGACCGAGACTTTTCGCGGCGCGATTCTGGCCATCCCGGCGGGACAGATTGAGGCTGGTATTTCTTGCGGTATGACACCGCTGACCATATTCCGCCGTATTACCTGGCCTCAGATGGTGCGCCACGCCATGCCCAGCTTTACCAACAACTGGCTGGTGCTGGTCAAGGCCACAGCGCTGGTTTCGGTGATCGGCCTGCATGATCTCGTCTGGAACGCGTCGACTGCCGGACGGTCTGTACGGGAACCCTTCTCATTCATGTTTGCAGTGTTGATCATCTATCTGATCTTGACTGCAGTCTCTGACGCTGGCCTGCGTTGGGTAGACCGCCGGTACAGTGCCGGGGTGCGCAAGGCTTGATATCGTGAGTAATCCTACTGAGCGGACGTTCTGGGAGTACCTCGCCTTCGTCAGCGAGAACCACTCTCCGCTCGACTTTGTGCTGATCGCCGATCATATCGACAAGTTTCTCTACGGCACGCTGCTGACCATTGAAATCACGCTGCTATCACTTCTGATTGGTGGTGTCCTGTCGGTGCCGCTGGCAATCGCCAGGGCCTACAAGCACCGGTTCTTGAATGGACCGATATGGGCCTATACGTATTTCTTTCGTGGTACGCCGCTGCTTGTCCAGGCCTACTTGATTTACTACGGCCTGGCGCAGTTCGATTTTGTGCGGGAAAGTTTCCTCTGGGACCCGATACTGTCAAAAGCCTGGTGGTGTGCCCTCATCGTGTTCAGTCTCAACACTTCTGCTTATACTGCTGAGTTTCTGCGCGGTGCAATCGAAAACACGCCGCACGGGGAGGTTGAAGCGGCGCGGGCTTGTGGAATGTCACGGCTTACGTTGATGCGGAGGATCGTTTTGCCGAGTACGTTTCGGCGGGCGCTTCCAGCCTATTCGAACGAGGTGATTTTCATGCTGCACAGTTCCGTTGTGCTCAGTACAATCACGTTGCAGGATATTCTCGGTGTGGGTCGTTGGCTGAACGGTCGCTATTATCTCGCCTATGAAGGGTTCATCACCGCGATGGTTTTCTACATGGTTCTCGTTTTTGCCATCAGTCGCGGTTTTCGGTTGTGGGAAAAACACTGGCTTGGTCATCTGCGGCCGCGAGAAGAAACAACCGGCTGACTGCCCCTTCTGACTCCGTAGCCAGGATTTGCCAGGGATCCGGAAAACGCTGAGGCGGTTGTGGGTCAGGTCGTCGGGTCTGGAGCTCTGGTCCAACACGCTGGCCGTTCAACGCCAGGTTTTGTCGTAATCGCGGCCCAGCATATCGGTTTCCGAGCCGTCGTCGTGAAAGAACCGGTTTGGTTTCATGAATATGCCAATCAGTAAAGCACCATCAGGTGCGTGGGCTGCGTGACGGCTTCCGGCTGGCCGCCAGACAAAATTACCCGAGCTGACTTCGCCGTCTTCATCGAGCAGCCGCCCCTCGAGCACATAGGTCTGCTCGATCTGTATATGCTCGTGGTCAGGCAATACAGAACCCGGCGCCATCCGCACAAGCGAGGTCAGCATCCCGGTGTCCGGATCGATCAGCAAGGTCTTGAACTCCACCCCTTGAAACTTCGTGGGTTGCCAGGACAGAGCGTCAACCTCAACATAGCGCGACGCGAGTCGGTCAAGACCCTCGTGGGACGGGACGTTCGGTGTCAGGGCAGTCATCGATGGGTTCCTCCTTGTGAGGGAAATTGATCAGTGCTTCTTTTGCCGACGGGTTAGGAACTGGCGGTCTGACTATTTCGGTACGTAGTGCGGTTCAGATCCGGGCAGCTGACGATGCAGAGCGGGTTCATGTCACGGTAACCCATCAGGCAACCGCCTGCGTGCTTGAAGGGTTGTTCCGGGAAGGTGCAAACGTGCTGAGCACCTCGCCGGGTCCATGAGAGTGGTTCACATAATTCTCGCCGTCGAATACCTCGACTCCGTTGACGAAGACTCCGTGCACTCCTACCGGGTGGCGAATCGTCCGCGGACCACCGCCCGGCAGATCGTGCACTCTATGCGTTGCTGTTACGCCTACTGTCTCGGGGTCGAAGAGCAACAGATCAGCATGGGCGCCGGGTGCGATCCGTCCCCGGTCTATCAGGCCGTAGAGGTCGGCAGGGTGGCTGGTCAGTCGCCGTATGCCCTGGGCGAGGTTGAAATCACCACGCTCGCGTACCCACTTTGCCAGAAAGTGCAGACCGAACCCTGCGTCACACATGAAGACCAGGTGGGCGCCGGCATCCGACAGGGAAACGACCCCGGATTCGTGCTGCAGCAACTGACTGACGCCATCGTCTCCAACGTTGAGAAACTGACCGATAAAGGTCGTACGCAGGTCTTCCTCCAGGCTGAGATCGAGAATCACATCCAGTGGGTCCCGTCCCTGACTTCGTGCGATTGATTCGATCGTCTGATTGGCCAGCGCCTCGTTGGCCTCGAGAGCGGGAACTGCGACCGTGACACGGTTCCAGTTTCCCTGAAAAATCATGCCGGGTCGTGGATCGTTCAGACTGGCTCTGAAGCGGTCCCTGAATGCCGTGTCGCGGAATACGGTCATTAGTTCGGCAGGTGTGCAGGCCTTGATTTCCGCAAAGGCGTCGTGACTGTAGAACGGATAGGCATTCGCCATAGTGAAGTCAAACGACAACGGCTGGCAGGGAATCTGAACATAAACCAGGTGCCCCTCGGCGTTTACCTTGGTACAGGCATCAAATACTGCGAGCGCCCGATCGGGTTCCTGTTCGTTAAACATCGCTACGCCCGTGGACTGGAAGATCGCCCGCCCATGTTTTTCTGAAAGCACGGCCAGATCCTCAACTGGGCGGGTCCCAGAGGCCAGCTGCACAATGCCGTGCCGGCCATCGCCCATGGCGCCTATCAGTCGGTCAAATTCTGTCCAGCTAGAAATTGTCGACGGCATGGGGACTCCGCCGTATCCGGAGTGGTTCAGAGAATAGGAACCGGCGAAACCGACCGCACCGTGCGCCATGGCCTCGTCGACCATCGAGCACATGATCCGTAACTCGTCATCTGTGGCCTGCTCACGATTCGACGCGTCCTCACCCATGACCGCGGTTCGAATCACAGAGTGGCCGGCGAGCACCGCGACATTCATGTAAGGCCCGATACCGCGCAGCGCCGACATGTAGTCGGCGAAACTCTCGAAACACCAGTCAACGCCGGTCCGCAGTGAGTCCAGGTCCATTCCCTCGACCACGGAGAGATTCCGCAAAATGAGATCACGCACAGGCGGCGGACACGGTACGATACCGAAGCCGCAGTTGCCGATCACCGCGCTGGTGACACCCAGTGAGGGTGACGGTGACATCTGCTTGTCCCAGGTGACCTGGGCGTCATAGTGAGTGTGCAGATCGACAATTCCGGGTGCCAGTGAGAGGCCATCGGCATCCACCGTACGGAGGGCTGTTCCTTCGATTGAACCAATCACGGCAACACGTCCGTTGTCGACTGCGACATCGGCGTCGACTGGGTCGCTGCCTAGACCATCGAAGACCGTCGCATTGCGAATAACGAGATCATGCATATCAGGTGTGCTCCATCAGCGGGTCGTTATCCGGGCGCTTCAATTTGGTATCCCGTGACCTATACTGGAAGTTACGGTAACAGTATAACGTGGCGTTACTTGTTGAGCTGGCCCGGCGTTGGTAAGCCGGTGTGTGGTATATCCTGGTGGCGATCGCGTTCGGGAACGTGAGATGACTGATTCGGTATCTTCAATTATGGATCTTGAGCTCAACGAGCAGCAGAGCGCAATTCTGAACAGTGTACGCTCGGTCGTGAATCGGTTCGATGACGATTACTGGCTGCAACTCGACCGCAACGGAGAGTTCCCTCACGCTTTCTACCAGGCGATGGCTGAAGGCGGATGGCTGGGCGTTGCCATGCCCGAGGACGTAGGCGGTTCTGATCTTGGCATTTTCGAAGCGGCACTGATCATGATTACAGTGGCCGATTCCCCAGGCGCCATGGCGGCCGCGTCGTCGATACACATCAATATTTTTGGACCCCATCCGATCGTGGTCTTCGGCAACGATGAGCAGAAGCAGGCCTGGCTACCGGACCTGATTCAGGGCAGGAGCAAGTGCTGTTTCGGGGTCACCGAGCCTGATTCGGGCCTTGAGACCGGGAGTATCCAGACTTTCGCCGAGTCAACCGATAACGGCTACGTTGTCAACGGTCAGAAAATCTGGACCTCGACAGCTCAGCACGCAGACAAGATCATGTTGCTGGCGCGGACGACTCCGAGGGAGCAGTGCACAAAATCCACTGACGGTCTGTCTTTGTTCTTTACCGACCTGGATACGGATTATGTGGATGTCCGAGAGATTCCCAAGATGGGCCGTGCGGCGGTAGATTCCAATATGGTGTTTATCGATTCGCTGCCGGTGCCTCGAGAACATCTGATCGGTGAGCCAGGCCGCGGTTTCGAGTACATTCTGCACGGACTCAACCCGGAGCGGATTCTGGTCGGTGTAGAAGCACTGGGTATCGGCTGGCAGGCACTCGGCCGGGCAGTCCGGTACGCGAGGGAACGGGTTGTATTCGACCGGCCCATTGGCCAGAACCAGGCGATTCAGCATCCGTTGGCCGAGAACTGGATGGAACTCCAAGCCGGGCTTTTGGTCTGTATGGAGGCGGCCAGGCGTTACGACGCTGGTAAGCCGTGCGGCGCTTTGGCCAATACCGCCAAATATCTCTCTGCCGAAGCCGGTTACAAGGCGGCGACGCAGGCGTTAATGACCTATGGCGGTATGGGTTATGCCAAGGAATACCATGTGGAAAGACTGCTGCGGGAAGCCATGATTCCACGGTTGGCACCAGTCAGTGCACAACTCATCCTCTGCTACATCGCCGAGAGGGTGCTTGATCTGCCGCGTTCATACTGATCACGTGATGACGACTAAAGCTATCTGGACAGGATCGTGTCAGGGCTGAACATCTCGCCGGGAACTGTCCCGCTTCCGCTGTCTGATCTGAGGATTCTCGATCTGACGAGTGTGATCTTCGGCCCGTATACCACCCAGATGCTGGGGGACTTCGGTGCAGATGTCATCAAGGTAGAGCCGCCTGCCGGTGATCTGACCCGTCATCTTGGACCGGCTCGGAATCCCGGAATGTCGTCACTCTTCCTGGGCTGCAACCGGAACAAGCGCAGCCTAGTTCTGGATCTGAAACGCGCTCCGGCAAAAAAAGCACTGTGGCGTCTTATCGAGGGCGCTGACCTGATCGTGCACAACATCCGGCCCCAGAAAATAGCGGCACTGGGGTTTGAACCGGATACTGTATTGTCGCGCAACCGGAACATTGTGTACGGCAGTCTGCACGGCTACTGGGAAGAGGGCCCCTACGGTGGTCGTCCTGCCTTCGACGATGTGATTCAGGGAGAATCCGGTATCGCCGGTACTTTTGTTGCCCGGGGAGGCGATCCCGTCCTGATGCCGACCATCGTTGCTGACAAGACTGCGGCACTGCTGGCCAGTACCGGGCTGATGGCAGCATTGCTGCACAGGTTTAGAACGGGGCGGGGTGTCTACCTGGAAACGTCCATGTTTGAAGGGATGGTGGGCTACACTCTGTTGGAACACCAGCACGGCACCATTTTCAATCCCCGGGAAGGGGAAGTGGGATACCCACGGGCCTTGTCTCCAGCGCGCCGGCCCCATCCGACTGCCGATGGTTTTATCTGTATGTTGGCTTACACCGACGAGCAGTGGGAGCGTTTCTGGTCGCTTGCAGGTCAACCCGCAAGGGTCGAAGATCCACGCTTCGATTCACTGGCAAGTCGCTCGAACAATATCGACGCCCTCTATGGACTGGCGGGCGAAGTCCTGCGGCAGCGCTCCACCCGGGAGTGGTTGGCGCTATTGAACGAGGCCGACATCCCTGCTGGACCTGTCAATCAGCTGGCTGACCTGAGAGCCGATCCGCACCTTGTCGAGACGGGTTTTTTTCGGCCGTTCGAACACCCGACCGAGGGGAGTCTGGAAGTGCCGGACACTGCGTTTCGCCTGGACCGCCAGCCGCTTCCAGTCCGCCAGCACCAGCCGGCCCTGGGCGAACACAGCTGGGAAATACTTACCGAGGTTGGATTCTCCGCTGCGGAGATCGCGGAGATCCTCTGAAATTTGCACTACTCGGCTGTGTCTACGCGGCCGGAGCCCGGAACAATCCTCAATTGAGTGGATGACCTGAAGCCGGAGGACAGGTTCTCGGGATGGGTCAGGAATCTGACCAGTCAGGATGACGTTTTTCGATGAATGCGTCTATCCCTTCGCCGGCGGTGTCGAACATCATGTTGCAGGCCATCGTGTCGCCTGCGTCCTGGTAGGCCTGCTCGAGAGAATTTTCGATCTGCCGGTAGAAGAGTGCTTTGCCCAGCCGCAGTGTGTCAGCAGGTTTTCGGGCGATGTTGCGTGCGAGAGCCATGACTGTATCATCCAGCGCTTCCGGTTCGACGACCCGGTTGACCAGGCCGTATTCAAGGGCGGTTGCGGCATCGATAAATTCGCCCGTCATCAGCATTTCGAATGCCCGTTTGCGCGATAAATTGCGGCTCAGTGCAACCCCCGGAGTCGAGCAGAACAATCCAAGGTTGACCCCCGAGACGGCGAAACGGGCAGTGCGCGATGCCACAGCCATATCGCTGTTGGCGACCAGCTGGCACCCTGCTGCAGTGGCGGTACCGTGTACCCGAGTGATGACGGTCTGTGGCATCCCGACCATGGTCAACATCATGCGACTGCAGCGCCTGAACAGGTCTTCGTAGTATTTCTGCTCCGGTTTGGCACGCATTTCTTTGAGGTCATGGCCCGTACAGAATGCTTCACCGCTGGCGGACAGGACGATCACTTTGACAGTGGAACTGGCTGCGATCTGGTCGAGCTCGGCCTGAAGTCCAGTCAACAGCGCTTCTGACAGCGCGTTATACTGGTTCGGCCGATTCAGGGTGATGGTGCAAATGCCATCGTCACTGTCCGTCCGCAGTAGTGTGTTGTCCTGACTGGAGCCCCGGGGTGCGTGTGTCATGTCATGTGCCTGGTGGTACCTTGGGCACGTCTACGGTACTTGCTATGGGGCCAGGTGTAAACTGTTGCTGACCATGATCACGATCCAGGAACTGGAGTCTCTGACGCGGGAAACACTTCCTTTTGCGGGTGATTATGGTTTCAAAGTCGAGGATCTGGGAGATGGCAAGGCAACGGTCCGGGCACCTTATTCGGCGTCGTTTCTTCGACCCGGGGGCACGATTTCGGGTCCTGTCATCATGGGGCTTGCAGATTATGCCCTCTTTGCAGCAATTCTCAGCCGGATCGGACGCGTGGAACTGGCTGTCACAACCAATCTGAACGCCAATTTCCTTCGCCGCCCAAAGCCCGCTGATCTGATCGCCAAAGCGCGCCTGATCAAACTCGGCAGGCGCCTGGCCGTAGGAGAGGTTGAGCTGTATTCAGACGGAGATGATGACATGGTCGCGCATGTCACCTCAACTTATTCCATTCCGCCTTCCAGATTCTGATTCGGCTTGCTGTGATATCCCGCCCCGGACGCTTTGGAGTGCGGAGAGAGACTTCTGGTTCTTGTGAATTGAAATAAGCATTTCTAGCAGGCAGGCGGCGATCCGGGGCAGGCTGGGTGTCAGCTTGCCGGCGGATCGGCAGACAGTGGCAGTGCGGTGGTGTGTTTGATCTCTTCCATCACAAATCCGGCCGTCACATTAGACAGTGGCAGGCGGTCAATCAACCGGACATAGAAGTCGTTGTACGACGTGATGTCGGGGACGACAACTTTCATCAGATAGTCCACGTCTCCGGCAAGGCGGTAGAACCCGAGCACTTCGGGCATGTCTTCTACGGTTGCGACAAACTGTTCAAACCACTCCTGGGTATGGGAGTTGGTCTTGATTGATACGAAGACGAAAATGCCGGCACCGGCCTTCTGCGGATCGAGCAAGGCCACGCGTTTCTGGATGACGCCATCGAGTTCGAGACGCCGAATCCGATTCCAGCAGGGAGTGGACGACAGATTGACTTCACTGGCTATGTCGTTAATTGACAGACTCGCATCGTCCTGCAGCAACGACAGGATCTTCCGGTCGATATGATCCATAGTAAAAAATCCTATTTATAGGGTGTTGTCTCGTAATAATTAGTAACAAATTCTTTTATTAATGGATTATTAGAAATATTTCTTAAACACGCGTGTTCTAGTCATTTGTCCCATATACCATCATTTCACCTCGATTGGACATCGATCCACTATTGATGTAGCAGGTCCAGGCGTACAGACCAGAAGACAAAGTCCGAGACGGGCCCGGAGAATGGCGCGGTTTTGGCAGTTACAGACACCCTTGAGCGGGGTCGCTCGTTCACAGCTCTAGCGCCTATCACTCCCAAAATGTGCGCGGGCCCTCCTGCAGGCCAATAGCAGTGCCCGTCTCATTGATGTCCGGTCGACATTGGAGTACAGCATGGTTGGCCATCCGGTTGGTGCTTTGATGGACTGCCCTGGCAACAGTATTGACCGACGACGAGTCAGCTGAAGTGTACTTCTGAAGAGCTTCTGAGGTTCTCACCATTGATCCAACTCTCGACGGTCTTGTTCGTGTACCCCCCAGATGCAGAACCCAGTGCGGTGTACTGTAGTTCGGGATGGTCGAGCCATCTGGCGAGCGCCTGTTGGGCTTTTACACCGCACCGCCAGAACTCGTTTCCAATAGAGCATCGCTGCTCGGTGGTTAGAGCTCTCAACTCGTAGAGCACGAGCCGTTGGCTCTTAATGTCAATCAGCGTCTGATCGGAAGGGGTCTGCGCCGATCCGGTAATCTGGGTTATGGCCAGAACCACTCAGAGACTTCCAACTCTGAACAGCCGGCCCAGGGCCCTTCTCATGACTTTCCGGTCGTGACCGGTTATTGAAATCGCTGACTCAGTGGTATCAGCTTCGGTTCTGAACCTGATCCAGGGTTTCGTCGAGTGCTGCATTGGCGATTTCAATCAACTGATCAATCTCCGCTTTGGTCATGATCAGTGGCGGGGAGATGATCATCGCATCACCCACCGCCC
>CAJXBY010000027.1 GCA_913051905.1 uncultured Gammaproteobacteria bacterium | reverse complement strand
GCTTCGAGTTCGAATGCTACGACATCGGCCACCTGTACAACCTGGCTCATTTCCTCGACCGGGGCCTGGTCAAACCACCGTTGTTCATTCAGTCGATCTTCGGCATCCTGGGCGGCATCGGCGCTGACCCGGAGAACGTCACACACATGCGCCGTATTGCCGACAAGCTTTTCGGAGACCAGTACATCTGGAGTGTATTGGCCGGTGGCCGACACCAGATTCCACTGGTGACCATGAGTGCTGTTATGGGGGGCAACGTCCGGGTCGGTCTTGAAGACAGTCTTTATGCCGGCAAAGGCCGCCTGGCAACGTCCAACGCAGAACAGGTCTCAATCGTCCGGCGAATCCTGGAAAGATTGTCTCTGGAGATCGCAACGCCGGATGAAGCCAGAGAGATGCTGGCCCTGAAAGGGGCAGACCAAGTGGCTTTCTAAGGATGATCTGGCCCGCGTCAGAACGCAGCTAGACTGCGGCGACCACCCGATCACGTCTTTCGGCCAGAATCGGCCCGGGCTCAGAGCCTGCTGCGTGCCAGACGGGCACCGGCCACCATGACCTCGAGCTTACGCCGCGCGATCTTGATATCCAACGGCAGCAGTCCACAGTCCGGAGCGGCCTGAATTTTGTCCGGGGAATGGTACTCGGCGGCAGCCAGCAGCCTGTCGGCGACCTGCTCGGCGGTCTCAACATGCTCAAAACCCAGCGCCCCATTGTCGATACAACCGAAGAGCACAGTCTTCGACGGACAGTGTTGCAGCAGCTGCGGACTCAGACCCGACGCCTCGAACTCCAACGCCAGTTGATCAACCTGTGAGCGCTCGAGCTCTGCAAGAACGGAAGGGTAACTGTCGACGATAGGCCGTGGAACACCCGGCATCGGGTAGCTGTAGCACACGTGCACACAGGTCGCAGCTTCGATGCCCTCGATGCAGCAGTCCAGCGCATCGATCCCCCACTCTGCAACCTTGTCCGGATAACGGCTGAACACCGGTTCGTCGAACTGGATGACCGCAGGACCCAGCGCATCCAGGGCGCGGGCTTCCTTGTTGATGGCTGTCGCGACAGCCATCGCCAGGGTGCGCTCGTCACCATAGAACTCATCCAGTGTCGAATCTACGACTGTCATCGGACCGGGTAACGTGATCTTGACCGGCTGGGACGTGTGGGCCAAGGTAAAACGCAGGTCATCAACCAGCACAGGCTTCTGCCAGTCCACCGCACCGGTGCAGCGTCCGACTTCGGCGAGCCGGCGATTATTCCGCACCCATTTTTTACCCATGACGCTGTAGTCGAATCCCGCAAGCTGCGAGACCACAGTGGTCACGTACGAGGTCCGGCGCTGCTCGCCATCGCTGACCACGTCGATACCCGCCTGATTCTGGTCATGCAGGGCGACTCTGACGGCATCATCCTGGGCGGCGTGCAGCTGCTCACCTTCCAAAAGCCAGGTTGCTCCCTTACCGTGGACCTGCTTGCCACTGGCGTTGAGTGGGAGTTTCTCCTGCAGCCAGGCAGGCTTAGGCAGACTGCCAACCACAGTAGTGACGAAAGGACCTGCCGGCAAGGGCTGGTTTGACATAGCCATTTTCTCTATTTTGATCAAAGCCGATGAAACGATACCACGCCGGTCGCAAGCAGCACCGCTGGTATCAGCTAATGATTGACTCTCGGACCCTCGCGGAGTCCAGCAAGCTGTTCTTCGTCTCGGCAGGCCTACGACTGGGAAAACAGGGATCGGTAAGCCAGAAGGTCTTCTCGCATAGTTTTCTCAACCCGTCAACTGAAACAGCACATCGCACGTCCCTCAAAGACTGATCGCCTTCAGTCACAGAGCCGAGTTCGTGCTCGTACTGCCGTCCTGGACTGGCTACGTCGCAGGACGAACGGCCGCTGTCCGGTTAAGACAAGGCGTGGGCCCAACGTATAGACTGCCCCCGGGGACACAAAATCATGATTCGCTGTCTCGGAAGTAAGGTAGACACACTTGGCGGTTTTATGGACCAGTCTGAGATTCGGTGTCACCGGTAGCGCCGGATCCGACCCCGAACTGTGATGGTGTAGAGGGTTGAACATGAACCATTATGAATCGGTCTGTCGTTCTCATCGTCTTGACCTGCCTGCAACATTCAATTTTGGGCGGGACGTGGTCGACCGGTTTGCCAGAGACTCCAACAAAATTGCGTTGATCTGGTGCGACGCGGCGGGTCACGAACGTGTTCTGACCTTTTCGGATATCGCCAGGCGTTCCAATCAGGTTGCGAACTGGCTGTCAGCGCAGGGGATCGGCTGCGGTGACCGTGTCATCGTTATGCTACCGAGAATTCCGGAGTGGCAGATCTGCCTGACTGCGTGCTTCAAAGTGGGAGCAGTGCCGATTCCGTGTATCACGATGCTGACTGAGAAAGACGTCACTTATCGGGTGAACCACTCTCAGGCTATTGCCGTAATCACCGTTGCCGACCAGTGCCCCAAATTCAATGACCACCTTCGAGTGCTCAGGGCAAAACTCGTCGTCGACCGGTCGGTGACCGGCTGGGCCGGTCATGAGGCAATCCGACGCTGTAAGCAGAACTTCGACGCTTGTGACCTTGGCTTGGAAGAACCGGCCATCATGTACTACACCTCCGGTTCAACCGGTGACCCCAAGGGCGTCTGCCATCCGGCCCGTAGCCTCTACGCCTGGCGACTTTCAGCCCGCCATTGGCTGTCATTGGGCCCGGATGACACCATGTGGTGTACAGCCGATACCGGCTGGTCCAAGGCCGGCACCAGCATTCTGTTCGGACCGTGGAGCCAGGGCAGTGCGGTGTTCTTCTACGACGGCCCGTTTGAACCTCGCCGACGATTTGAACTGATCGAGCGCTACGCTGTTACAGTGTTCTGTGCGGCAGCCACCGAACTCCGGCGGCTGATCCGGGAAGACATCTCGGACATCGATATCTCGACATTGAAACTGACCGTTTCCGCCGGCGAGTCGGTCAATCCCGAGGTTCTCGAGGCCTGGCAGGTCCTGACGGGGGTTCCGCTGCTCGACGGCTATGGCCAGACCGAGATCCTGATGACGGTACTGAACTATCCCTGGATGCCCGTCAAACCAGGCTCCATGGGGCGGCCGCTGCCAGGCATAGAAACCGGATTACTCAGAGCGGATGGTTCACTGGGCGGACCCGGGGACCAGGGCGAGCTGTTGATCCAGCTGCCGAGCCCGCAAATGATGCTGGGCTACTGGAACGACCCTGAGCGCACCGAGCAGGCGCTTTTAAGAACTGCCAACAGTCAATGGTTCCGCACCGGCGACAACGTTTACCAGGATGGCGACGGGTATTTCTTCTATGTCGGCCGGACAGACGACATCATCAGTTCGGCCGGCTACAGGATCGGTCCACAGGAGGTCGAAAACGCGCTGATTCGCCACCCCGCGGTTCAGGAGAGCGCAGTAGTGGGCATACCAGATCTGGAGCGGGGGGAGATCGTAAAAGCATTCGTGGTACTTGCCGATCCTGACGCCAAGAGCAGCAGACGGGATCTCGTTGCTGAACTTCAGAACCACGTCAAACAGTACACCGCCCCGTATAAATATCCTCGCTCGATCGAATTCATCGACGAACTGCCGAAAACCGTCAGCGGCAAGATTCAGCGCAATCTGCTGCGCAGCCGCGAAACTACCCGCTGACGGTCCCGGCCGGCTAAGTCAGACCGTGAGCGCCATGCCCGCTCCGTAGACAATGTCGGCACCGCCCGAGGGTTCGCGGTTCCGGTCAAAGCCGATGGCATGCACTGAAGCGATGTCATAGCTCGAAGCGCTGCGAATAAAACGGTAACCGGCATCTTCCAGCTCGGCGTAGCTGTAGCGCGGAATACGGGCCGTCACGGTGATACTGTCACTGGTCGCGGAGAAGCGCGGTGCGAGAACAGCGGCCTGGGGTGTCATGCCGAAATCCACGACGTTCAGTATGGTCTGCAGCACACCCATGGCAATCTGTGTACCGCCAGGCGCACCCAGCGCCAAAACAGGACGGTCCCCGTCGAACAGAATGGTCGGACAGATTGAACTGAAACGGGACTTTCCCGGTGCAATAGAACCGGCCCGGCCCGGGCGGGGATCGAACACACCCATGCAGCCGTTGTACATGAACCCCAGACCTGGGGTAATCACCCCGGACATCATGCCCAAGGAATGGGTCATGGAGACAATGTTGCCTTCACTGTCGGATACACACAGATGAGTCGTACCAGGAGACTCCCTCAGCGAAAGGCGTTCGACATGTGCCTTCTCCCCGCGCTGTATCGCGTTGGCCTGCTCTACCGCATAGTCCTTGCTGGTCAGCTGCTCGACCGGCACGTCAACAAAGCGGGGGTCGCCGACATGATTGTCCTTGTCAGCGGTGGCGATTTTCATCGCTTCGGCAACCGTGCGGATATAGTCCGGCGAATTGTGGCCCATGGCAGAAAGATCGAATTGTTCCAGGATATTGAGCATCTCGATGACCATGATTCCGCCACCTGGCGGATGATTGGTCGCAACCTTCAAGCCACGATAGTCACCCCACAAAGGCGTATGTGACTCTGTCTCATAGTCCGCAAGATCACCGGCGTTCAGCAGCCCGTTGTTACGTTGCATGTCCGCATCGATCTGCCGGGCAATATCACCGGCGTAGAAAATCTCTGCGCCCTCCGCGGCCAGCCGCTCGTAGGATCGGGCCAGTCCGGGATTACGGACGGTGCTCCCGGTTGGCTTCACCCGGCCATCTGCATCAAAGTAGACCTGCCGCCCATCGGCGCAGAATCCGAGTCTATCCTCTACGCTGACCCGTCCGGGCAGACCCGTCCCTGTCCAGTAGCCATAGACACCCGGCGTAACAACATAACCGTCAGACGCATAGTGGATTGCCGGTTGAAGCAGGTCACGCCAGGGTCTGGAACCGAAGCGCTGGTGGGCCTGCCAGAAGGCTTTCAGGGTCCCTGGGGTGGTAATGGACTGGTAGCCGATGTCATTTATCGCATCTTCAAGGATGAAACCGAAACCATCTTCGGTCTCTCCGATAATCCGGTCCTTCCACATATCGGGCGCTGCTGCGGCCGGTACCCGTCCGTGGAAATCGACGATCTCATGTACTCCGGCCTGTGGCAGATACAGGTGCATACTGCCGAAGCCGGCGATGCCGCACATCATGGGGTCCACCACGGTCTGTACGAATGCCAGGGCCAGTGCCGCATCGACGGCGTTGCCACCGTCCCGAAGCACGGTCGCCCCGGCTTCGACAGCATCCGGCTGCAGGCTGACAACCATTGATCGCGGCAAATTTTCGTCCCTGGTACTGAAGCGTGTCAGCCAATCATACGACCGCAGCGGCGTCCCGCAAAGGCGCCCCTGCTAGACACTCCAACTCATGGCTGGACGCAATCATGCGTGTGATCATGCGAAAGAACCTAAGGCCCGGGTGCAGCGTGGCCTGTGCGGGCTGCCAGCCAGGGGACCAACAGTGCCACGACAGAGAGGATCAGCATCAATTGGAAAACAGCCTGGTAATTGCCAAAGAGATCATACGCGGCACCGCCGACGTAGGCGCCCAGACCACCGGCAGCGTGGTGGACCATGACGATAATCCCGGTCAGCGTGCCCAGGTGGGCTGTGCCGAAATACTGGCGGACAAAGACAATGGTCAAAGGTGCTGTGATCCAGAAGGTGAACCCGAATACCAAGGCAAAACCGATAATCGCGAAAACGGATTCGGTGATCATGACCACCCCGAACAGCGCGATCCGCAGGACAAAGCACACCAGTGTCGGCAGGACCGGGCCGAACCGGTCAGACGCCAATCCAGCCGCGAGCACACCCGCGAGTCCGACCAGGCCCATCAAAGCATACAGGTTACCGGACAGAACGGTACCGATGCCCTGGTCGCGTGCATAGGCCACTACATGGGTAGCGATGAAAAAGTCCTGGAACCCGCAGATCGCATAGATCACGATGAGATACCAGAGCTTCGGTTCACGCAAAGAGGCCGAAACGGTCCATTGCGGCCCGCCGCTGGTGGAAGAACCCTTTCCGCCCGACGCCTCCGCGGGTGCCGTCAGTGGGATCTTCAGCAGCACCAGCGGCACGATCAGCACCAGTCCAAGACCTGCCAGAGCCAGGAAAGAACCGCGCCAGCCCAGGACCTCGAGCTGGGATGTGAGTAACAGTATGATGACCAGTTGACCGATGCCCATTCCCGAAATCGCGATGCTGTTCGCTGTCCCGAGACGCTCGGGAAACCAGCGACTGACCATCACGCCGATGGGTGCCACCGAGGTGCCGGCCGTGGCCAGTCCGAACAGTACACCGTACAGCACTATGGCCTGTAAGGGTGTACGGATCACACTCATCATCGCAATGCTCACGCTGGACAGGAAAAGCGAGGTCAGGAGCACGGTTCGGATGTTGTACCGGTCGACCAGTCGGCCGATAAAGGGCAGGACAAGTGCTGAGACCCCCATGAATACCGTCACTGTCAACGACAAAGTGGCCCGGCTCCAGTTCAGGTCATCTGCCATGGGCTTTAGCATCAGGCCCATCGTGAATCGCGATCCCCCGTTGTAGAGCAGCAGTACAAAGCCCGTGGCGAGGATGACAGCTGCACCCCAGGTTCTGCTTTTCATTGATCGTGGCTCACGATGAAAAGCTCCCGTTTGAGAAGCCCATCCGACAACGCCAGCAATCTAGCCCTGCAGCGGGTCCTGTGCTCTTCCGCCTCGGTCACACCGAGCTCGGCCGTGAGCTCGGATCTCTGCTGGACTTCGGCATTCAGCCGCTGTCGGGTCAGCACCGTGAACTCGGCCGAAACATCACGCTGCTCGATCACTGTCCAGCCGGCCTCCGCAAGAAGGGTCGGATAGCTGGCAGTTGACTCTATGAACTCAGGCCCGCTGTCTACCGCCCGTTGATGGTCCGCCGGTGTCAGATCCGGCACGACCGATATGACCGAAAAAACCATTCGCCCTCCGGGTCGAAGAACACGCCTGCAGTCAGACAACACATTCGACTTTCTCTCCAGGCAGCAGAGTAGGTCGGAATGGCACAGCGCATCAAAACTAGCAGCCGCGAAGGGCAGTTCTGCCGCATCGGCGACTGCAACCCAGCAGCTACCCGGATCATTGTCCTGCAGCGCCCGTTTACGGGCGATATGCAGTCCCTCTATCGGCAGATCGACCAACGCAACATCACATCCGGTAAGCTTGGACAGATAAAGAGCGGGCCAACCGGCACCGGATCCCAGATCAAGCAGCACCGCATGTTGTCCGAGCTGCAACAGGGAGATCATCTGCTCCACCTCGGCCCGTGTCGTCCAGCTGGTGGCACCGTAGTCACAACCACAGACTGAACGTTCGATGGACAACATCAAAGGGGTCTGGCCGACCTGATACAGGTCGTTCAGACGCGCCCGCTGGGACTTTTCTTCGATGGTCAGATTGATCTGCCTGGTCTTCATTTGAAATCCGGAAAAAACAAGACCCCTGGCGGGAGGCCCAAACGCCATCCAGGAATGCCGGTCACCAGGAGAGGCTTTTTAACGGTGCGCGCCTCACGATCCCCACGACTGCCAGCGCACCCACCGTACCGATTCCCACGGCACCCCCGATCACACCGAATGCCCAGACCGGCCATCCGGAAGTCAGCTCAAAGCCGAAGACTTCCCTGGCAAGGACAGAAGCCGAAATCACGGAGCTCGCGGCAGCCAGCAGACCCGCAATCCCCCCCAGCACAGTGTACTCGCAGAACTGCACCAGCCACAGCCGACCCGAACTGGACCCAAGTGCCCTCAGAACGGCCGCGTCGCGACGGCGTTCCAGGGTACTGCCCTGTACCGCAGCGATCAGGGTCGTGACGCCTGCGAGTAGTGTGAACAGAAAGACGTACTGCACGGCAACACTGACCTGCCGGATGATTGATCGAACCTGGCGCAACAGCGCGTCGACGTCGAACATCGTGACCGACGGAAAGCGCTCAAGCAACCGTCCCGGCGTGCGGGTGTTGTCAGGCGGCATGAAAAAGCTGGTAATAAATGTTTTCGGCTGACTTGCCAGCAGCCCCGGAGAAGAGACCACGAAGAAGTTCACTTCAAAGCTGTCCCAGGCCACTTCCCGCAGATTTGCGACCCGCCCCGTCACCTGTTGACCGGCGATACTGAACGTCAGTTCGTCCCCCAGACCGATTCCGAGTTCGGCAGCAAATTCACGCTCCAGGGACAACAGGTTTTCTCCGTATTGCGCGGGGACCCACCAGACGCCATCCACGACGCGGTTGCCAGACGGCAGCGTGGCCGCCGATGTCAGGTTGAACTCTCGGGTGGCGAGGCGCTGTGCCCGCCCGCTACGATATCGAGCCGAATTAATATCCTCGCCATTGTGTCCGACCCATCGACCCCGCGTCATCGGAAACATGCCGCGGCTCGTGAGCTTTTCTGAAGCCAGAAAAGTATTCAGCGCACTTTCTTCGCCAGGTTGAATGTTGATCAGGAACCGGTTCGGCGTTTCGGGTGGAATCGAGTTGATCCAGCTTTCTAGGAGATCCGTACGCATCACGGTAACCATCAGCAGGGCAGTCATACCTAGCCCGAACGCAAGAACCTGCACAGTACCCGTACCCGCGCGTCGGACCAGGCTCGACAGGACGTAACGCTGGGTCGGGCTGGACAGGCGGATGTGCCCGATGCTCCAGAGCAAGACCCATCCCAGGGCAGTCAGTCCGATCACTAGCGCGATGGTCAGACCCAGTACCCAGAAGGCCAGCACCGGGTCCTTCGCCTGCCAGAGGACCAGGCCGCCACAGGTAAAAAATACGAGCCCGATAGACAACCACGCCGAGGGCGGGGCAACTGCCTGTTCCTGGCGCAGGAGACCCATCACGGTGACGTTCGGCAGTTTCAGCAGGGGAGTCAGGGCAAATCCGCCCGCAGTAATGAGCCCGATTGCAACACCAGTCAAAAGCGGCCACACCGAGGCCTGGGGAAGCGTAAAACCGAGCCTGCTTTCAGCAAGGAAAGCGAGATAGAGCTGGCCGATGTATCCCAGCAGGGCACCCAGAAAGGAAGAGACCAGCGCAACCACTGCCGTCCTCAGGACGAAGGTCACTAGGATCCGGCTGTGGCTCGCACCCAGGCAGCGCATCACGGCCGCGGTGGCGGACTGCTCCCTGGCATAATAGACCGCGGCCAGAAAAATGCCGGCGCCGGCCACGATCAGAACCGAGAGACTGGCAAGACCCAGGTAGCTCGATGCTCGGTCCAGCGCCGTGCGCAGCGCAGGCTGCGCATTTTCTGTCGTGCGCCGCTCCAGTCCCTGGGCACCCGCGGTATCCAGCCAGCCGGAGAACTCATCCAGATTCTCGCCATTACCGGCGATCTGGAGCCGATAATGGGCGCGGCTGGTCGCTGAAATCAGACCTGTCGCAGCAACATCAGCCAGGCGCATCAGGACTCTGGGAGCCGCCATTGCGAAAAACGAAGCAAAGTCATCGGGCTCCTGCACTAGCACCCGGGCTACGCGGAAACTTTGTTCTCCGAGTGAGACCTCGTCTTTGATGCTGATGCCGATCTCGGCGAACAGCCTGGGATGCCCCCAGAGTTCACCGGCTTCAGGTAGGGTGTCGACAGTTCTGGCCGGCGCCAGAAGACCGTCCGAGCTCTGCAGTGCGCCCCGCAGGGGATAGTGCTGATCGACTGCTTTCACGGTGACCAGTCTCGGTATCCCACGGTCGTTCAGCACCATGCTGGTGAATTCGATCTGCTGGCTGACGGAAAGCCCCAGCGCAGCGGCTTTGCTGCTGATCTTTGGCGGGATCGGGTCGTGTGACTGAATCACCAGATCGGCACCCAGGGATTCGGCTGCCCGTGCCTGCATCGCCCGCCACACGCGATCATTGAAAACGCCGACAGAAGTGACGGCGCTGACCGCGACGGTCAGCGCCAGCGCAATGACCGGCAGGCCGCCGGCCCGCCAATCGTGTTTCAGACCACGCAGCACGGTGCGGACCCCGGTCAGGACTGTAACCGCCCGCCCGGACCCAGGGTCAGAATACGATCGCAGCGTTCCGCGAGCGCCGGGTCGTGGGTCACCAGCAGCAGCGCGCTTCCATAGCGTTGACGCAGATCAAAAAACAAATCCGCCACGACGTCACTGTTGGATGCGTCGAGATTACCCGTCGGTTCATCTGCAAACAGCACCCCGGGCTGTACCGCGAAGGCCCGGGCCAGTGCAACGCGCTGCTGTTCACCGCCGGAAAGCTGTGCCGGGTAGTGATTGAGTCGGGAACCGAGTCCGACCTGTTGCAGCAGTTCCCGGGCATTCATACGCTGATTTTTAGAACCGGCGAGTTCCAGCGCAAGCTCGACGTTCTCCACAGCGTTCAAACTCCGGATGAGATGGAAGGCCTGGAATACGAAACCGACGTTGCCTGCACGCAGTGCCGCTTTTTGATCTTCCGTCAGGTCGGAGAGTTCCTGACCCAGGAGACACACGGAACCGCTCGTTGGCATCTCCAGCCCCGCAAGCAAGCCGATCAGGGTGGTTTTGCCGGATCCGGAGGGCCCGGTGATAGCGACCACCTCCCCCGGCATGACCGCCAGGTCCACCTGGTCGAGAATTGTCAAAGGACCGTCCGGGGTCTGTACTTGCCGGGAGAGCTTTTTCGCAGTAAGAATGGGCGTCATGTTCCGTCTGATCTTTGCGCTTGTGTTGACGTGCCTGCCGGTCAGGCTCTATGGGGACACCATACTGATTTTGGGCGACAGTCTCAGTGCAGCGTATCAAATTCCGGTTGAGAACAGCTGGCCCAAGCTGCTGGCTGCGCGATTATCGCAGAAGCACTACCCCCATCGCGTGATCAATGAAAGCATCAGCGGCGAGACCACCGCAGGTGGACTGGCGCGGATCGATGCCCTCATGCTGCGCTGGCAGCCCGAGATCGTCATTGTAGAACTGGGCGCCAATGACGGCCTGCGGGGGTATCCTATACCCGTTTTCCGCAGAAACCTCGAACACCTGATTGTCAAAATCAAGCGCGGTGGAGCCCGGATTCTTCTCGCGGGTGTGAAGCTGCCCACCAACCTGGGAGCAGGTTACACCAGACCCTTCTGGCAAGTCTTCCAGAGACTTGCAGATCGATATGAGCTGAGTTTCCTCCCCTTCATTCTTGAAGGGGTCCACGATCAGCCCGGCCTGATGCTGCCTGACCGCATTCATCCGTCTGCGAAGGGACAACCGGTAATTCTCGAGAACGTCTGGCCATTGCTGGAGCCGATGCTGGACTGAACGGGACGCTACTCAGTGTGGCCGGCCACTGGTCCCGAACCAGTTCGGCCGCTAGACTCTTCAGTCACACCATCCGGCAGCAGCCGGAAAGAAACCCGGTAACCGGACCTGATCGCATGTATCAACTCTATGGCGCACTGGGCGCTGCTAGTCTCGCGCCCCAGTGTGTGCTTGAAGTCGCCGCTGCTCCCTACGAACTGATCGAGATAGATATCTCTGCCGACAGCGAGCGCGACCCTGAATATTTGAAGCTCAATCCCCACGGCCGAATCCCGACCCTGGTCTATGACGGCCAGGTGATCATCGAGTCAGCCGCCATTTGTATCTACCTGGCCGACAAGCACCCAGAGTCCGGTCTGAGTCCCGCAGTCGACCATCCGGACCGGTCGCGTTACCTGCAGTGGATGGTCTATCTCACCAACACGCTGCAGGAGACCCTGCTGCGCAAACTGTATACCTCTGACTTTACCCGTGACGCTGAGAGCGAAGCCGGCGTGGTGGCCAGCGCTTCGGCAAAACTCGATCTCATCATGGCATTTATCGACCGCTCGCTGGGGGAGGCCGATGGACCCTTCCTTCTCGGCAACCAGCTCAGCAGTGCCGACATCTACCTCAACATGCTGACCGGCTGGGATCCGGCCACCCATGTCCGCGTACTGGCTGCCTCCACAGAGTCAGGGACATCTGCCGGCCCCCATTACCCGAACATCGCGATCAACAATACCGAGATGCTACGGCAACCCACCATCACCCGGACCTTCAAAGCGAACGGCTACTGAGAACTGGGGAATCATCGCCTCAGACTCACCTGTTGAGACAGGTCCTGGCGCATCATGGCGCCATGTACCCGATTCCCGATTCTTTCCTTCTGGCTCACCTATTCAGGCATGCACCCGGAGAAGTTTTCCGGCACCTTTCAGAGAAAGACATCCGGGTACTGCGCCACGCCGTCAGAACAGCAACGATGGAAATGCCGAACTACCGTTACCGGGCCTTGCTGGCGGCCTGGCGCGCCCACAAGAAAATACCTCGCAATGCAGACGCCGCCGGGCCCCAGCACCAGGCCTGACCCGGTGATCAACCTGTCTTCGGCCGACGGAGCCACTGCAACAACATGACAGCGCCCACCGTGACGAGTGCACCCGCCACCTCGCGTGGCGTAAGCCACTGTGCCAAGACGATGAAACCCAGAATCATGGCCCAGATCGGTGAAGTGTTGTCGATGATAGCGGTCTGCAGAGAACCTACCAGATCGACGGCACGAAAGAGCAGCAGCGTCGCCCCCACGTAAAGTCCCGCACTGGCAGCCAACGTCAACCAGCCGGGTCCTGAATCCGGCCAACGGACCTCCACCATTGTCAGGGACACGGTCAAAACGATAGCGGTCGCACTGAGCAGCATATAGAACATCATCAGGTGAACGTGCAGTGTGTTCAGCACCTGCTCGGTCAGGATTAACAAAGCCGCCAGACCCACAGCAGCACATACAGCCAGCCCGACCCCGGCCCAGCCTTGCCAACCGGCCGACAACACATCACTGCCGGTCAAGGTAATGACCAATCCCGAGAAAGCCACCAGCATGACTCCTAAAATCAGCATCGAAATCGAGCGCTTGCCTGTAGCCCACGCCCACAGTGCGATCATCAGCGGGTAACTGTAGAAAACCAGAATAGCAAGGGCGACCGGTATAAAGATAATGGACGCAAGCACCAGGTACATCTCGGCACAGAGCAGAACACCGAGCCAGAAACAGCGCAGCATATCCGCACGGTGAATCTTTGCCCCTGTGCCACCAGCGAACACCATGAGAACAAGACAGCACAGGAACGTCACGGTACGGACGAGATTCAACGAATGCAGATTGGCGCCGAAATCATAGGCAAGCCTGGAGAAAACCACGTTCGAAGCAAACAGGATTGCTGAAGCCAGCGCGGCGAAGCTGCCAGCCCAAAACCGCTGGCGGTGCAATGCGGTCCGGTCAGTCACTCGACCCGCCGTCTGACAGATCTGCGCCAGCGCCCGGAGGCGCGGCCTGACCCTCGGTGGGCAGATCGATTCGAAAGTCTGGCATAGGGCTCGGTCAATACGTCGATTACCGCTCTTCCATCTGAGAACGCGACCACCAGAGCTTACTGCGCTGACGCCGCCCTCGACCAGCGACCTCCTCCAGCCAGATCAGCCAGCGCCGGACACCCGTTGCGGCAAGCCAGCGCCACAGCCGGTTGGACCATCTGCTGAAATCCCGGTTCCAGGGACAGACCCGCAGGCAGATCGCGCAGTCGCTGCGGAGATCCGCCCAGAACCCGAAACATTTCTCGGCGTCGGACGTCCATTTGACAACACCCTGTATCGCCGAACGGTTGGGCCGGATGTCGGTGGGAGGACCGCTGGGCAATGCCTTGACAGGGCAGGCATCAATGCACCGCGTGCAAGCGTCACAGAAGGCGCGCACCCCAAGCATTCGCGGGCCGTCGTGTGTCAGAGGCAGGTCGGTAAATACTTTGGAGAAACGAACTCTTGGCCCGAACTCCGGCGTGATCACAAGCTGGTTACGGGCGTACTCTCCCAGACCTGCCTTCAGCGCGTACGGGATCACCAACGCTGTATCGTTCATGGAACCTGCTGCCTGCCAGCCGAGGTTGCGGATGTACTGGGAGAGACGGATGACGGTGGATGCCTCTTCGGAATAGGCGTTTCCAGTGGCCGCACCGGCTACAGCAGACGGATAGGTCGCAACCATCTCCATATCCATCTCGTGGCCCAGCACGACGACGGAGGTCATCCCGTCAGGCAAGCCGGTCTCCCGGGCCTCAAAGGTTTTTGAGTCTGCTCGGCTGGCATACGTCCAGCGCGGGTCATAAGGGGCAATACCCACGATTCCGGCACCGAAAAGCTTTGCGATCCGTTTGATTTCGACAGCCATCGCAGAAGGATTCTCCACTTTCACCCGGGTTGAGGCCGGTTCAACTGTCGGCTGCAGCAGTGCGTTAAAACCCTCCCGGACCCCGTCCTGCTCACCGCGGCTGGAGAACTCGTCCGAGACTGCCCATGCCGCGTTTCGCAGCGCAAAATCCTTCTGGGTGAACCCGTCGCCGCGTCGCGTGGCGGGTCCGGTCCGATAGGACTCAAAAAACGCCATGGTCTCGGGTCGGCGGATGGTATCGTCCCAGAACGCGCGATTGAACACGTCATCGCGCTGTGAAAAGCGCCTGAACTTCCCGGTGGTCCGGATGCCGGCAGCCTCGTCGGACACCTCGGGACCGCTGGGGTTTGCTTGATCCGGGTGTTCAGCCGTCTCCATGAGGGGGCCTCAGTTGAAGTGAGTCCAGTTCAGGACATCAGTCACCGACTCTGCCAGTCTAGCAAGCGAACGAACAATGCGTCCGGGATGTTTTCAACCGCGGGCTGAAACGCCGATGCGCTTGTTACTGGCCGATGGACCGCTGAGGCCACGCCCGACTGGCGTTCCGGATTTCTTGGTTACTCTGATTCTTCGTGATCCGGTCCCGAAATTGCGCTGGTGACCTTTCTCGCGTCGCTGCTTGGCACCATTTCTGATGCATCTGCTTTGGGCGTTGAAGACACCTGATACAGATGGACGTCACGCTGTGGGAACGGGATACTGATACCAGCAGCATCCAGCCATAACTTGACGTTGCGGTTCAGGTCAAAGCGTAGCGACCAGAAATCCGGCCGATTGGCCCAACAGCGCAGGGTCAGGTCCACCGACGAATCACCCAGGCCAGTCACCAACACTTGAGGTTCGGGATCCGGCAGGACCCGTTCGTCCTGAACGAGGTGTTCCAGCAACAGAGCCATAGCCTGCTCCACGTCATCTTCATAAGAGATCCCGACCGGGAGATCGAGACGTCGGGTCGGATTACGGCTGTAGTTCAGGATATTGCGGTTCCACAGTTCCGAATTGGGGACCGACCGGTAAATACCGTCATAGGTCGTCATGTCCGTAGTGAAAAGGCCGATCTCATTGACCGTCCCGGCGATACCTTCTGCATCGATGTAGTCGCCGACCCGAAACGGTCGCAAAAGCAGCAGCATGATTCCGGCCGCAATATTCTGCAGCGTGCCCTGCAGCGCCAGGCCGATGGCGAGGCCCGCAGCGCCCAGCACCGCGATGATCGAGGTAGTCTGAACACCGAACTTTGCCAGTACCGCAACCAGCGTAATGATGATGATGAAATAACGGACCACCGACGACAGGAATGGCTTCAAGGTATCGTCGACACGGGGCATACGGTTGAGTGCCCGCAAAACCAGGTCGTGCGCACGCCCGGAGAACCACCAACCAATCAGCAGGGTAGCGATCGCCGCGACCATCTCCAGCCCATACTCAGCCAGGTGTTCGATCATATTTTGGAGGTATTCCTGGGCCATGGGCTTTATTGTATGTCTTCGAAGACCGCGTGCGTCAACGAACCAGGAAGAACTTTGGGGATCGTGTTGCCCAGACCCTGCAGGCTACGCCGGCCAGTCTCAAGCCTGAGGTAGCGGACACTCGCCGAGCTGGCTGCGGTACCGATCCGCACGCGCTGCGACCTCCTTGGCAACCCGTAGGAGCCAGGGTTTGGCCAGATAACTTCGATTGCGGTAACCATCGTGACCCTCGTGGTAGGCGAGATATGATGCGCGGGCGTCAATTTTGTCTATCGAGAGACCAGTGTGGGACTGATGGTTGTACCAGCCAATGAAATCGGTTGCCGCGGAGAAATCCGTTCTGTCAGCTGACGGATCGCCTACAGCTTTTTTATATCGCTGCCAGGTCGCATCGATCGCCTGGGCGTAACCGTAAGCCGAGCTGGGCCGCTTCCAGGGAATGATCCACAGTAGCTTGGTCCGCGGCGGACGGGCTTGTGACCGGAATGATGACTCCTGGTATACGAATGAAATCGTAACCTCCGGTGGCACACCCCAGCGTGCCCAGACCCTGGCCACGGCTGCCTGCCACTCAGGCCGGTCGCGGAATATATGACAGATATTCTCCACCGATCCGGGTGGGCCCTGCGTACATCCCTGTACAAGGCCGAGCACCATCGTGGTGATCACGACAACCCGCTGCCAGCGTTGCGCTCTGCCGTACGCCTTCACATGGATCACCCCTTCAACAGTGACTACCCCTATCAGGCGGGCCGGATCCGTAATGGTATCGATTCTCTCCCGACTTGTCCTTGCAGCGTCTATTGTCGCACCAGCACTCTGTAGCTGGGCTAGAATCCCGCGCCTGGATTCGAGTGTGAACAGATTCCGGGTCTTCCAGGCCCGATCACACTCACCGCTACCGCACGTTAGAACAGGTGTCCGAGACCATGCCCAGCCAAGATTCCGGCCAGCCTATCAGCACCGACCAGGGTAATCGGGCAACACCCAACGGGACGGCACCGGCCTACCGGAGCAACCGGGCCTGGTTTCTGCTTCTTTTTATGGGCGTTCTCTGGGGCCTGTCGTTTTCACTCGCCAAAATGGCCACCGAAGAAGGTGCGCATCCGATCGGGATCAATTACTGGTGCTGTCTTATCGGCGCAGCGATCCTGGTAACGGGCAGCTTGCTGTTCAAACGCCCGCTCCCGATGCGTCGCGATGTGATTGTGATCTGCGTCATCTGCGGAATACTCGGTTCCGTGATCCCCGGCACCGCCTACTTTTATGCAGCGTCCAGAGTCTCCCCAGGTGTCCTGTCGATTACTGTCGCAACCGTACCTTTAATGACTTTTCTGGCAGCTGCAGTTCTTCGCATCGAACGGGCTTCGGCCATACGGATGCTTGGTGTCGTGCTTGGAATCATCTCTATCGCGCTGCTGATTGTCCCCAGCGAAAGCCTGCCCGACCGATCGGCAGTACCCTGGGTGTTATTGGCCGTTGGATGCGCACTGTGCTACACCGCTGAAAATCTGATCATTGCGACGCGAATGCCGTCCGACGTTCACGTCTACAGCATTGTCGGCGGCATGTTTCTGGTGGCTTCGCTGGTGATGACGCCCCTGATCCTTTTCACCGGAACGTTCGAGCCGCTGATCTGGCCCTGGGCCAGACCGCAGTGGGCGATCATCGGCATGGCGTTGATTACGGTAACGGCTTACGGTCTGTTTCTCTACCTCGTCGCTTATGCGGGACCGGTATTTGCCAGTCAGACGGCCTACGTCGTGACGCTGGCCGGCGTTCTGTGGGGTATTGTAATCTTCAACGACAGTCACTCTGCTTGGGTGTGGCTATCGCTGGCGGTGATGATCGTTGCCCTGACGCTGGTCACACCCGAAAAAAGTGGACGAACACGTAGCGTTTCCAAATAGATCGAAACACCGGCGGATACGGGTAGCCGTGAGGCAGGCGGCTCCGGCGTCAGTTGACCATCTGGGCGTGGCGGACGGTTTGGAAAGAAGCCGGCAGAGCGACCTCCAGGAACTCTAGGTCGGCTGTACCTGCTGTCAGGGCATACTTCAAGCCACTTGGAAGTACGCTGGCATCACCACCACTGAGTACCAGCGGCTCTGATCCTTCACTCAGAAGTGTGACCGAACCTTTCAGCACGAACAGGAGGTAGAACTCACCGTCGTGACTGCAGGTTATAGACCCGGTACCCTCACTCACGCGGACCACCCGGACGCCGGCAAGACCATCTGTCGCCGCCGCGATCCCGAGATCCCGGCATTCAAAGCCCTCGACACGCCACACTCCCCAGGTCGCTTTGTCCGCCTCGTGCCGGACAAAACGCTGCCCGTCGAAATCCCTCTTGGGATTCAGCTCCGGGTTGGGCAGACTCATGTCGTGGTCGGCATGGGTTTCATGCTGGGCAGGGCAGCCGATTTCTATCACTTCCATATTGTCGGAACACTCGAGCACCTGGTGTCGAATCATGGGTGGTTGAAGCACGCAGTCTCCGGCCTGAAGAACGAACGGCGGGCCCTGGTCCTGGTACACCAGTCGGGCCCAGCCGCTGTAGCAGTAGATCATCTGGAAACGGACGTAGTGAAAATGGACATAGTCCGGTACCGGGCCACCATCGGGTATATGAATGTGAGAAGCAATGAATCGCCCGCCCTGGCGATCGGGAATCAGGTCACGATATCGCATGCCTGCCCGGCCAACGACCCAATCTGTGTGCTGGTCGAGCCGGCTAACAACAAACGACTGGGCGAGCGGCGGCAGATCCACAATGGGACTGTTTGAATGGAGCTCGACGCGAGTTCCGTTGGGGGCCACCAGACATAATTCACGGTCCGCCACCCTCTGCGGCTCTTCGCAGTAGAGGCGCAGAACACCGGCTGGACCAACCGCGTGACGGTCCAGCCTTAAACGCAACCCGTACCCGGACAACGCAGCGAAAGCCGGCGCATCGGCGGGAAAAATGGCATCAAGCCGGAACCCCAGTCTGTCAACGAAAAAGCCGAGCGTCTGATCCAGTTCGGTACAGGGCAGCACAACCTCGGCCCGCTGAATCCCGTCAGCGGGCAACAATGCTTCATCGTCTCGGGTATTCAATATCCAATCACTCGCTGGGTTGGCCCAACGGGCAGGCCTCTCATCTGTTCGATGCACTGAAGGGGCGGGTTTTCAACTCAAGCCCGTACAGTACAGGAATTTTACCAACCCTGACCTCTGGCAAAGACCAGAAAGCCGATCACCAGAGTTACGGCCACCAGGTAAGTCACACCACCCACGGCAAACCGCAGGACACTTCGGCGGCGGCGGCGGGACTCTACGGTCCTGAAGTGGCGCTGTTCAAACGGTGCCACCAGGGGCACAAACGCCGGTTCAGATCCCTCTGGCTCTCTACCCATTGAATCAAACTTCGAGTAAACGCCATCGTCATATTCGTAACAGGTATCAAACTGCTCGAGCACATAGGCAAGGGCTTCCGGGGTTATCCCCGGACAGGTTGAACGTAGAGTGTGCTGGAACTTTTTCCTGAAGACCGACCAGTTCGGATGCAGATTCGAATACAGAACGTCCGGAAAACCGTCCAGTTCACGCTCAAGGCAGGAAAGGCCCCTGACGACAAGATCATCAAATCGCTGGCTTCCTCTCTGTACGAACACAGCAACGACGACGATCCCGGCAACCACCAAATACCAGAACTGAAGTGCAGTACTTGCTGTTTCTGCCAACAGCGCCATGGGTTGTTCCCTAGGGTCCTGTCAATGGGTGGACGGCACCGCCCGGATACTCGAAGCGCACCCGGCAGGCAATGAAAAGCTTGCCGGCCTGCGATGTAGAGCAGTCCAATCGCAGGGACCGGGATCAGTCCGCGTAGTCTGATTCCTCGGCATCCAGGATCGCAAGAAGTTCGTTGAAATGCCTGTCGCCCTGACCTGGGTAGTCTTCTAGAGACTGTGCCGTACGTTCCGCCAGCTCATCAGAAAGAACCCGCAATGGTTTCTGCGTCCAGAGTGCCTTGATGTAGGTCTCGGCTGATCGTTCAAAGTAAAACAGTCGGTTAAAGGCATCTGCAACATCTTTACCGATGATCATGATGCCGTGATTACCCATGATCATAACGTTACAGCGAGTACCCGACAGTAGCTCGGCGCAGCGCTCGCCCTCCTCGGAGAATGCCAGGCCACCGTAGCTGTTGTCGACGACATAGCGGTTGAAGAACGTTGCTGTGTTCTGGTCGATTGGCGGCATGGTACTGTCTGAAAGACTCGCCAGCACGGTCGAATAAATCGGATGTGCATGCATAATGCACCGGGCACGCGGACAGTGGCGGTGAACCGATCCGTGCAGCCCCCAGGCGGTCGGATCCGGTGCATCATCCTGTTCCAGGACACCCGTATCATCTACATCAAGAAGCAGCAGATCGCTGGCCCGAATTCTCGAGAAATGGCGCTGGTTCGGATTCAGAAGAAAACGGGTACCGTCTCCGACGGCCAGGGAAAAATGATTGGCTACACCTTCGTGAAGATTTAGGCGCGCGGCCCAGCGGAAAGACGCCGCCAATGCCGCCCTCTCCTTCTGGTAGAGCAAAGAATCATCACGCTGTTCGGAAATAGATACCGCCTTCAATCGACACCTCCGGGGGCCGTTAGCTACCGTCCCAGAATTGTTACACAGTTGCCGGCATGGTGCTATTTCACATCAAACAGGCAGGGTGTGGCCGCCGTTCTGAAGCGACCCCCGTGCATCTGCGTGTATCATTGTGCCGGAACAGAATCACCATCACCCACCTGGAGAGCGCCGTGGATCTAGAGACAGTCAATTACCTGCGCGACGGTGCAGTCGCTATCATCAAACTCAACCGACCCCAGGCGGGAAACGCCCTGTCAGCACAACTCGCTTCCGACCTGATGGCCGCTGCGGCCGCGGCCCGGGATGACGAGGGTGTTCGCGCCTGTGTCTTCACGGCCGTGGGCAGTGTCTTCAGCTTCGGTGGTGACCTCAAGGAGTTTAGTGCCTTCGAAGGCAAGCCGGAAAAACTCCGCCCGATTGCTGACGAACTGCATGCGGCACTGGGAGTGTTCCTGACTATGCCCAAACCCGTCATCGTGGCAATCAACGGCATGGCCGCGGGTGCCGGTGTCCCCATGTCTCTGGTTGGAGACATTGTTTTGGTCGATGAAACCGCACGCTTCCGGCTCGCTTACACGGCAGCGGGGTTAAGCCCGGACGGTGGTTCGACCTGGATTCTCCCACGCCTCATCGGCCTGCGCCGTACGCAGGAACTGGTGTTCGAGAACCGCGAACTGTCGGCCGTGGAAGCCGTTGAATGGGGCCTCGCGACCCGTACGGTCCCCGAAGGCACGGCGCTCAAAGCGGCCCAGGAACTTGCCCAGACGATGGCCACCGGACCCACTATGGCCTATGCCTCGGCACGCAAAATGCTACAGACCACATTCAGCAATGGTTTTATTGAGCAAACCGATATCGAAACAGCGGAGATCGCCGCTAACATGTCCGGCCACGACGGGCGGGAAGGCATTGACGCCTTCGTCAACAAAAGGAGACCCGAATTCAAAGGTAGGCGTTGATTGAGGATTTGATTCGGACGTACGCCTGCTGCTGCACCGGCACTGAGGACCGTCAGAGTCGATCCGGGGCCCCTGCTGAACCCGCACTGCCGGCTCTAAGGCGAGGTGAACATCCCGTTCAAGGTTCATGAGATTGCACAGGTTCTGAACAGCATGGTGCACGGCCCCAAAATTGTAGATCCGCGCCTGGCAAAAAACTATGTCCCCCTTTCCAGCGATGAACAGAAGGAGGTCTATCGCGAGTGGGCCCCAACCTACGATCAGGAACTGATCGAGGAGTTCGGCTATGCTGCGCCGCAGCAGGCGG
>CAJXBY010000026.1 GCA_913051905.1 uncultured Gammaproteobacteria bacterium | reverse complement strand
CTTTTTTCGGGCTGGAAATCGAGGTCTTTATGGTCCGGGTGAGCTTTGACCAGAAACCATACAGAAGGGCTTTTATGGAGACCTTCGGCGCAACCTGTCATCCCAGCCCGAGTAATCTGACCGAGGCCGGCAAAAAAATCCTGGCGGAGAATTCCGACAGTCCGGGCAGCCTCGGCATCGCGATCAGTGAAGCGGTTGAGGTCGCCGCCCAGAGAGAAGACACCAAGTACTCGCTTGGCAGCGTTTTGAACCACGTTCTGCTGCACCAGACCGTCAACGGCCAGGAAGCAATGCGCCAGATGGAGCTGGCAGACGATTACCCGGATATCCTGGTCGGCTGCACGGGGGGTGGAAGCAACTTCGCCGGACTCTCTTTTCCGTTTATCGGCCGCAAGTTGCGCGGCGAGCAGGACGTGCGCGTCGTGGCCGTGGAACCGGCTAACTGTCCCAGCCTGACCAGGGGCAGGTACGCCTACGACTTTGGTGACACCGCGCAGATGACCCCGCTGGTCAAGATGCATACCCTGGGTTCTTCATTTGTCCCACCCAGTTCCCATGCCGGAGGGCTTCGCTATCACGGAATGGCACCGCTGGTCAGTCAGCTGGTTGACCTGGGGCAGGTCGAACCAACGGCCTACAGTCAGACGGAGTGCTTTGAGGCCGGCGTGACCTTCGCCAAGGCCGAGGGTATCCTGCCCGCGCCGGAAGCCAACCACGCCGTCAAAGGGGCACTGGTTGAAGCCCTGCGATGCAAAGAAGAAGGCGAATCCAAGGCAATCCTGTTCAACCTTTGCGGCCACGGATACTTTGACATGCAGGCCTATATGGACTATTCAGCTGGCAAACTGGTCGACCATCCTTACGATGCATCCGAGGTCGCCATGGCCCTCTCCGGCCTGCCGTCTGTGGCCTGATCAGCCGTGCCCTGAATTCGGAGCGCTGAATGTCAGTCTTGCCCGAAGATTCAGCCTGGATTAGACTAAAGCCCTTCTACCTGTCTGTATAATCTTGATTTTATTTAGATTTTGGTTAACAAGGGGAATGTTCAAAGAACGTGACACGGCACTTGACCGAAACGCCGGTGGCCGGCCAAATGCCAAAGCCGAAGGACGACAAGACCCGGCCTGAAAGCACCGGGAAAACCCGATGACCTGCCGGCAGGCAATGTTCGTGCCGGGGTCTTTTATCCCACATTCATCAACAAGCCCTGGAGGGGAATAAATGGCATACCTTCTCGATGTACTCTTCCGCTACGCCCATATTGTTTTCGGCGTGACCTGGATTGGACTGCTGTACTACTTCAACTTCGTACAGACCGAATACATCAAGGAAGCCGATGATGCGGGCAAGGCCGATGTGATGGCAAAGCTCGCCCCGCGCGCCCTGTGGTGGTTCCGCTGGGCCGCCATGTTCACCTTTCTCACCGGTGTCGTGCTGCTGTGGTGGGTGGCAAGCCAGCAACGTTATAACCTCGGAATCTCGCTCGGCGCCCTGATGGGGACCCTGATGATGCTGAACGTGTGGCTGATCATCTGGCCCAATCAGAAGGTCATGATTGGCCTGGCCGAAGGCGACAAAGCTGTAGCCGGCCCCAAAGCCGCCCTGGCTTCCCGGACCAACACGCTGTTGTCTCTGCCCATGCTCTACTTCATGGTCGCCTCAGTACATGGGCTTGCAGCCAGTGGAGGTACAGAGACGAGCACCCCAGCCTTGATCATAGGTCTCGTCATCATCGCTGCGATCGAGGCGAACGCGATTTTTGGCAAGATGCTGGGTGCCATACAATCCGTCAGTGCAGTGATTACCTCCAGCATAGTGCTAGCGGTAATCATGGCCGGACTTGTGAATTACATCTAACCGGAAATAGACCGGAGAAAGGGCGCGAATGCGCCCTTTTTCTGTTTCTGGGGTCCGCGACGGCCGGCCCTCGAATGGCCTTCAGCCCCTCGCTCCCCTGATGAATCCGGCAAACCCTTTCAGCAAACGATAGAGTTCGGGCAGCCTCGCGAGGCTGATGGCACTGTCGCCGTGTGTGAGAAAACGCGTGATGCAAAGGTGATTGGGTATTCCGCGCGCCGTCATCTGCCGGGCAAGTCGTCTGGATTCTCCCGGCGGGATCACGCGGTCGGCTCGCCCGTGAAGGAGGAAGACCGGTGTCCCGCGGTTGGCAAATTCAAGCGACACCCGGTAGCCGTCCCACTCGCTGTCAAACGCTGTGCGGACCTTACGGTGAAACCGTTCACGTTCAGTGGCATCGTCTAGTAGCCGGTAAAGCCGTTCCTGTAGCGCGTCTGCAGGATCGAGCAGGGTACGCAGGTTCCACCCGTCTTCGAGCTTGGCGCTTTGACGGATACACCGCTCGAGCAGCTGATGAAATTCGTTGCTTTCAGGCTCGACCTCCCGGTAGTAACTGCGCACCATCAGCATCCGCCCGTAAGGGTCTGAACGCCGGGCATTGACCAGAAAGTCACTCACCCGATCCACATCGTAGTAGCCGCCGATCAGACAGAGTGCCGTCATACGCTCCCCGAGTGTGCGACTGCAGGCTGCCCGAAGGGCAAATACACCCGAAAACGATACCGCTATGGCGGCAAAGCGTCCCGTGGCAACCAGCCTGGGGTCTCCCGCAATGCTTTCCAGCACGCTTTGTACTTCGGCTGGTTGGTCACGCTCGATCCTGAGTGCCCGGATTGTCGTCAGGTGCGGGATCAGGACCTTCAGCCCGGCAACCGTCAGGGCACGGGCAAGTTGTTGGACCCTTGGGTCTTCGGCACCGAGCACGGCCATACCGTGAATAAAGATCACCGTCCCGGTTGCATTTCCGAACGGCAGATACTGATCAACCGGGTGCCCATCGCAAATTACCCGGGTCGGATCTTTCATCCGCCCGGTGCTCCGGCCCTGGAACCGGATCAGTAGACGCAGGGTGGACAGCCAGCTGGAGAGGCCGGTCTGCCAGACGCAGAGCTGACCATCAGTCAATTGACATTGCTTCCCTGGATACCCCGTCCGGGATCCGCCCGGTCTACGGGGTCGACTCCGGCGAGCGAACGTTGCATGATCACCGAATCGATCCAGCGCTCAAATTTCCATCCCACTGCCTCCAGAACACCGACCGTCCTGAATCCTGCTTTCTCGTGGAGTCGAATGGACGCAAGGTGCTCTGAGTCACCGATTACGGCGATCAGTTGCCGGGCGCCTAGTGCCTCACACTGTTCTATCAGATCGGTCAAGAGCGCGTAGCCAAGACCCCGGCGCTGCACCTTTCGGGCAATGTAGACCGAATTCTCGAGGGTATACCGGTAACCTGGCCTCGGGCGATAAGGAGCCGCGTAGGCATACCCTAAGACCCGTCCATCGACCTCTACAACCCGGTATGGCAGGCCGGCCTCCGCAACCCTGCGCCATCTGGATTCCATCTCTTCAACGCCGGGTACAGTGATCTCGAACGAGGCCGTGTGCTCGCGTACTTCGATCGCATAAATGGCGTGAATGGCCTCCAGATCACTGACCAGGGCGGTCCGTATTAAGAACGCGCTCATTTCATTGACGAGTGATTAACCCTGGAGATTATCTTCGGTCCCCAAAAAAAGGCCGGCAAGGTGCCGGCCACAGTTTCCCACATCCTCCTCCGATGTGTTGGTTCAGATAGCTCAACTCAGCAGTGGTGCGATCACCAGCGAGACTATCGCCATCACGTTGATCAGGATGTTCATCGAGGGTCCAGAGGTGTCCTTGAACGGGTCACCCACGGTGTCTCCCACGACGGCTGCCTTGTGGACTTCCGATCCCTTGCCGCCCAGGTTGCCCTTCTCGATGAATTTTTTAGCATTGTCCCAGGCACCACCGGCATTGGCCATGGTGAGTGCCAACAGAACACAGCCCAGCAGTGCCCCACCCAGCATGCCACCGAGTGCGGCCGGTCCCAGAGCGAATCCGACGACCACCGGCGCACCGACCGCCAGTACACCGGGCAGTACCATGCGCTTGAGGGCTGCTGTGGTCGCAATCTCGATGCAGCGGTTGGAATCCGGCTCGGCTGTTCCTTCCATCAGGCCGGGTATCTCCTTGAACTGGCGCCTGATCTCACGAATCATGTCAAAAGCGGCATCCCCAACGGCGTTCATAGTGATACTGCTGACAAGGAACGGGAAAATACCACCGAGAAACATCCCGGCGAGCACCGTTGGATCACTGATTTCAAGGGTGAAGTCCGGAACATGATGGGCCACTGTTTCGATATAGGCCGAGATTATGGCGAGCGCTGCCAGCGCCGCGGCGCCGATCGCAAAGCCCTTGCCGATTGCCGCCGTGGTATTACCCAGCTCATCAAGCTTATCGGTGATCTCGCGGACCTCTTCACCCAGTCCGGACATCTCAGCAATGCCCCCCGCGTTGTCTGCAACAGGTCCATAGGCATCAATGGCCATCGTGATTCCGACGGTTGCGAGCATACCGACAGCAGCGATACCGACTCCGTAAAGGCCTGACAGACTGCTGGAGATCAGGATGATCGCACACAGGGTCAAGACCGGAACGGTGACCGACTGCATGCCGATTGCGAGACCGCTGATCATGACGGTGGCCGGACCGGTCTCACCGGATTTTGCAATCTTCTGCACGGGTTTACCGGCTGTATAGTACTCGGTGATCAGACCGATCACGATCCCGCCGAGTGCGCCGACCACGACTGAGAACCAAATCCGAAGGCTGACATCACCGAAGTAAACCAGGGCCAGCGCCGCTGCGATGAAAATCACCGAGGCGCCAATGGTACCCATCCGAAGCGCTGTCTCGGGCGATTTGCCGGAAGCACTGCGCACCACCTGTATGCCGAGCAGCGAACAGACGATGCCCGCCGAAGCCAGGGCAAGAGGCAGAAACATGAGCTTCTGCTGATCGCCGCCGGCCAACGCGCTGATCACCTCGGGCGACAGCGTTGCCGCAATAGCGATTGAGGCGATCATGGAGCCGCAATAGGATTCGAAGATATCCGAGCCCATACCGGCAACGTCACCGACATTGTCGCCGACGTTGTCGGCAATGACCCCAGGGTTGCGCGGATCGTCTTCGGGTATGCCGGCCTCCACCTTGCCGACCAGATCAGCGCCGACATCGGCACTCTTGGTAAAAATTCCGCCGCCAACCCTCGAGAAAAGCGCCACGGAAGATGCGCCCATGCCGAAACCGTGGATCACGTGAGCAGTCTCCGGGTCACCGCCGAAATAAAGATACAGCACGCCCAGGCCCAGCAGTCCCATCGCCGCTACCGTCAGACCCATGATCGAGCCGCCGTAGAAGGCCACCGTGAGCGCTGCCGGCGCACCGCTCTCGGCCGCCGCTGTGGTGGTCCGGGTGTTGGCCCGGGTGGCTGTGAACATGCCGATATAGCCGGCCATCGCAGAACAAAATGCCCCGACCAGGAAAGCGACCATGGAACGCCAGCCGAGGTCCGAAAACAGGATCAGCACGGCGACCACAGCCACAAAGATCGCCAGGTAAGAATACTCGCGGCGAATAAAAACCAGGGCGCCGCGATGAATCATTTCTCCGATTTCAGAGACTTTACCGCTGCCCGGCGAGTAGCGGAGGACCGCACGATAGATGCCGAAGGCGCCGATCAGGCCAACGATGCCAAGAATGATAGGAATAAATGCGACAGAGGACATTGCAACTCCATGAGATTAAAGGAATTCGACCCGTTCAAAGAGGATATCTGTGAACGTAAAGCCGGCGATTCTACCACGCAGCAAAGGGAATTCCAGCGCCTGCCGGGCTGCCGGATCATGCACTTAGCGCGGCCGGATCCGGGCCGGCCGGGGTTCTTACGAACCCGTCTTGCGCCGCCTTCCGGCCCGGGGGTGGGCCCGGTCGTAGACTTTCGCCAGGTGCTGAAAATCGAGATGGGTGTAGACCTGGGTGGTCTTGATATCCGCGTGCCCGAGCAGTTCCTGTACTGCCCGGAGGTCACTGCTGGATTCGAGCAGATGGGTGGCGAACGAATGACGCAGCATGTGCGGATGGACGCTGCGCCCGAGGCCCTGTTTCCGGGCCCAGAATCCGACCCGTTGCTGAATTGAACGACGGCCGAGGCGCCGGCCCCTGTGACTCTTCTGGCCGCTGAGCCGGACGAAAACAGCCTGTTCCTGCGGCGTGGTGAGCGTGGCGCGTTGTTTGAGCCACTCGTCGAGCGCTTCCAGTGCTTTCCCGCCGATCGGCACGACCCGGTCCTTGGACCCCTTGCCGGTCACGCGAACCAGCCGGTCGGCTCGATCGACATCCGGCAGGCTCAGGCTCGCCAGTTCGGAAAGCCTGAGACCAGAAGAGTAGAACAACTCGAGAATGGCCCGGTCGCGGCAGGCAAGATCTCCGTCGGAGACATCAATTTCGAGCAACTGTCTAGCCTGATCTGCGCTCAGCGTCCGCGGCAGCGGACGTTCCAGCCTGGGTGCAGCAACACCCACGAATGGATTGCCGGCATGCTGCCGCTCACTGACCAGACGCTCCCTGGAAACCCGTTTTTCTCCCAGCTGAAAATAAAACAGCTGCCTTGCCGCAGACAGTGCCCGCTGGATAGATCGGCCGGAAAGACCGAGACGGTGAAGGTATACGGGGAAGGCCCGGGCCTGGGCAAACGTCAACTGTTGGAGATCGGCTACATCCTGCTGGTCAGCAAAGGCAGCGAGTTTTTGCAGGTCCCGCCTATAAGCGTTGACAGTATTGGCCGAAAGCCGCCGCTCATAGCGCAGGTGTTCAAGAAATGCGGCAATCGGTTGTTTTGGTCGACTCACGATCCTGCTGTTACAAAAGGGCCAGTTCGATCTCACCGCGGAAGACCGTCTCAGCCGGGCCGCGCATGCTTAGCGGACCGGTTCCCGGCCAGTCGACTTCCACAGCACCGCCGCTGAGTTTCACCCGTACCCGATCGTCCACCAGCCCCTGCTCCCGGCAGACCGCCATGGCAGCACAGGCACCGCTGCCGCAGGCCCTGGTTTCACCGACACCCCGCTCCCAGACCCGCAACTGGAGATTTTCCCGGTCAGTGATCTCCACAAATCCGACGTTGGTCTGCTCCGGAAAGTCGGGATGATTTTCGATAACCGGCCCCAGCCTGGACACGGGTGCATCCGCGACCTTATCGACCCGCAGTACCGCGTGGGGATTGCCGATCGAAACCGCCGACAGCTCGATGCTTTCCCGGCCGGCCAAGAGACGGTACTCGTGAGCCCTGGCCGGGACCCGGAATGGAATGTCGTCCGGTTCAAATTGCGGTGTTCCCATGTCCACCAATACCTGCCAGTCGTCGTCTGCCTGCACTGTCAAACGGGTGGTTCGGGTGCCCACCCGTATCTGCCGCTCGGTTGTGAGCCCACTTTCAAGCAGATAGCGCGCGAAACAACGGGCACCATTTCCACACTGGCCGACCTCACCGCCGTCAGCATTGAATATGCGCATGTGGAAATCGACCGAGTCATCGCCGGGTTCGGCTACGATTAACTGATCGCAGCCGACTCCCGTGTGACGGTCGGCCAGCCGCCGAACCGTTGCAGGGTCCAATCGGAACCTCTGGCGGATGCCGTCAAGCATGATGAAGTCGTTGCCGAGAGAATGCATTTTGGTAAACGCCGCCATGACCGCACTCAGCCGGCTAACTCCGGACAAACACCGATCCAATCGTAGTGCGGGTCACCGACGGCCATGAACCACGGGTTAACGAGGTTCGGTTTGTTGTACTGCAGTGTGCTGCCCGCACAATCGATGACCCTGCCGCCCGACTCGTTCAGAATGCAGTGAGAAGCGCCGGTATCCCACTCCGATGTGGGTCCAAGTCTGGGATAGACATCAGCGCTCCCTTCAGCCACCAGGCATACTTTGAGCGCACTGCCCATACTGATCATCTCAACATTGTGCCCGCTGCACTCGGCGAGGGCATCACGGAAACGTTCCACGGCTGGACCAGAGTGAGAACGGCTGACCACCATACGGGCCGCACCACCGCCGTACCGGCTGACTTCGATCCGCTCGGCGCTGGACCCCTCGATCCGCCGCCAGGCACCCTGCCCGGCACTCCCGAAGTGGGACAACTTCTGCACCGGTGTATGAACGACCCCCAGCACCGGCAGACCGGCCTCGATCAGCGCAATATTGACGGTGAATTCACCGTTGCGTTTGATGAACTCCTTGGTGCCATCGAGAGGGTCAACCAGCCAGAACCGCTGCCACCTCATGCGCTCGTCGACCGTAATGCCGGATGACTCCTCGGACAGTACAGGGGTCTGCGGAATCAGCGGCTCAAGCTGCCGACTGATCAATTCATGGGCCCGGTGATCCGCAACGGTAACCGGAGAGCCATCGGCTTTCTCAACTACTTCGTAGTCTTTCTCATAAATATCGAGAATCTCACGACCGGCCTCGACAGCGATCTTAAGCACCTGTTCGGTGATGCCGTTGCCAGTCATGCGTTTTCTCCTATTGCATCCTGAACAAGGTAGGTCGCCAGCAGGCTGCGTGCATCGCTGAAGTCGTCCCGGGATCTCAGGCAGGCAAGATCCCGCAGAGGCCAAGTCCGGGTCTGGAGAGCCTCCGGTTCATCACCCGGTCGTGAATCCGCGTAAAGATCACGGGCCAAAAATATAAAAGTACGATAGTTCGAGTAAGCCGGGGTGAGCGCAACAGATGCCAGCTGCACAAGCTCTCTGGCCGCAAAACCCGTCTCCTCCTGCATTTCCCGCTGTGCCGCACCGTGCGGGCCTTCCCCGCTATCGATACGGCCTTTAACAAAACCGAGTTCATAACGTTCCAGGCCCACCGCATATTCGCGCACCAGCAGCAGGTTCTGCGCATCGATCAAGGGGACGACCAGCACCGCTCCTGGACCTTCACCCATCAACCGTTCGAAACGAGCCTTGCGACCGTTTGAAAAAGCCAGATCTACGGCTTCGATATTGAACAGCCTGGTGTGGGCAAGCGTCTCGACTTTGAGGACCCGGGGAGCATCATTCATGAGGCGCTGGCAAGGGCTTCAGTGGGGGTTCCGGCACCCGCAGAGCATAACCCAGTGGCGGGTAAAAACGCAGCAGAATCTTAACGGCCCTGCCTTATCACCGTTAGAATTGGACACAGTTGCAACACCGGAGTTGTGGGCCATGGGTCCGTTGTCGGGGAGCTGGTAGCGGAACTCAGGCCCGATTGCCGGATGCTCGGCGTGACACAGCCCAATCCAGGAGACGCCGTGACTTCAGTGAGTGCGGGTTCAAAAGCGGTGGTCACCCAAGCGTTTTCCCAGACTCTAGCGGCAAAAGGGCTGACAGTGGACCCCGACCAGAAGCCAGTGCTCAGCCAGTTTGACCGGCTATACCAGGAACTGACCCAGAGCAATCACCTGGTCGCAAATCCCGGGGTGTTCACTCAACTCCTTGGACGGCTGGCACAACGGACCGGTCATAGCCCACGCGGAATCTATCTCTGGGGTGGTGTGGGTCGGGGAAAGACGATGATTATGGATGTGTTTCATCAGTCCCTGGCCGGTCCCCGTACACGCCGCACGCATTTCCATCGCTTCATGCTGGAGGTCCATCAGCGCCTGCGCCAACTGCGTGACCAGAAAGACCCCCTGAGGCAGATCAGCCGCGTGATCAGCCGGAAAACACGGCTGCTTTGCCTTGACGAGCTGTTTGTAGAGGACATCGGGGATGCGATGATTCTTGGTGGCCTGTTGCACGGCTTGTTCGACGCTGGGGTATGCCTGACGTTCACCTCAAACCACAGGCCGGCCGGCCTTTACCGCGACGGATTACAGCGTGGACGTTTTCTGCCAAGCATCGATCTGATTGAAGCCCACACCCGGGTCTGTCACCTGGACGGAAAGCGCGATTACCGTCTGGAACTGCTGGGCCGCTCAAACGTGTTTCACACACCGCATGATACGAACACTGACCGGATCTTCCGCCGCCTGTTCCTGGAGATTGCGTCCGGAAACGGCGAGTTCGACACCAGCGTCCGAATCAATGATCGTCTTATACCGGCCCGGGCAATCGCGGAAGGGATCAGTTGGTTCGACTTTGAAGTATTGTGTGAAGGTCCCCGCTCAAAGGCCGATTACGCAGAGCTTTCGCGGTCCTGTCACACCATTCTGATCTCCGACATCCCGCAACTGCACTCGCACCAGGACGATGCCGTACGCCGCCTGGTTGAGTTGATCGATGAACTCTACGACCGACGGGTCAACGTGATCGTCTCTGCGGCGGGACCACCCGAAACCCTTTACAGGGGCTCCCGGATGACACTGCCATTCAACCGGTCAGCCAGCCGGCTGATGGCTTTCCAGTCACCGGACTATATCGCTCAGCCACACCGCCCCTGAGACCGCTGCGATTTCGGAACCTTTGTGCAGCTCAACCAGTCAGTGTGGAGGCGATCCAGCACTGAAAAGCATGCACACTGGGCTCCAGCCGCGGGGAAAAGCGGCCAGGTCGGGCCAAGGACGAGGACAATCCCCGCTGCTGTCCTTCGAGAACGGGAATATCTTCAGCAAGCCCCGCCTCCATCCGCGCGAGGTACTTCTCCAGCTGTTCGGGAAAGTCCGGACGACCGGTAGACTCGGGCGGGAAACACAATGTCAGGGTCGCGCGGGTCGACGAGGGTGACAGCGGAACGGCCTCCAGCGCCCACAGCGCATCGACTGATGCCGCAAAGGTGAGATTGGGATAGACCCAGGTGTACCGCGTGCCTGCAAGTTCACGACCGGAGAGACCAGGCATGGGGGGCAGGGGCGGGGTACCGTCATCCAGCCTGCCGGCACTGGACACATCCTGATGACCGCCGAACTGGGTCGAGAAATTTCCGCGAACGGTTTCCGGTGCATCCGGCGGTGCGTAGTAGATTGAAAACGTGCCTGGGTGCACTTTCTGCAGGTGATAGTACTCGTTGAACACCTCCAAAAAGGATTTCCAATTGCAGCCGACCTCGAATTCCCGGGTTGCCCCAGTTTCCAGCCCCGCTATCTGCCAAGGCCGATGGAGCGCCTCGAATTCGCCCAGCCATTCGTCTATAGGCGGGGCGTTGCCATCGATATTGATAAACACAAACCCCGCCCGACAGGCCAACGGGATAGAAACCAGTCCATAATCGGCACGGCAGAAACCCACGGCGTCTCCCATTCGCGGGGCTGAGCGCAGTTCTCCATCCAGACCGTACGTCCAGGCGTGGAAAGGACAGACGATCCGTTTACAGTGACCGCGACCTGGCTCGAGCAACCGCATGCCACGATGCCGGCAACTGTTGCCGAAAGCCCTCAGCTGACCGTCCTGGTCACGGACCAGCACGACGGGCGTGGTACCCGTCTCGAGAGACAGGTAATCGCCTGGTTCGGGTAGGGCCTCGGCCCGGCCGACGCTGACCCAGCCGGCCTGGAATGCCAGGCGCATCTCTTCATTGAAGATCCCGGGATCGGTATAGAACCGAGGCGGCAGCGATTCAGCTTCTTCAATGCGCCGAAACAACCGCCCGAATTCTGATTTTTTCAATCTGTGCCTCCTCTGTCAGTCCAGCCGGTGCGGCTGCCGGAATACCCTGCTGTTCTCACGACCGATCGATTCGCGTGGATGTCAGTAGAGATCCAGGGGATCCACGTCGACCGACCAACGGACGCGGCCCGCCAGTCTGAGTGTCTCCACTTCCGCCAGCCAGTCCCTGAGAAAGGTGCCCATCGCCCTGCGCCGGGCCCCTGAGACCAGCAGCTGGGCCCGAAAACGCCCCGCACGACGCTCCATTGGTGACGGAACCGGTTCCATCAGTTGTATCCCTGAGCCGGTGTGCTGGTTGAGCCAGTCCCGGGCCCTGCCCGCAGCGCTCGTCAGAAAACGCATGGGCAACTCCTGCTGGGGGGCTTCGGCCCGCAGCAGCGCTAATTGGGCGTAGGGAGGATAACCGGCTGCCATGCGCTCGGCCAGACAGGCCTGTGCGAAACCGTCGAAATCATGGCGATGCAGCTGAACATATGACAGTGCGTCCGGGAACATCGTCTGGACAACGACATCACCGTGCCGGACCCCCCGTCCCGCCCGGCCCGCGACCTGGGTCAGCTGCTGGAACAGCCGTTCCGAAGCCCTGAAGTCGAAGCTGAACAGCCCGCGATCTGTATTCAGCACGCAGACCAGTGTCACTCCGGCAAAATGGTGGCCTTTAGACAGCATCTGGGTCCCGACCACGATGTCGGCCTCTCCTGAACGGATAGTCGACAGGGCCTGCTCGAGTCGCCCCTTGCCGGCCGTACTGTCACTGTCCAGCCGCAGCACCCTTGCGGCCGGAAACAGCCTGCGCAATTCACCTTCAACCCGTTGCGTCCCTGCACCGACGTGATAAAGGCCCTGTTGTCCGCAGGCCGGACAGGATAACGGTGCGTTGCGGCTAGCTCCGCAGTGATGACAACGCAGCAAGCCACTGCCCTGATGCAGTGTCAGACTGGCGTCACAGCGCCGGCACTTGCCCTGCCAGCCACAATCGGCACACAGCACGACGGGGGCAAAACCGCGGCGATTAACGTACACGATGCTCTGCTCTCCCCGTTCCAGCCGCCCGGCCAGGGCCTTAACCACCGGGGCCGTCAGACCATTGTGAACCGGGACTGATTTGAGGTCGACCAGGTGCACCCGCGGCATCACCGAGTGGCCTGCCCGCTCTTTCAGGGTCAGCAGCCGATAGCGCCCCCGCCGAGTATTTTCGACGGTTTCCAGGGCCGGCGTCGCCGAACCCAGCAGTACAGGAATCTGTTCCTGCTGCGCCCGCTTCACGGCAATATCCCTGGCGTTGTAGCGGAAACCGTCCTGTTGTTTGTAGGAGGGGTCATGCTCCTCGTCGACGATGATCAGCGACGGATTTCTGAGCGGTGTAAATACGGCCGAGCGGGTTCCCAAAACGACATCCGCCGCCCCCTGACGGGCCGCCCACCAGGCGCCATGACGCTGCCGGCTGCTCAGCCCCGAGTGCAGGACCACGAGTTTTCCCGTCAGGCCGTTCTGAAATCGCTCGACCAGCTGAGGCGTGAGCGCGATCTCCGGGACCAGCACCAGGACCTGGCCGCCCCGGGAAACCGCCTCGGCGGCACAACGCAGATACACTTCCGTCTTTCCGGCACCCGTCACGCCGTGCAGCAGGTAGGCCGTGTAGTCCCCGAAGGACGCGTTGATTTTGTCCACAGCAAGCAATTGTGGAGCGTTCAGTCGCGGACGCACGCCCTGTACGGCATCGAGCAGCGGATGTGTGTCAGAGTCAGTGCCGACTACCCAGCCGCGCGACACCAACCGGGCGAGAGCCGGCTGTACCCGTTTCGCTACAAGACGAATATCGCTGTCTGCGAGCCCGTCGGGTGAAGCCGCTTTAAGGCTCGCCAGCACTCTTCGCTGAACGACCGACCTTTCTGGCAATGAGGGAAGGGCGTCGATGCCCTGGGCAGTGATACGCCAATGACGTGACCGTGCCGGCCATAAAGCCCCGCCGCGACGCAGCACCACCGGCAGCGCGGCGTGCAGAATCTCTCCGACTGGGTGCTGGTAGTACTCGGCCGCCCAGAGCAGAAGTTCGAACAGCGGCTTCGGAAAGACTGCTTGCTGATCAAGTACACGGGACACGGACTTCAGACTGCGGGCCGAGAGATCGGATCTTGCCCGCGGAACGCAGACGATGCCAACCACGGTACGTTTTCTGAGGGGTACCAGAACGCGGCATCCCGGAACGACTTCTGCCGTGCCTGAAGTTGGGCGGTAGTCAAACAAACGCCTTAAGGGCACCGGCAACGCAACGCGCAGGGCGTCGTTAGTGGCCATCAGAAACGCTCTTCTTCCAGTTGTGGTCTATGGCGATTAACTTGAAAACTTTTTGTCGGTTCACAGTAAGACAACATAAATAATTGAGTCCAAAAAAGCTTTCGGTTTTTTACACAGAGACTGTGGATAACTCTGTGTACAAAAAGACCCTGGGGATGCTTTGCGGTCTGGCTTTTTACCTGTTTCATCAACTGATCAAATTTTAGGCAAGTCTATATTGTCGAAAAATCAGTGGCTTACGTGCCGCTTCCCCGAATCCGTGGTGTCCGGCAGATCCTGCAGCGGCAGTACAGTCGGGCCAGTACCGATGTGCATAAAGCAGGTCCGCTCAGCGGCCCGGAGACGTTTGGGCCAACACCCTAATCATCGTTAACGATCAATCATTTAGAGGATGGACTTCGCAGCACTTGCGAATGAATCGACACGGCACTCTACCCGTGGTGCACTGCACTAAGCGTCCCTGCCATGATACCTCGAGGGTCACAACGACGGTGCTGCTTGCCGTTCAATCCGATGCCTTACATGGCAAAGCCAGCACACTGTAGGATGAATCTCCTGCAACGATCGCACACTCTTCAGGAATCCGCTGCCCATCGGAATTCAACGACAGACTTTAGCGACCTCTTCCCGTCAGTTCAGCCTCGATGAGGTCCACACCTTCGGGGGATGCCATGGCGGGCAGAGTCAGAGCGGTCAGGGCAAAGAACAGTTCCGGACCGGCTGAACGAACGGCTTGCAGTTCCAGTGCCTGCTCTAGGTTGGATGCGGCTTTTAAGGCGGTTACCAGAATCTGTTCCATAGCCCGATCGTCAAAGCCCTCCATATAAAGCCTCGCCCGGGAACCCTCGGGGGCCTGACCCTCACTCGTCATCCCCATACACCTGCAGAACAGCTGCGCGGAAAACGCGCCCAGGGCAGCCACAAAACCCATACAGTCTGCGATCAGTTCATCCAGCATGTTGGACCGCATGGCACCGTGGAATCGAGTGGTCGCATAGTGGGTAAACTCATGCTCAAGCCGCAGTGTGCTGGAAGCGGCCAGCCAGCCCGAGGGATCGCTCACCCCCGGCACCAGCGAGTGGTCAACACTACCGTAAGGCGCCGTATGCAGCACCAAGACGCGGTCACGGATAAGACCCGGCTGTTGCTGCGCAAAGCGCTTTAAGGCGGCGCCCCAGGACTCGCCGGGCACCTTTTCGACCTCACCTTGTTGCCACTGGTCTTTGAGCACTCTCACGCGATCCCAGTTGTTGATGCCGCCAATACACATGGCGTGCATCCCCTCAGGGTAGGTCTTCGGCTCACAACGCCCGCCGATCGCCCGGATCAGACGTAGGAAATCCTCCCGGTGCGGGGTCTGCAGAACCGGCAGCGCCCCAGCGAAATGGCCGGGAATGGTCAGCTCAAGCGCCTCCGAGCAATCCAGTGCCAGACGCCCCGCGAAATCCTTGTCCTCGAAGGGCTGACCCTGCCGCATCACCCTGGCGTAGGCTGGAGACGAAGAAATGCCCACTTTCTGCGGGATACATAGCTGCGGCAGTCGGCTCTGCAGTACCCTGAAAAGACCCTCGCCCCGGCCCGCCTGCCGCTTGTAGTGTCGCCAACGCGCCACGTGCGGCTCCTCGGCGAGCGGGCGGTCCAATCCGAGCCTGTCGGGGGCTCCGAATCCGGAGAAATACTCGGCCAGTTGCTGCTGATTCTGGGTCATAACGTGTCGAATTCGACGGGCTTTTCTCCGCGTCAATAAACGAGGAGTGTACAGCCCGCAGGCCTGCGCCAGGCGCATGGCGGAAATACGGTTGGGTCATCCGCCTATGCCATAATGCCGGCGCAATTTTGCGCGGTGCCCGACCGCTGCCGGAGGGATCCCGAAATACCCGTTTCACCAGTGAATCCTAGCCGGGTTGACCCCGAGACCCGCAACGTCGATCAGCTGATCAAGCAGCTCAGGTTGCATCACAGGCTTTTCGTTCTGACCGGGGCCGGCTGCAGTACCGGCTCGGGAATTCCCGACTACCGCACTCCGGAAGGCCACTGGAAGCCGGCCCCGCCGGTTCAGCATCAGGACTTTCTGCGGTCCGAAACCGCCCGGCAACGCTACTGGGCCCGGAGCATGGCCGGCTGGCCGCGATTTGCAGCCGCAAGGCCTAATCCCGCCCATCATGCGCTGGCGGCGCTGGAGAAAATTGGACGGATCTCCCGAATCGTGACGCAGAATGTCGATGGATTGCATCAGAAAGCGGGCTCGGGTGCTGTGATCGACCTGCACGGCCGCCTGAACCGAGTGATCTGCCTCGGGTGCGGACACCGTGTAAGCCGCCAGGATCTCCAGTTCCGGCTCCAGGACCAGAATCCCGGCCTGTCCGGCCTGTGCGGCCACCGCCTTGCACCCGACGGAGACGCCGAAATTGCCGACACGCTGGCCCGTCGATTGAAGGTGCCCGACTGTGAGATCTGTGGCGGTACGTTGAAACCCGATGTGGTGCTGTTTGGCGACAACGTACCGACGATACGGGTCCAGAAGGCCCTGCAGGCCTTGCAGTGCGCCGAGGCGCTACTGGTCGTCGGCTCTTCGCTCTCAGTATTTTCCGGCTACCGTTTCTGCAAAGCGGCCAGGTCGCACGGCTTGCCTATCTACATCATCAACCACGGCCGAACCCGGGCGGATGGCGAGGTCACAACAAAAGTTGACGGTGAATGCGGCGCTGTCCTGACCCGAATTGTAGGCCGGCTGGACAGGAACTAGCTCTTTTTCAGCCGGCGTACCAGGGGCAGTATCGTTTCGGAAAGTGAGGCGTGATCTAAAGGACCAATGTGCTTGTAACGGATGACTCCTCCGCCATCTATCACGAAGGTCTCGGGAACCCCGTAGACACCCCAGTTGATACCAGCCTTTCCATCGGCGTCAACGGCAATTTGGGTATAGGGATTACCTAGTTTTTTCAGCCAAGCCCGGGCATCGTCAGGGAGATCTTTGTAATTCAGCCCGACGATGTTGACTTCGCCAGTGCTCGCGATCTGATTCAGCAGTGGGTGTTCGACACGGCAGGACACGCACCAGGACGCCCAGACGTTGAGCAGCCAGACCCTACCCTGCATCTCGGATGGCCCCGTGGTGCCCGGCGTCAGCAAACGGGGCAATTCAAAACCCGGGGCTGGTTTGTCGATCAGGGGCGAGGGCACTTCGCGGGGGTCAAGCTTGAGGCCCACTGCCAGGAAAACACCTATTCCAGCAAAAACAGCGAGCGGCAGCAGAAAACGAGCGGATTTCATTGTCAAGTGCAGTCCGTTCGGGGCTCAGACCCGGCCAGGAACGAGCCCCTGCGCCCGCCGTTCAGTCCCCGTCATGCCCGGCAGAACGGGCTTCGGTTCGTCTGGAGGGAATGAGACGCCGTAACCAGTCGACAACTTCCGGTTTCGCGAAATCCCGCTCCCCTTCTGCGAAGTACACGATTCTGCCCTGCATATCGACGATAAAGCTGGTCGGCAGCGCCCGCACCCCCCACTCGCGGGTCATCACCATGTTCTCATCGAGCAGGACCGGAAAACTAAAATCTGGTATCAGCCCGTTCAGAAACCGACTGGCAGTCTGGCGGTCCTCGCCGACGTTGACGGCCAGCAGCTCGAAGGGCTCACCGGCGAGCTGGTTCCGCATCGAGTGCAGGGTCGGAAACTCGGCCAGGCAGGATGTGCACCAGCTGGCCCAGAAATTCACCACCAGTACGAGATCAGTGTAGTCCGCTGGCGTTCGTTTCCGGCCGGAGAGATCCTCGAGCGCGAAACGGGCAACAGCATTCGGACCTGCAAACAGCTCGAATTCGCTTCGCAGTTCCCGGGCATCGGCCGCAGACACGCCGGCGAGCAGCCACATCAGCGAAAAGACTTTGACAAGATACCGCAACGGTCTGATTACAACGGCTGTTCCTAGTTGACTGCGTGCTCCGCGGCCGCATTCGCCATCTCAACCAGTTCGCCAGCGGGCACATAGCCTGGAACGAGGTGTCCGTCCTGGAGCACGATGGTGGGTGTGCCCCGTATACCCAACCGCTGTGCCACATCGATGTGGCGTTCGATCGGCGTCTGGCAGGATTTTTCTTCTATGGCAAGGCCAGCCTTGGCATCCGTCATGGCCTGCTGCGGGTCATCGGCACACCAGACTGAAACCAGCGTTTCAAAGGTGGGCGATTGGGTACCAGTGCGAGGGTAACCCAGATACCGGACCTTGACACCGCCGGCGTTGATGGCGGCCATTTCCCGGTGCAGTTTGACACAGTAACCACAGCTCGGATCGGTAAAGACCGTGACCGTACTTGTGACCTGGTCCGGCTCAAAAACGACCATGCCAGCCTCGTCGAGTTCGCCAAGGGCCTCAAGCCGCCCGCTCTTGCGGGCATCTTCGGTCAAATTGACGTTCTCCTCCAGATCGATCAGGTCACCGTAGAGCAGATATTTGCCGTCCGCCGAGATATAGACCACCTGCAGTCCGTAGATAGCCTGGTAGAAACCCTGCACCGGTGCGGCGGATACATCATCCGGTGGCTGTCCTGGCAGCAGACTGGCAGCCGTTTCCAATACGACCTCCGGCACGCCGTCGGCACTCGCAGGCGGGGGGAGAATCAGCATTACCAGCAACAAGAAAACAAATGGCCGCATAACAGGTACCCCAAGGGAAAATTCTGGGCGGGCAGTGTCTGCCACAGGGGCGATTTTACTCCTGAATCTGCCGAAGGGCGTTGACGCAGATCAGGACGCTTCCGACCTGATCGCCTGGATCACGTGTCCGCCTGATTTTTCATCGTGCTCGAGCTGCAGCAGACCGCGCGACTCGGCTTCTTCCAGCAGGCCACCGAACGACCTGAAACCATGATAGCGCTCACTGAACCCCGGCTGACGGCGTTTCAGGGCCTGCTTCACCATCGACCCCCAGACCTTTTCGGTGTCACCACGTTCTTCGAATAAATCCTCGAGTGTGGACATCACCATATCGATGGCTTCCTGACGCCGCCTGTCGTCCTCGCTCAACGGACTTTTCTTACCGGCCGAGCGGGCTTTGGTCTTTTTCTTGCGGGTCGAAGCCACCTTCGGCCGGGCGATATCATCGTAAAAAATGAATTCGTCACAGTTCGCCGTCAGCAGGTCAGAGGTCGAGTTCTTGACACCGAGTCCGATGACGTACTTGTTGTTCTCCCGCAACTTGCTGACCAACGGTGAGAAATCGGAATCACCACTGATCACGACAAACGTGTCGACGTGCGATTTGGTGTAACACAGGTCAAGCGCATCGACGACCATACGGATATCTGCCGAATTCTTGCCCGACTGCCGCAGGTGGGGGATGTCGATCAACTCGAAGGCCGCTTCGTGCATCACGGCCTTGAAATCGGTGTAGCGGGTCCAGTCACAATAGGCTTTTTTGACCACGATGTTGCCCTTGAGCAGTAATCGCTCCAGCACCACCTTGAGCTCGAACCGCTTGTGCTTGGCATCACGCACACCCAGGGCGATGTTCTCGAAATCACAGAACAGGGCCAGATTCCGGGTGCTGCTGTCGTTACTCATCGGCAGAGAATCCCAGGCGACTCCGGAGCGTTGAAATGTCGGACTCCGGACGATGGATGGACAGCCAGTTTAACCGCCATACCGGTTCAGGGCTAGACAACCGCTTAGCCCGACCGCCCACTTTTCATGGCTCTGACGCTGAACCGCAGGCGGCCGCGCCGCAGCAATGCCGAAAGCTGCGGTGTAGCCTGCAGGTGAGCGCGCAGGTCAGCGCTTTGTGCGTTAAACGGCAACAGGCCACAGACGATGTTTTCAATTCCGGGTGCACGGAGCTCGAAACCGGAACGGAACCGTTTACCCGACCCGAAAAGACTGCCGACGACGGAAGCCCGTCGTTCTATACGGTCAGCAAAATTGATGCTTAGAATTCCGTCCCGGGTCAGGCAGTGCTTGAGTTTTCTGAACCAGGCCCCGTCGAAAGCCCGGGCCCGCGCCGCGACCCCGCCCTGGCCGCCGAAAAGATCGTCGATCACAAGGTCAAAAGGGGGCCCGCGGTAACGCCCGACAAATTCAGCGGCATCGGCCAGTTCCAGTGTTGCCATGGAGTCGGTCACGCCGAAATGTTCACGCGCGATCTCCAGGTGTATGGGATCGCTTTCGACGGCCGTGATGTCGAGCGGACCGTATACCGACGTCAGCTGGCGGATCACGGTCCCGGCACCAGCACCGAGCAACAGTATTCTTCGAGGCATACCGTCGATGCGGAAAAGACCCGGCAGCCACAATAGGTCCCAGACACTCCCAGTGGCCGGACAGCGCTCACTGAACTGGCTGTGCAGAATCCCGTTGTTGTACAGCCGCAGACTGGACCCCGCCGCCCGCACTTCGTAACGGGTGTCACCCACCCGTTGACTCCACAAAATTGCCATGTGTCCCGACCGCCGCTGACGGTCCTCCTGTTCAGTGCCGGATTAAACGGAGCACAGCTCCCGACCGCAGTGTAACCGGCCGTCCTCCTTTAACGGCCAAGCCGGTCTTTGGTTGACCACAGTTGGGGTAAACTTCCAAAGGTGAAGTGTGATCCTGAAAGCGGCCCTTCAGCGGGGCTTTTTCTTTGTGCTGATGACTGAACAGCTTTTCTCACTGGCCGGCCGCCGGGCACTGGTTACAGGAGCGTCTGCCGGCCTCGGCAGAAATTTCGCCAGCGTGCTGGCAACCGCCGGGGCAACGGTCGTGCTGACGGGCCGGCGCATGCCGGAGCTCGAAAAGACGGCCCAGACAATTCACTCAGCCGGTGGCCAGGCTTTTGTCATTCCAATGGATGTCACTGACGAGCGCGCGGTTACCGCGGCATTCGATCACGCCGAAGAGATCTTCGGCTGTGTGGATGTGCTCGTCAACAACTCCGGGATCGCCCATGGCGAGCTGGCACTTGAGATCGAGAATGCGGACTGGGACCGGGTAATCGACACCAATCTACGTGGCGCCTGGCTGGTGGCCCGTGAGGCGGGTAAGAGATTGGTACAGGCGGGTCAGCCCGGCAGCATCATCAACATCGCATCCATCCTGGGGCTGCGGACATTGAAGGCCGTGACGCCGTATGCTGTTTCCAAGGCGGGACTGATACAGATGACCCGCACTCTTGCACTGGAGTGGGCGCAGCACGGCATCAGGGTCAATGCCATCGCCCCCGGGTTCATCACGACCGATATGAACCAGGCGTTCTTCGGTACCGAACCCGGCGCCCGAATGGTCAAGCGTATTCCCATGCGACGGGTCGGCGAACCGGGAGAACTCGACGGTGTGCTGATGCTGCTGGCATCGGATGCATCCTCCTACATGACGGGCAGCGTCATCACCGTTGATGGCGGGCATCTGCAGTCCACTCTTTGAGGCAGCTAGCCTCCCGTATCCCGAGAAACCGTCCCAAGCACCTGCCGGACCGCCTGCAGATCCAGAAAATAGCGACAGACCTCGACGTCCTCCGCCAGCAGCACCGGGACCTTCTCACCGTAGGTGTTTAACCAGTCCGGCCGGGAATCCACGTCCCTGAGTTCCATTTCAAAAGTGTGCTCTGCCTGCAATTCGCGTAGCTGATCCACCATGTCCTCACACAGGTGACATTCCGACCGTACATACACCACCAGTTCTTTTCCGGAGCCTTCCACTGTGACCTGCCGCGGCGTTTTCACTGGGGCTATTCTAGGCTGTGGATTCAGCTGCTGGCTCATCGGGTTGAGTCACCGCACGCAGCGCCTTATTATTCGCTGGCTGCGCGTGAAACAGCAGTCCCCGTCACCCATACCACACCTGCTCCTGACCCATGAATAAGACCGGCCTAGATCCGCAGTGGATCGGGAAAACCTTTGATGACTTCCTGTTCCGGCCCTGCAAAGGACAGATCTCGAGCCGTTCGCTGATTTCTCTTCAGACGCAACTGACCCGGAACATACCACTCGAGCTTCCCATCGTCTCGGCCAACATGGACAGCG
>CAJXBY010000025.1 GCA_913051905.1 uncultured Gammaproteobacteria bacterium | reverse complement strand
GCTAACCCGTACTAATTGCCCGTGAGGCTTGATCATATAACACCCAAGAAGACTGATTAGCTGAATATCCAGTAACACGTATTATCACTACCAAATTCGCCAGGGCGCAGCGCCGCCCTGGCAGCCAGTTTGCCTGGCGGCCATAGCGAGCGGGTACCACCTGAATCCATCTCGAACTCAGAAGTGAAAACGCTTAGCGCCGATGATAGTGTGGGGTTTCCCCATGTGAAAGTAGGACACTGCCAGGCATATAAACAAAAAACCCCGGTACCCAGGTGTCGGGGTTTTTTGTTGGGGCACGCATAGTCAGTCGGACAAAGACACCCGGGGCCAGACCTTATTTATGGCGGCGGGGTTCCTCCGCCCAGGGAACTACGAATCATCTGGCGGAATCTGGGCACCACCGTTTCGGTGAGTCCAGCAGCTGTGATCAGTCCCACGCCTACGATCTCACGAGTGCCGAAGGGCTCATCTGTCAACACTGCGGCACTGAATGCGCCGGTACTGATTTCGGTCATGAACAGGATGCCCACGGTGCCGGGGTTGAGTAAGGGCACTCCCCAGGTGATTGCGTAAAACCCTGGAATGATCATCAGTAGCACAACAGGGATGAACCAAGGGAGGACATTAATGATGGACCTTGTTTGGGGCACCGCAGGGCGATCCAGGACCGGCATCAGCGCAACCACCAATGCAAAGACAGAAGCCCAGAAAAACCACATCAGTAAAACGTCGAAAGTGTATTGCCTGGACTCCCGCCGCATTACGTTTGCGGTGAGCGCCCAGATCAGACCCGAAATCAGCCCCATCCAGTCTCCAGCGTTTTGCGGCGCAGGAAACCCCGAACCTGAATTCAGAATGATATAAAGTCCAGCCACCCCAAGCCCAATTGCGATGATCCGTTCCTGGGTGATCGCTTCCTTGAGCCAGACTCGCGCGAGGAGGGCGCTCCAGATGGGTGTCAGGTAGTACAGAAGAACCGCCCGAATGACATCGGTGTAAAGAAAAGCGTTGGAATAGAAAACCAGGGCCAATGCAGCCGTGATACCGATACATTGAAGCGGCCAGCCTGCAGTTAAGATGCGCCGCCAGCGTAGCAGGCCAAAGGGCAGCATGATCACGAAGGGGGCCAGATAGAACAGTGCAGTTGCCCATGACCCGCGGATACCGGCTTCATTGACTGCCCTCAACGGAATCCAGTAAAGACCCCACAGTGCACCGGCAGCGGTGCATGCTATTTTTGCCAGAGTCTCAGGGTTACTGGCAGCGTTTTTGAGCATGAAGTTTGGCTGTCCCGCCACTGATCAATCGGGTGGTCTGCACGTAATCCCGTGGGTCGGGGGGTTGGTTTCAAGCGTCGGGTGAGGATGGAGTACGCAGTCAGATCAAGGCCTGAGAGTCTTCCCCCAGCGCCCGGTCTCAGTCGTAAAGGACGACACAGCGCACTTCTATGCTCTCACGGTCCGGGGATTCCGGCTTTGTGTCCGGATCTTTGAATGCCGTGTGAAAACTGAAGGTACAGGGTGCTTTCGGATCACCCACCCATGAATCCGGGCGAATCCCTCCGGATCGGGCCAGCTCACCAGCTGAGTCCCACTGCTTGATCAGTAAAGCCTCGTCTCGAGTCATGGCCGGGTAGTACCACCAGGTGTGTTGAGGCGCATGCTTGGCAAAATAATTTTCCCCAATTCTGTCCTGATAGTGAATCTCGAAGACCACCAGGTCCTCGGGATTCACGGTCTGACCATCGCAAAGTGCAAGTGGATGGGTAGCGACCGGTTCATTTGCAATACTCCTCCATAGATTAATGACCGCAAACCGGTCACCATTGTGGAGCAGATGGTTCACTAATTCCGGCTCGAGAAGTGTCTCTCCTGCGCCAAGAACCGAACGCAGCGTATCGTTCGTTCCGGGTATTTCTGCCAGATCCTTTAGGCGCTGTGGTGCGCTGGTCAGCGTATAGTCCCCATGTACCATTCGTGCGGGGCCTTGAACCTGTTGACCGCCGGTGATGCGGCGTTTCTTTTTCTTGCCGGAAGCGGATCGCAGGTTGTGGTCAAAAGCATAAACATGAGCGGCTCCAGTCGCCTCACGGATGACTGCGGCACACTCACCATAGTATTCCTCGACTACCTGCTGGTGGTCGTAAAAGTCGAGATCTTTACGCGCCAGTGTCTGTGGCAACAGCTCAAACCCATGTCGTCTCAGTGATCGCTGCTGGGAATTCTCCATAAGCCGGGCATTGTTGACGCTGACATTCAGTTGATCCAGCAATAAACCGGTATTGCCGTCATCACTTCCATCCCGGTCACGCCGGGTCAGCACTTTACCGTTTCGGTAAAGGGAAGATTTAACCGATGCCGCGAGGTAGTTGAGTGAGCCGGTCGTGCCAGAACCGCTGCATGATGATGGCGTCTCGGCGTTCACGGTGTCAGCAAAGGGCGGTGCAAGGGTAATGCTTTCAAGAGAATCTCGGGAACTTTGAACTGGTACCAGCAGCCCGGAGCTAGGTCTTTCGCCGAATGGAAATTCATCGTGTTGTTGTCCTTCAAAGGGGTCCTAAGGTTACCGCGGGTCCAATTTAGTTTCTTATTACTTCTTCAGCCATCTGAATTATCGCGCGGTTGTAATTGTCATCGGATGCGCTCTCATTCTCAAGCACGCTGAGGAAGACTACGACTGTTGCCGATTCCGGGTCAACCATCAGGAACTGACCGCCCCAGCCGCTGTGACCGACCCATCGGCCATCCGTCTGGAGGTGGTTACCGTAGTGAATGTTGTTGTCCGGTTCCGGATAGGCAGGGCCCTTACAGCGTCGTGCGGCATGCATGAAATCTGGGTCACCGACCTGTGCTCCGTTAGCGCCGGAGCCCTGGCGGGCAAAAATGAGTCCGTAACGGGCCAGGTCACGTGGCGACAGGCAGGCCCCGCCATTGGTGTTCGGAATTCCCGTATGATCGGTAGACATATAAAAGGTGTGTTCGATGCCTGCTGCTTCGATAATCTGCAGCAGGTGCTCTCGCAAGTGCTGGCCACTGACAGATTCTGCGATCCACGACAGAACATCGGTATTTGCAGACTTGTAGTGTAACTCTCCAGAACGGTTGACAAGATTGCGGCCCTGTATTGTCCGCAGGAATTCCCGGTTCGTGATCGCTCCGAAACCGGCTTCTGGCAGCCGCCAGCCCATGGCGATGTTGTGAGCCATGGCTGTCGTGTGTGGGTCCGAATAATCTTCCGAGTAGTCGTTGACCACGTTCATGTCCAGCACATCCTGTATCTTCGCAGAGGCGTAACCGGAACCGATCTCTGGGAGATAGTCAGAAACAGTTGCACTGAGGTCAATCAAGCCGTCTTTCACACACCGGCCGATGATCAAATGAATCATCGTCTTGGTGATCGACATCACAGTATGGGCCTCGTGTGGAGGAAAATCCTGCGCATAGTGCTCGTGCACCAGTTCTTCACCTCGAAGGACGACCAATGCCGAGAAGATATTCGAGTGACACAAGTCCCGCACAGAATCCAGACGGGCGATACGTGGGTCGGTGTTGATAGTGAGCTCTAGCACTTCAGAAGCCCGCAGGCTGAAGCCGTAGCGCACGATTCGATGAAGATGATGAAAGCTGCTACGCCGTTGCTGTGGTCTGTTCCAGTGTTCCAGGCAACCGTAGACCGAGACGAGGTCAGAATTGGGATGGATGGGCATCGGGGGACTGCTGTTTAGTACCGTGCTTCACGTATACCGTACTCCACTGCGGGGTAGAAGTTGACCAAGCATAATTCTGCGAGTATGGGGGGCCCAGCGCAATCCCGTATGTTGGAGGTGCACTCGAACGGCCGGATGATATGATCGGGTGAAATACTGTGCTTTCCACTACAAAGGCGGACTGGCGCCAGTAAACAAAACTCGTGTGCAAGACTGAAAGAGCCCGGAACCAGGCATACATCGTCTGTGCCGAGTTTACTCTGCAAAAACAACCCTCAACCTAGGAATGACCTGATGAGTGATTTAAGTCCGATGGTGAACGTAGACGGGGAGATCACTCCCATGAGTGATGCAACAATTCCAGTGATGGATCGCGGTTTTCTTTATGGCGATTCGGTCTATGAGGTCTTTAGAACACACCAGGGCGTTCCTTTGTTCATGAACGACCATTTTGAAAGACTTGAGAATTCAGCGGGATTGATCAGTATGGAGATCAGTCAGAGCCGAGAGGAATTGATCAGGGAGATTCGGCGCACCTGTGTGGAATCAAATGCGCAGCGGGAAGACGACATCTATGTGCGTTACCAGATCACGCGGGGTGTGGGCCCCGTCGATCTTTATCCGAGTCCCGAATTGAAGACCCGTTTCGTGATCATCGTCAGTACGTTACCTGCACGGAAACCGGAATATTACTCACGCGGGATGGATATGGCTGTGCCGTCGGTGCGGCGCAATCCCGCGAACGCGCTGGACCCGAATATCAAAGGGGGAAACTATCTGAACAATATTCTCGCAATCACGGAGGCCAGAAAGCTCGGTGCGGACGATTGCGTGATATTGGACAGTGAAGGTTTTGTAACGGAAGCAGCCAACAGCAATGTCTGGTTCGTGGTCGAAGGGCGGCTCGTGACGCCGGCTTCAGGAAATCTGAAGGGCCTGACCAAGAAACACATCCATCGGGCGCTCACAGATTCCGGGATAAACGGTGTAGAAGCCGACCTCCACGTCAGTGAACTCCAGGGTGCCAGCGAATGCTTCGTCACCAGCGCGACCCGGGACGTAATGCCTTGTGCATCCCTACGACTGGAGGACGGAAACGTGCTGCGGTTTCCAGAGGGTGGTGGAGTGGTGACCCGGCAAGCCCAGGTCCTCTATGCGAACTATATCGATGCCTATGCGAATGAACACAGCGAAGACATTCTGGTCTGATCGGAGCAGGGAAGAATCATCCCGGGGATGATTGAGCGGGCAGCGCCACGGATTATGAAAAAAACAAGAGTACTTGTACTCTTTGGAGGTCGCTCGGCAGAACATGAGGTCTCCGTAGTGTCTGCGCGTTCGGTGTGCGCTGCGATTGACCGGGAACGCTACGATGTGGTTTTGGCTGGAATTACCCGTGAGGGACACTGGCTGCTTGATGACGGCGATGAAAAGTTGCTCAGTGCCACCTCTGTCACGAGTGGTGACTGGCCGGAGGTTCGGCTGGCAGGTCGGGGGAGTCAATTGGTTGCTGCCCAGGACAGTCCAATACCCGGAGCTGGTTTTGACGTCGTTTTTCCGTTGTTACATGGTCCTTATGGTGAGGATGGGACCATTCAGGGCCTGCTGGAGCTTGCCAATGTGGCCTATGTCGGAGCCGGCGTGTCCGCATCGGCAGCGGGAATGGACAAGGCGTTGGCCCGGGCTGTTTTTCGGTCAGCCGGTTTGAGCCAGACCGACTACACCGTACTGCGCCGTTCGGAATGGCGGGGCCATCCCGAGGCTGTGCTGGCGACCCTTGAACAGACGTTTGACTACCCTTTGTTTGTTAAGCCTGTCAACCTCGGTTCCAGCGTCGGTATCACCAAAGCACACAATTCCGGTCAACTGAGCAACGGCCTGAATCTCGCTGCGAAATTCGATACCAAAATGATGATCGAGGCCTCTGTGGAGGGGGCGAGGGAACTCGAGTGTGCGGTATTGGGGAACGATGAGCCGTTGGCATCAGGTGTTGGGGAGATTATTCCGGGTGCCGAGTTCTACGACTACAACACCAAGTATATTGACGATCGGTCGGAACTCAGAATTCCAGCAGACCTGGATGAGAACCTGACCAGCGCGGTGCGTACCATGGCAGTGCGGGCATTCCAGGCGATCGATTGCAGCGGGCTGGCCCGCGTGGATTTTCTCTTAAGACCCGGTGGCGACGTACTGATCAACGAGATCAACACCATGCCGGGATTCACCCCGATCAGTATGTATCCCAAGCTGTGGCAGGCGGAGGGTCTGTCCTACGCCGATCTGATTGATCGGCTGATTGGGTTGGCGATCGAACGATGCAGCGACCGGAGCGATCTCAGAACAAAACCGGATTGAGGATCTGCTGGCCGGCTCTAGAGTCTGTCGCCCACCCATTCATACGGGTCAAGAATCCGACCCCGGCCGGCAAAATAGTCGTCGATGATCTCGATCATTCGTTGTCGTCCGAAAGACTCATCGTGCCCGCCATGAACGATTTGCACGGGAAGTGATTTAAGTCTTGCCAGGCTCTCACGGTAGAGTTCGGGGTCCGAGTGGTAGAGAGTATCGAGGAGATCACCGTCGTAGACGACATCACCACTGAACAGAATCCGGGTTTCGTCCTCGAACAATGCAATCGAGTCCGGTGAGTGGCCGGGCAGGTGCAGTACACGGAAAGTTCGGTCGCCCAGATCGATTAGATCGCCTTCATCGAGATAATCGGTCAGCGGTGCGGGTGTAATGCTGAATGACTCGATGCTGAAATGCCTGTCCGGCAGGGCTATGAAAGTTTCCGCACGAATAAAGGCCTTAAACGGCATCTCGTCCGGCAGTGGGTCGAGGTAGATCGACTGGCAGGCAGGATGGCCTAGTCGTTCGCTGAATTCGTGTCCGGCGCCGATATGGTCAAAGTGGCAGTGTGACATCACGGCAGTCACAGGCTTGTCAGTCAACCGGGCGATTTCAGGTTTTAGGGGGCGCAGTCCCAGTCCAGAATCGATGAGCAGGTCGCGGTTCCTCCCCTGAACATGCCAGATGTTGCAGCGCAGCCAGTCGGCGACATAGCGTTCCCGAATCAAGGAGACACCATCGCTCAGTCGGATGATCTCATACCAGTCATCACCGGCAATCGGCATCGGTCTTGGCATCGGTTGTTCTCGATGTTGACTTTGAAGGCGACCACGGTAGCAGAATTGTGTTCACGCGTGGGGCTTTGTCCGTGTGGTGAACCGTGATCGTGACTTGTTCCAAAGCGGCGATGTTCCAACGCATTCACCAAGCGGTTAAGATAGGCAGTTAACACTGCGAAGGAGGCTGAATGAAGTACCTGCATAGCATGGTAAGAATCCGGGATCTGGATGCGTCTCTGGATTTCTACTGTAACAAGCTGGGTCTGGTCGAAATGCGACGACGGGACGACGATAAAGGACGCTATACCAATATCTTCCTGTGTGCCCCGGGCGATGAAGATGCAATGGTGGAACTGACGTATAACTGGGACCCTGAGGACTATCAGGGAGGACGGAACTTCGGCCACCTGGCTTACTCTGTGGAAGACATTTACGCGTTGTGCCAGCACCTTATGGATGAAGGTGTGACGATTAATCGACCGCCAAGGGATGGTCGTATGGCTTTTGTCCGGTCGCCCGACAATATCTCGATTGAACTGCTTCAGGAGGGTGAAGGGCTGGAACCCGCAGAACCCTGGCTCTCAATGCCCAATACCGGCGAGTGGTGAGCCACAGGCTCCGCGTTGCAGGTTCCCGGGCAATCACTGCAAATCGATGTCATTGAGGTAGCGGGGGACGGTCTAATCGGGATTTGCTGCTGTCCCGGCCGATTGGAGTCTGTACCTCACAGAGGGTATCAGCCGCGCAACCTGCAGAAGGATCTCGCCGTTGTGGCAGACTGGTCTCCCAGTGCTGTGATCTCGCTGATTGAGTCGCACGAGTTCGATCTTTTGGGGGTATCGGACCTCCCGCAGCGGTTTCAGTCGTTGCCCACGGCGTGGCATCACTGTCCGATCACCGATCTGGGAGCGCCTGGTGGGCCTTTTGAAACCCGGTTTGCTGATCTGGAGAAGTGGCTGTTGGCGGACCTGAGTCGAGGGGGACGGTTATTGGTTCACTGTGCTGCGGGACTCGGCAGAGCCGGTACCATCGCGGCGAGGCTTTTGATTCACTCCGGCGAACTTCCTTCTCAGGCGATAGCACGCGTTCGGGCTGCGCGTCCCGGGGCTATTGAGAGTGTCCGGCAAGAGAGGTATCTGGCGTCTTTGTCTGCGGGTGACAGAACGCCGTGAATTAGGGTTACCACCGGGTTATGAACTGGCTTGGGGGAGAAGTTCTTCGATAGACTGCACGAGGACGTCGGCCGCCTGGTTGAGTGCTTCCTGAGTATCAGCGCCGCCCGTAAGTCCTACCGCCAGGGCTGTGCCGGCCCGGTTCGCCATTTCCATATCGCTTACCGTATCACCGACCATCACCATTCGGCCCACCGGAATGTCCAGTTGCCCGCCTAGAAATTCGAGGACCCGGGGATCGGGTTTGGTAGGGACCCCGGGATCGTCTCCGCACAGAACCAATTCAAAGAGCGTGGTTTCACCGATCGTATCCAGGGCGAATTCGGTGAGGTCGCGGTTGTCGGTCGTCGCCACGGCCAGCCGAAATCCTGCCTCCCTGAGGTGCTCGAGCGCCTGCTGAACACGGCCTCGTGGTCTGATTTCTTCGGGTTCTGGGGCGGCGCGCATGACGGGGCTGAAGTACTCGCTCACGCAGGCCCTAGCCTGATCCCAGGGCAGTCCCCACTGGAAAAGAACAGCCGCCATCACGGTCTCGAGATCCCGGAGCGGGGCGGTTGCCAGAGGGCTTTGGCTCTTGGTGCGTCCCTTCTGATGGTCGTATCCTGAGGCGAGATAAAGCATTTCAAGCAATGGCCCCTCGTCGTCGAGCGCAAGGCAGAGGGCCTCGGCCGATCGCGCCATTCGCGGGCCCCAGAATGCGTGGAAATCGATCAGTGTCCCGTCCTTGTCAAAGACAATCAAATCGGCGTCCGTCTTCTTCGTTCCGGCCTTGAGCTGCGGCATTTTGTGATTTCTCGGTGATAGGTTTAGGATGGTTCAGATGAAGGCTTACCGAGCGGTCCAGTGGCCGGGACGATCAGTGAGTGTAATGCCAATTGGACGAGAACCGTGAAACAGCGTGCGTGATACGGACTACATCGTTGTCGGAGCCGGTTCAGCGGGGTGTGTGCTTGCTGCACGTTTGACCGAAGACCCGGATACCCGTGTCGTTCTGCTTGAAGCCGGCGGCAGTGAGAGGAGTATTTTTGTTCAGATGCCCGCTGCCTTGTCGATCCCAATGAACATGAAGCGATTCAACTGGGGCTATCAAAGTGACCCGGAGCCTTGTCTTGATGGCCGAATTATGGATTGTCCCCGCGGATTGGCACTCGGTGGTTCGTCTTCGATCAACGGCATGGTTTATGTGCGCGGCCACGCACGTGATTTCGATCAGTGGGAGCAATCCGGGGCTGCGGGCTGGAATTACAAAGCCTGTCTGCCTTATTTCAAGAAGGCGGAGAACTGGACCGGCGGCGCCGACGGTTATCGTGGGGATTCCGGACCGCTCCCGGTCTGTACCGGTAACGGCATGCGGTTGAATCCTCTTTACGCCGCGTTCATCGATTCGGGTCGGGAGGCAGGATACCCGCTGACCGATGACTACAATGGTGAACAGCAGGAAGGATTCGGTCCGATGCACATGACCGTGGGTGCTGGCGTAAGAGCATCGACTGCCAGAGCCTATCTGCGACCCGCCATGGGACGTCGGAATCTGCGTGTTGTCACCGGAACGCTAGTGTGGCGGGTGTTATTCGAACAGAACAGGGCTGTGGCCGTCGAATATGAGAAAGATGGCCAGGTCTTTCAATTGCGTGCACGTCGCGAGGTGATCGTTTCGGCGGGTTCGATCGGCTCGCCCGTGATCCTGCAACGCTCGGGTGTCGGACCTGCCAACGTTCTGTCTGATGCAGGTGTTCCCCTGATCTGTGACAGCCCCGGAGTCGGGGAGAACCTGCAGGATCATCTGGAGATCTATTTTCAGTACCGTTGCCGTAAGCCCATTACCCTGAACCGTCGGCTCAATTCTCTGAGCAAGGCCCTGATCGGGGCCCAGTGGCTGCTGTTCAAGTCAGGTCTTGGGGCCACCAATCACTTTGAGTCCTGTGGATTTATTCGTTCACGGGCAGGCATAGAATGGCCCGATATCCAGTACCATTTTCTTCCCGGGGCCATGCGTTATGATGGAAGGGCGGCTTTTGACGGTGACGGGTTCCAGGTGCATGTGGGACCGAACAAGCCCAGGAGCCGCGGCTGGGTCCGGATCAAATCGGCTTTGCCTCGGGATAATCCCTCCATTCTGTTCAACTATCTAGAGGATGAACAGGATATTCGCGACTGGCGAGCCTGTATTCGCCTGACGCGAGAAATCTTCACCCAGCGGGCCATGCATCCATTTCGAGGGGAGGAACTGCAACCGGGTGGCGAAGTTGATACCGATCAAGAGATCGACGCGTGGGTAAGGGAGAACTGTGAGTCCGCGTACCATCCGTCGTGTACCTGTTCCATGGGAGACGCAAATGACCGAAAGGCGGTCCTCGACAGCGAATGCCGGGTCAGGGGTGTAGACGGTTTGCGGGTGGTCGATTCTTCTGTATTCCCTGCGATTACCAACGGTAACCTCAATGCACCGACGATCATGGTGGCCGAACGGGTCTCGGACATGATACGCGGCAGGACACTACTCCCGTCGATCGATGTTCCGGTCTGGATCGACGAGCACTGGCGAACCCGCCAGCGAAGCGGTACACCTTCACAGTCTGGGCCCTGAAACCGCATGGAAAGTATTCGTCCAGAAGACGCCGAGATTCTGAGTGTGGTGGATATAAATGACCGCGTGACCGGGGAGTGCCGGCGCGATGAGATACATCGCCAAGGTCTGTGTCACAGGGCCGTCCACATCCTGATCTTCAATGGTGCCGGGGAACTTTTTCTGCAGAAAAGAGCCCGACACAAACAGGAAAACCCTGGTTTGTGGGATTCTTCTGTTGCCGGGCACGTGGACGCTGGGGAGACCTATGATCAATGCTGCCTTCGGGAGATCGAAGAGGAAGTGGGTCTGCGGGTTACAGAACCACCCGAGCGTCTGTTCAAGCTGCCGGCTAGTCTGTGGACCGGAATGGAGTTCTGCTGGATCTATCGTCTCGTTACAGATAAGTCGCTGCGCCTGGATTACAGTGAGATAGAAACCGGCGATTGGTTCGAGGTGACCTCAGTCGATCAATGGGTACGCCGGGCTCCGGAAGACCTTGCCGAATCCTTTAGACTGATCTGGAGTCGCTATCGGGAGTGTCCAGACCTCGCACCCGGCGCATAGGCGGCTTTAATTTCTTCAGCGAGAATGCTGATGCCTCGCTGGACCACATCCGGATTCAGGGCATAGGAGACTCGGATGCATTCCCGGGAGTGTGGCCAGTCCTCGGTGAGACCGGGAAAGAAGTGCTCGCCGGCGATAACCAGTACATCGCGCTGCTTGAGACGCTGATACAACATCTCACTGCTGATCGGAAGATTCGGGAACCACAGCCACAGGAAAAACGCGCCTTCCGGTGAATGTATATGGAAAGGGTAATCGCCCAGGGCAGATTTAAGCCAATCCAGCGTGGTCCTGGCCCGTTCCTGGTAGTAAGGCCGGATCAGCTTGTTGGCTATATCCAGTATGCTACCGTCCTGCATCATGCGGGTAACGAGTCCCGGACCGAAACTGCCCGGCGTGAGGCTCAGGACCGCATTCGATCCTGTGATTGACTGGATAACGTTTTCGTTTGCGATCACGATTCCTGTTCTCACGCCTGCAAGGCCGAGTTTGGAGAGGCTGAGACAGAGAATAATGTTCTGGTCCCAGACGGGTGCTGCTTTACTGAAAATAATGTTCGGAAAGGGTGTGCCGTATGCCCCATCAATGATGAAAGGCAAGCCGTGTTCGAGGGCAAGTGCCTGCAGTAAGGCAATTTCCTGGTCGGTGAGAACGTTGCCGGTCGGATTGGTCGGTCGCGATACGCAGATTGCACCATGCCCCGGGCTGACTGTCAGCTTTTCGAAGTCGATGTGATATTTGAATTCGTGGTCGCCCTGCAGGGTCATGGTCGGTCGGCAAGTGTCAAACATCTGTGTACCCAGTCCCATCTCGGTGTAGCCGATGTATTCCGGAACCAGGGGCAACAGGATACGCCGTCTGTTGCCGTCCTTAAATAATCCGGCGAACATGTTGAAAAGCACGAAAAACGAGCTCTGGCTACCGTTGGTCAGGGCAATGTTTTTTGGTGAAACCGCCCAGCCGTATTGCTGATTGAGCAGATCGGCTACGGCTTCGATAAAAACCGCGTTGCCCTGCGGGCCGTCGTAGTCACCGATCAGCAGATCGAACCGGTTGCCGTCCTCGAGCAAGGCATGCATGGCATTGCGGAAGGCAGATTGAACGGTTGGAATCCTGGCCGGGTTGCCGCCGCCCAGCATACAGACGTCACGGTTACCGGAGAGGGCGGTACCGGCATCTTCCATCAGCTGCAAAATGCCGGTATTTGAGGCAAAAAATGTACCGAATCGGGAAGTATCCAAGGTCGCCTGTGCCGTGCTGTGTCCGTCCGTTACCGGTCCTGTGTCGAGACCGATCGGCCTGCAGTCGAGTTATTGCTCTGGGCCAGGATCTGGCCCTCGCTAAGTTCAATGGCGGTGTCCACGACGATTCTGGCTGCCTCAACCAGCAGGATGTCACCGGGAAATTCCTTATCCTTTGCGAAGGCGCTGCTGGGATCTTTTCCCCTGGCTGTGCGCAGCACGGACTCAAATTTGTCACGCTTATCCTGGCGGGTATTCCGTTCCTGGGTGCGTCGGGATTGGAGTAGGGAAATTTTCTTGACTCCTGCCAGTTCAGCATCGAGCTGGAGGTTGGACAACAGGAACCTGAATCCTGGGTCTGTTTCGGTACGATGCTCGTGCTGGTTACGTACCTTGGACAAGGTGTTTTCAAGCCGGGCACTTTCGAAGGGTGTGAAACGGGCGGCGTCCACCTGGTTCCACGGGAGAGCATTCTGCAAGCTTCTCTCACCGTGTTGGGATTCCGGAGTGGCCATCGGAAAAACAATGTCGGGGATGACGCCCCGATGCTGCGTGCTGTCACCATTGATTCGGTAGAACTGCGCAATCGTGAACTTGAGCTGACCGAGACGCTCGTCGCTGTTTCGGGCGTAACGGTCAAGGTCGATAAGGTTCTGCACTGTGCCCTTGCCGAATGTGTGCTCTCCAACCACCACCCCACGCCGATAATCCTGAATCGCACCGGCAAAAATCTCGGAGGCCGACGCACTGTCCTGATCGACTACCACAACAAGCGGTCCGCTGTAGGCGATGCTGCTGTCTCGATCGCGCTTAACGCGGATGCGGCCCTTGGCGTCCTTCACCTGCACGATAGGACCTTTTTCGATAAACAGCCCTGTTAGGCTGGTTGCTTCTGATAGGGCTCCGCCGCCGTTGCCTCGAAGATCGATGACCAGTCCGATGATCCCCTCTGACTCGAGTTCCGATATCAGTCGGACCACATCCCGCGTCGTACTCCGGTAGTCGAGCTGACCGCTGGATTTGCCGTCGAAATCAACGTAAAAGGTCGGCAGGTTGATGATGCCCACCCGATGGGATTGATTGCCATCATGGACTGTGATCACCGATTTCTGTGCTGCCTGTTCCTCGAGTTTGATCGTATCACGCACGATGCTGATCACTTTTCCCGGAGAATCGGGCCCATCGTCCTCGGGCAGAATCTGAAGCCGTACCGAAGTCCCTTTAGGACCGCGAATCAGATCAACAACGTCATCAAGCCGCCAGCCGATAACGTCGACTATCGGGGTTTCCAGTCCCTGACCGACCCCGATTATCCTATCGCCGCTGTGCAGTTGATCACCCATTTCGGCCGGTCCACCGGCCACAACTCGGCGCACGACCGTGTACTCGTTCTCGGACTGCAGCACCGCACCGATCCCTTCCAGGGAGAGACTCATCCGGATCTTGAAGTTCTCGGTTGCCCGCGGAGAAAAATAACTGCTGTGGGGATCGACCGACGACACGTAGGCATTGATAAATGTCTGAAAAACGTCTTGTTCGTTAACCTGCGATGTCCGCCGACCCAGTTGGCGGTAGCGGTTGCCTAGCGTCTGGACGATTTCAGTGTGTGGCTTGCCGGTGATGCTCAACGAAAGGTAGTCATTTTTCACCCGTTTCCGCCAGATATCAGCGAGTTCCACCCGGTCAATAGCCCAGGGGGCTTCCGTTCGGTCAAACCGGTAGTTCTCGTCGATGTCCAGCTCAAATCCACGGTCGAGGAGTTGTTCGGCGAGGACAAGCCGTTCTTCAACCCGGGTACGATAAAGTTCGAAGAGCCCGTAAATGGGTTCGAGGTTTTGGTTTCGCAGATAGTCATCGATGCTGAAACGAATCTGTTCGAATTTTTCGATATCATCGGATACGAAGAAGCTGCGGTTGGCGTCCATGCTTTCGATAAAACGATCAAGAATCTGTGACGAAAGAGCATCATTGAGAGTAGTCGTTCGATAGTGGTATCGCTGAACAAAATAGTTGATTAGTTCAATGGTCCGTTCGTGGGTCGGCGATGGTTTGAGCTTGACCGTATCAGCGGTGTTCTGTCCCGGGAACACAAAGAGAGCGAGAATGAGCAGCCAACGTGCTTGTGCGGGCAGGTACGCCCGAAGATTCGAAAACTGCTGACTGATCGGATCAGTTAAACACATAGGGGCTTGCACTTCCGGAGTTACACCTGGAGGCTGTAAGAACAGGGTTCTGGCAGTGCCGATAAGCGACTATAGCAGTTACCGAGTCGAGTGCGCCCCGAATTCTGGTCCCGAGCGACGTGTCTAGGGCCAGGCATCTGTTCCGGGTGGGGTGGCGGATTTGACATGATAATTCGGATCACCAGCACCGTTCTATCAGGTGCTGTGACATCTCCCCAAGATCGAGCACATGTTGTGCAGCGCCCTGCTCGATTGCACTCTTCGGCATACCGAACACCACGCATGAGGCCTCATCCTGGGCTAGGGTGGTTGCCCCGGCCTGCCGCATCTCGGCCAGGCCTTTGGCACCATCGGTGCCCATACCCGTCAACAGCAGACCGACGGCTGATTCGCCCGCAGCCGTTGCGATGGATCTGAATAATACATCCACTGATGGGCGATGCCGGTTGATCTTTTCGCCATTTTTAAGCTGAGCCACATAACCGTCATCATCTGCGATGATGACGAGATGCCGGTCACCGGGCGCAATTAGTGCTTCGCCGGGTCTGACCGGGCATCCTTCAGAGGCTTCCTGAACTTTGATTCGGCAGGACTGGTCCAGTCTTTCTGCAAAGGACTGCGTGAACGGGGCTGGCATATGTTGAACAACGACAATACCCGGCAGTCCCTCTGGAAGGGGTGCGAGCAGTTCCTTCAGTGCTTCGGTGCCACCTGTTGAGGCGCCTATTCCGATAATAGGGGGTCGGATTCCGGAATGAACGGGTGTTCTCCGGGGTAGTACGGCGTCGATGTCATAGCGGGGTACCGGATCGAGCAGCCGTTGACGCGGTGATCTGACCCTTGCGCCGGCCGCAGCCTTAACTTTCTCGGTAATTGAAGACGCAAGCTCGTTAAGGCCTTCTCTGACTTCCAGTTTAGGTTTTTCGATGATTTCCAATGCGCCGAGTTCAAGGCTCCTGAGTGCAGTTTCCGAACCCTCTCTGGTGTACGCGCTGACCATCACCACGGGCATGGGGTTTGAGTTCATGAGCCTTTCGAGAAAGGTCAGGCCGTCCATTTTCGGCATTTCAACGTCCAGGGTCAGAACGTCGGGCTGTAGTTCCGAGATCTTTCTCAGCCCGATCAACGCATCTGGCGCTGTCCCCACCACCTCGATCTCGGGGTCTGACGAGAGAATGTTGCTGAGTGCACGGCGGGCGACTGCCGAATCGTCGATGACCAGGACCTTTACGGGAAGACTCATGCAGATTGGGGTTCGGAGGACTGTTGAGGGATCAGCTGAAGTTCTTCTTCAGAGAGGAGATAGTCGACGTCAAGCAGGATGACCATGTCGTCCTTGATGTTGGCCACGCCACTGACGAATTTAGTGTCTATGGACGTGGACAGGTCCTTGCTGCCCTGAGTTGTTTCCTCTTCCAGGTAAACAACATCTGCTACTGAGTCGACAATCAGACCGACGAGTTTGTGTTCTACCTGGACGATGACGATCACGGTGAACGAGTTGTAGTCCAGGCTCTCCATCTGAAAACGGATGCGAAGATCCATGACCGGTACGACCAGGCCTCGAAGGTTGATCATGCCGATGATAAATGACGGCATTCCGGGGACCCGCGTGATGGATTCCGGGTAACTGACCAGCTCTCTGACACTCAGTATCTTTAGTCCGTATTTTTCCTGCCCGAGCATGAAGGTAATCAGCTGGGTGCCCTGCCGGCTGATTACCGATAGGTCAAGCTCCTCCAGATCTTCATCGAACAGAGAGAGGTGCCCGGTCATGTTGGTCTTTGTGGACATGTGTTTCTCCTGATGAATCCAGTCTTGCCGGGGCTCAGGCTGCAAGGCTTGGTACGTCGAGTATGAACGAGATCGCACCATCTCCTAGAATCGTGGCGCCGGAAAGTCCAGGAATCTGTACAAAGTTGTCTTCGAGGTTTTTGATTACCACAGGGCGCTGGTCGACGATCTCGTCGACCATTAGTCCGTGCTTGCGGTTGCCGTGCTGAACGACCACCACGAGCCCGGCGCTCGGGTCTTTTATCGCTGTACTGATGCCGAGGCGGTCGTGCAGCCTCACCAGCGGGACAAACTCTCCGCGGATATCGATCAGTTCTCCTTTTTGCTTGAGACGCTTGACCTGTTCGGCCGCAGGTCGCAGAGCCTCGAGAATAGACAGTAACGGCAATGTAAAAATCTGTTCACCTACCCGGACAATCATGCCCTCGATGATGGCTAGCGTCAGGGGTAGTTTCAGTTGAAGGGTTGTTCCTTTGCCGGGTGTGCTGTGCATTTCGATATTGCCCAGCAGGGCCTGAATGTCGCGTTGAACGGTGTCCATGCCGACACCGCGACCCGAGACACTGGTGACTTCAGACGTGGTGGTAAAGCCCGGCCTGAACACGAGCTGAAAGATTTCGTGCTCGCTCAGTTCGTCCTCACGTGAGGCCAGCCCTTTATCGATGGCCGTGTTCAGAATGACCTCAGGGTCCAGGCCCTTGCCGTCATCGCCCACCTCGACGATCACAAACCCTTCTTGGTGTGAAGCACGAAGGGAAATGGTGCCAACTGGGTCTTTGTTCTGGACAGTCCTGGTCTGCGGCATTTCGATTCCGTGATCCATCGCATTTCGCACCAGGTGAAGAAGAGGGCCGTACAGCTGGTCGGTAACCGTTTTGTCCAGTTCGGTATCTCCGCCGCTGATGTCAAGGAAAATATTCTTGTCTGTCTTTACAGCGTAGTCGCGTACGATTCTTTTCAAGGGTGAAAACACACTGCCGACCGGAACCATTCGCACCTGCTGTATCTGGTCCTGCAGTGCTCTGACCGACGATTCGCTGTCTTCTAGGAATTGAAGGACCAGGTCCCCCAGACGTTCATCGGCCGCCATGATCTCTTCACCGAGCCGTCGCAGGCGCGACTGGTTGATCACGGTCTCCCCAACAAGGTTCTGCAGGGCGTCGAGCCTGTCGACACTGACCCGGATGGTCTGCGGGGCAGCTGGGCTGGCGGTCTCATCCATGCCGGTATCTGCACCGGAACTGGGTGGATCCGTTTCAGCTGGTTTCTTGGTGATCGTGTCAGAATCAGATAGCGAATCGACCGGTTTGTCGCTTTCCATCGGTTGGTCAGGCAGGGAGGCGGCTGATGTGGACATTTCCTTAGATTCCGCGGCTTCCGGTTCGGCAGGGGGCGCGACCGCGGGTTCTATATGGATGTCATGGTCGTTCCGGTAGAACATCAGGATGGCCTCGATCTCTTCCAGTGTCTGATCGGTAACGAGCTTGAGGCTCCACCACAGGTACAGTGTTTCCGGATCGATGTTTGCGATACCGGGTAGGGATCCGGTATGGGCGATTGAGACAATCTCGCCGATTCCAGAGAGTTGTTCCAGAAGAATCAGCGGGTCTCCGCCGTTCCGCAGTGTCTCGGAGTCGAACTTTAGAGTCAGGAGAAACGAACGCGTCGCCAGTTTCCGGTTTGATGGTGGCTGCGGATCCTGAGTTTCCGGTACCGTTCCTGGCATTGTTGTAGCCAGCTGTTCGCTCCCGGGGAGAAAAGCTTTGAGTTGTCCCAGGGTCTGGTCCCGAAGTGTGATATTGACTGTGCCATCCCCGCGAATATCAGCCACAAACGAATTGAGGCAGTCCAGAGCATCCAGAAGCAGGGAGACCAGTTTCACGGTGCACGGAATGCTGCCGGACCGGACATGTTCCAGCAATGACTCCAGCTGATGGCCATAGTCGGCCAGTTCGGGCTGCATGACCATTCCTGCACCACCCTTGATCGTGTGTACACAGCGGAACACCTGATCGACAAGCTGATTGTTCCCGGGGGACGTCTCCAACTGAAGCAGGGCACCCTCTAGTTCCTGAAGCAGATCGCCGGCTTCTTCGATAAATTCTTCAATGGGCAGCTGATCGGGCGTCATTTGTGATCGAAAGCGTGTACACCGTTCCAGTCCGGCCCGGGTGGTTGAATGCGGTTGTGTCGGCATCGGTTGATATAAATCTGAACGAGCGGATCCTCAGGACCGATCGTCTCGCAGTTTTCGAATCGCTCAAGGGCGTCGTCCCAGCATTGTCTTCGGTAAAGCTGGATGGCCTCGCCGAGGTTGTCACGGCTTTGGAGTTTCGCTTGTTTTTGTTCGTGCCTGTCGGCATCGAAGACCTCGTAAATCTGCAGTGGTTCCAGGCGGCCCTTGACACTCACTAGATCGATTTCTCTAATCTGGTGGCGGTTTTCCGTGCCGATAAGCGCCATCGTGGCTTCAGAGATAATCAGTTGGCAGTTGTAGTACTTGGTGAGGTTTTCAAGGCGTGAAGCCAGATTGACGGTATCACCGAGCACAGTTGAGTCCATCCTCTCCTCGAACCCAACGGTGCCAATGATCACGTTGCCGCTGTGTATGCCTATGCCGATGTCGACTCGGGCCTTCCGTTCGGCACTGAGTGTCTCATTAATGCTGTCGAGCACCGCAAGCATGCTCAACGCTGAGTCTACGGCGTCTAGTGCCTCATCAGCGTCTGATTGATCCGGTCGGTCGAATATGGCCAGGATTGCATCGCCGATGAATTTGTCGACAAAACCGTGGTGCTCCATGATTGCGGGATTCATCATTCGCAGGTAGTTGTTCAGGAAATCGAGCAATTCCTGGGGCGAGTAGGCCTCCGACAGCTGCGTGAAGGCTCGGATATCTGAGAAAAGGATCGTCTTGAAATCACTCTCTGCCTGCCCGAACTTGAGGTTTTCCAGCCCGTCCGGAGCAATGCGTTTGAGAAATTCCTTGGGTACAAATTTTTCGAATACCCGGGTCAGGCGTACGGCGGCCTCCGTCTCGGCGAGTTGCAGTTTGGTATCCTTAAGATCACTGAAGGCCTTCTTCTGGATCACAAGGGAATTTTCCAGGTCCTTGTTGAGTTTTCGTGTCTGATCTTCAGCCGTTTTCACCCTGATGAGCGCTTTGACCCTGGCGCGAAGTTCGTCGGGATCGAACGGCTTTGCCAGATAGTCGTCGGCTTCGAGTTCCGCGAGGCCATGGACCAGTTGCTTAACATCAGACTGCGCTGTCAGGAAGAGCACTGGAATCTGCTTCCAAGCATCATCTGTTTTGAGAATCCGGATACACTCATCACCGCTGATCTGGGGCATGTTGCGGTCCAGAAGGATCAGGTCAGGTAGTTCGGCTTCGTTGCGACCGGACAGCCACTGCAGCGCCTGTTGACCGTTCTCCTGGGGGTGCAAGACGTAGCCGTCTTCTTCTCCAGAGAGGATGCGCAGAACCTGGTTACGGATGGTCCGTGAGTCATCAACCACAAGAATTGCGTTACCGGACATTAATTCCCGGCCACTTCAAATAATGGACTGAGTCCGGTCAGTCGTAGGCTTTCAGATGCATGGTCGGGAATGTTCTTCCAGATGACCTCTTTACCCTTCGTACGCGCGTCGCGTTGCAGTGCCAGGAAAAGCTGCAGAGCCGCAGTATCGATCTGCCTGATACCGCCTATATCGATGATAAGAACAGGGTCTTCCCGCTCGAGAATCTGCTTGAATAACTCGTGCAGAGCATTGATTGTGTTGTATTCCAGGACGCCCGAAAGCTGTACTTTTTCGTCGCCGAGTTCGAAGTTCATGATGAGCCTTTCGGATCAGAATCTCTAAGGCAACTTAGAGAAAATGTTCGAGCGGACCTTCTGCAGACCAGAAATATTGTAGCCAGTCTCGACGTTTCCCAGGAACAGCCAGCCACCAGGATGGAGATACTCCGACAGGCGGTCCAAGAGTGGCTTCCGAAGAGTTCGGTCAAGGTAGTACAGCACATTTCGAAAAAAGATGACCTGGAACCGGGTAGCGATGGGGTAACGCGGATTCAGAAGATTGAAGTGCCGGTACTGTACACGAGAGCGGGCTTCATTTATGACTTGATGGGCAGTACCGCCCCTATCGTTTGTCAGTTGAAAGTATTTCTCCCGAATCACCGACGGCAGGCCCTCCAACTGGTGCTCGAGGTACAGGGCGTTCTCGCCGATAGACAGCATATCGGTGTTTACGTCAGATCCCAGGATACGTAGATCGAAGGGTTTCCGATACGCTGTCCGGTGTTCGAGGTCTTCCAGTGTCTCAAAGATGATGCTGAGGGGTTCCTCGCCGGACGAACAGCCGGCACTCCAGAAGCGGACCGGGGAAGAGGACCCGGTACCGGATTCTTTATGAATCTGTGGCAGAACTTCTCTACGAAAAAAGGCAAAATCATCTTTGTCACGGTAGAAACTGGTTTTGGTGGTCGTGATCGCATTAAAAAACACTTGTTTCTCGTCAATCGCCCCCTTTTCGCACAGATACCGGTGGTAAGCCGAGAAGCTCTCCAGGCCCAAGCTTTCGAGGCGGGGACCGAGGCGGGTTTCCAGCAGGTATTTTCGGTCCCGCGTCCAGTCCAGTCCGAGCTCCTGTCTGGCCAGTTCCCGGAACAGTTGATATTCGGATTCTGTCGGAGAGATCATGGGGCCGTCGTACACCGTCCGGAGGGTCAGGTGTTTCCCGGCACTGTTTTATACAGTTATACGGTCAACGGCCGATACCGTAGCAGTGATTCAAATCTGAATTAAAAGTATTTGCCACAAATTTAACGGCTTGTCCCGTTCGCTTAGGTCAAATCTGAACGTTTGATTGGAAGGCGGCGGATGCGTTTACCGGTGGCAGCGAACACCGCGTTGGCAACCGCCGGACCGACCAGGGGTGTTCCGGCTTCACCGATGCCGCCGGGCTGCTCACCGCTGTTGATGATATGCACATCGATCACCGGTGCCATTTTGAGTTTTGGCAGGGGGTAGTCGTCGAAATTGCCTTGAACCACGCGGCCGTTTTCGATATTGATTCGGCTGTTCAGGGTGCCGCTCAGGCCGTAGATTATGGCACCTTGTATCTGGGACTCGACGATGGCCGGATTGATCGCCTGACCGCAGTCGATTACGCAGGTGACCCGGTGGACCCTGGTTCGGCCGCGTTTGTCGACGGAGACTTCCGCGACCTGGGCCTGGTAGCAGTCCAGGTAGTAGATGTACCCCATACCTTGATAGTGTCCTTCAGGCAACGTACCTCCCCATCCGGATGTTTGCTCTACACGATCCAGCACCCGGAGTGCTCGCGGGTTGTCCCGGAGCAGTTCTCGCCGCAGGTTAATCGGATCCGAACCATGCTCATGGGCGATCTCATCCATTGCAGATTCAAGGGCAAAGGCATTATGTACAGTCCCCACGGAGCGCCAGAAGCCGACCGGTACGGGCATCTTTGTGTGTACAAAGTCGACTTTGAGATTCGGCACGGCGTAGCTGCCGGCTTGTGAGGTGAAATCGAACATCCCGACACAGGTTGCCCAGTCGAATCCGTTCT
>CAJXBY010000024.1 GCA_913051905.1 uncultured Gammaproteobacteria bacterium | reverse complement strand
CTCGACCTCGCCTGGCGTGGCATCGACGTCATCGTGGTCGAAACCCGGCCCTGCGGCGAGCCCCCGCCGGCCAAGTGCAATCATGTGTCCGCACGGACAATGGAGATCTATCGGCGACTGGGTATCGCCGGCGAGATCCGCAATGCCGGTCTGCCGGGCGACTATCCCAACGATGTTTCTTTTCGAACCACCTTTACCGGTATTGAACTGGCTCGCATTCCGATTCCGTGCCGGAACGACCGCTACAGCGCAACTGACGGGCCCGACACGGGCTGGCCGACGCCGGAGCCCCCGCACCGAATCAACCAGATCTATCTTGAACCCATCCTTTCCGAACGGGCGGCAGCGACAGCGGAAATTTCGCTCTACTGGCACACGGAATTCAAAAGCCTGCTGCAGAACGAAACAGGCGTAACTGCAACGCTTCAGAGTATCGACAGTGGGGAGACAGTGCGAGCCCGCTGCGACTATCTGGTCGGTTGTGACGGTGGCTCATCGACGGTGCGTCGCAGTATTGGCAGTCGATTCGGCGGAGACGCTGTTCTACAGCGCTGTCAGTCGAGTTTTATTCGCTCTGAAACCCTGATCCGTATGCAGAGTGAAGCCGCCGCCTGGAGCACGATTTCGCTTAACCCACGGCGTTCGGGCAATGTTTACGCGATTGATGGCAAAGAACTCTGGATCATCCACAACTACCTGCGCGAGGAGGAGACCGACTTCGACTCGGTAGATCGTGATCACTCCATTCGGATGATTCTGGGTGTTGACGATCTATTCCGCTATGACACGCTCGCCCATGAGGACTGGATAGGCCGGCGCCTGGTCGCTGACCGCTTCCGCGATCGAAGGGTATTCATCTGCGGCGATGCTGCACATATCTGGGTTCCTTACGCAGGCTATGGCATGAACGCAGGTATAGCCGACGCAGCCAACCTTTCCTGGCTGCTGGCCGCACACCTGAACGGCTGGGCGGACGGAGCCGTCCTCGATGCCTACGAGTGTGAACGTCTGCCGATAACCGATCAGGTGTCCCGTTTCGTGATGAATCACACCCACGCCATGGTCCGCCAACGCCGGGCAGTGCCCGACGAAATCGAGACCGCAGGTGCTGCTGGCGATGCCCTGCGCAGGGAAATAGGCCAGCATGCCTATGATCTCAACGTTCGGCAATATTGTGCTGCCGGGCTCAATTTTGGATATTTCTACGATGGATCTCCCATCATCAGCCACGAAACGCAGGTCGCACCAGCCTATTCCATGGCAAGCTTTACGCCGTCTACTGTGCCCGGCTGCAGACTGCCTCACTTCTTTTTCCAGGATGGTCGTTCTTTGTACGACGTGCTGGGGCCGGAGTTCACCCTATTGAGACTAAACGGCAGGATTGATGTCTCTTCTTTCACAGAAGCAGTTGAACTGCGCCGCGTGCCGCTAAAGATTCTGGATATCGCGCCTGGACCCCATACTGCGGCTTACGAACACGGCCTGGTCTTGTGCCGCCCGGATCAGCATGTCGCCTGGCGGGGCAACCAGCCGCCCTATGACACACTGGCCCTGATCGACCGGGTGCGGGGTGCTACTGCCAAGTGATCTGCCAGTGACGAGACTCAGCCCGGAGAGCCTCCTGAGCGTCGGCCGGGCAGTCCGGCCTGGCATCCTTGGTCCCGGAACATCAGTCTGATTCGGTCTACGGACCTTCCAGCAGCGACTCCGGATCCACCTCGTCACCCGGTGGCTCGCCGGCGAGGTAGCGCCGGAGATTGTGGATAAACTGCTCGGCGCTACGGCTGGCGGTACCTTGGCCGGCATTTGAAGTGTGGGCCGTAACGATTACATTCGGGTGTGTCCAGTAAGGATGATCCCCCGGCAGGGGCTCGGTACTGAAGGCGTCCAGTACGGCGTTTCCCGGCCGGCCTGCAGCAAGCCCTTCCAGCAGTGCCTGATCGTCAATCAGGCCGCCGCGGGCGATATTGACCAGTAATGACCCCGACTTCATGGCCCGGACAAAGCCCGCGTCGACGATACCGCGGGTTTCACGGTTCTCCGGACAGGCCAATACAACCACGTCACTGTGCTCCAGAGCGCCAGGCAGTTGATCGCGAGACACAATTTCGTCGGCCGCTGCGTGCGCGGCAGCAGAGCGCCGTAAGGTCGTGATGTGGCAACCAAATGCCCTCGCCCGCTCCGCGACTCTGCGGCCAATGTCACCAAATCCGATAATCAGCCAGCGGCTGCCGTACAGTTCTCGAAAACGGAATCCTTGCCACTTGGCCGAACGCTGGGCTTCCAGCCGGCCCTCGATGCCTTGGAAATGATGTAGCGTATAGGCCAGTACGTACTCGGCAATCGGGATCGACTGGGCATAACTCTTACTCAACCGCACCCCACTTTGTGCCAGCTGACGGTAAACCGGGTGGTCCAGGCCTGCATGAGTGCTCTGCACCCAGCGCACACCGCTAAAGTCGAGAAGGGCCTCGACATACTGCTTTAACTGACCGGAACTCAGCAGCTTAAAGCTGATCCAGCCGATCTCCGGCGCAACGTCCCCGGCTGCTACAGGCTGACCTTCAACGGTCAGTTGACCGTCCGGCTGCCAGCACACTACCCGCAGCTGCGGAAATTCGTTCAGCGCCCCGGCTATGTCGGCCAGTGATTCCTCAAAGATCAGCAGATCCGTCACGGGTCCGACCTAGGGCGCGGTAAGCGGCGCTTGGTTCGAGCGGCCGGTCACGGGCAACAGCAGCGCGCCCATGACGGCGATCACTGCAGAACCGGCGAACATCAGGAACAGCTGGTCGAAATCTCCGCTTTGATCGTAAAGATCACCGGCAAGATACACCGTCACTCCCCCGATGCCGAGGGCCAGAACGAAGCGGGCTCCGTAAGCAACAGAGCGCCACTGAAACGGCGTATAGCGGGCAACCAGCATGTTCTCTGCAGCAGCGAATGTCACGAGGAATGACATCGCCAGCAGCATGGAAAATATCAGGCTAAACCCGGAAACCACGGTGACAACGACCAGGGCGGGTATCAGCAGAGCCCAGAAAACCAGATAGACCCAGCGGGGCGAATAGCGCTCTGCCAACCATCCACCCACGTAACTGCACACTGATGACAGGCCGATCACTGCACCGGTCAGAATGCCGATCCCTGTGTACGAGTCGGGGCGTGCCTCGGCAAGACCGATTTCGAACACTTTTGGTACGGTGTACATCATTCCGGCGTACACAAACCCGTTACAGGCCATGGTCACAACGAGCACCAGAAAGACGCGCTTGTAGACCCCGGGCTCAGGGGCTGGTGCCGGGGCCGTATCCGCACTGCGGTCGGTCACCCACCCCAGGGACCAGACAATCCACAGCGCCAGCCCGGTGGCGATAGCAGCCAGTCCCGGAAGCACAAACGCCGCTCGCCAGGAGACGTAGTCGATCATCAGGCCTACGAATACCGGCGCAGCTGCACTGCCTAGATGGCCGAAGGCACCATTGATCCCGAGACTCAAGCCCTGCTTGCGGGCACAGGCCACCAGCCAGGCGATCCCCACAGGGTGGTAGATGGAAGCAAACAACCCGATCAGCGAAAGGCCCACAATGAGAATCGTCACACTGTTCGCCAGTCCCGTCATCACGGTCGCCAGACCGATTCCGATGAAGAAGATGACTAGCATGCCGACCTGACTCCAGCGGTCTCCGAACCAGCCGGCGGGCAGTGAACCCACCCCGAACAATATCAGCCCCAGACTCGAGTAACCGAGCATTTCACCGTAAGGCAGGCCGAATTCAGCGGGCAGATAGAGAACCGCCGTGGCATAAAGAATGGTCAGCAGGTGAGTGAAAACATGACCGGTGTTGGAGAACACTATCGAGAGCCGCAGCCGGCCGTGGACTTCAGGAACGTTTACGTCGTGATTCACAATACTTCCAGCTGATCAATCGCTTCAAACAGCCTCTCCACGTCGTCCTGATCGTTATATAGATAGGGGCTCACCCGCATTGCATCACCGCGCTTGCTGACATAGATACCGAGAGACCCGAAACGCTCCTGCAGATCGTCCGGCCAACCGCGATCGCGCCGGATACCGAGCATGTGTGGAACACGGCACTCCTTTGGCGGTGTGGTGAAACCTCGGTTCCGGGCCATCGCGTCGGCATGGTCCGTTAGGGGTTCGATCGATCGCGCAATTCGAGACGGTTGCCAGGCCGCCACCTGTTCGAGGGCTGCCAGGGCCATGCCGGGGAGAATCGGGTTGTTTCGCTCACCCATGTCAAAGCGCCTGGCCCCGACTGCGTCGTCCATGTCGTCACCACGCAGCATCCCGGCGGCCAGCGGCTCAGACAGTGTCCAGGCGTAGTGCTCGATGGGCTGTCCGTTGTGGTGCCGTGCAGCAACGTAAAGGAACGTAAACGCATAAGGGCACAGCAACCATTTGTAACCCGATGCCACCATGAAGTCCGGGTCTATGTCGGCCACGTCCAGGGACATCGCACCCGCCGCCTGGGTTGCGTCAATAACCAGTGCCGCACCGACTTCTCGGCAACGTTTTCCGACCGCGACCAGATCCACCGCACTGCCATCTGTCCAACGACAGGGCGTGGTTGCCACGATTGCAGTATTCCGATCAATGTGCTCAAGGATTGCCCGGGTCCAGTTCCAGTCGTCTGGTACCGGTACGATGGTCAGCCGCGCTCCGACCTGGAGCGCCTTGAGACGCCAGGCGTGAAAGTTAGACGGAAACTGTCCTTCAATTACAACGATGTTCTGGCTTTCATCGAGGCTGAGGTTCGAGGCTGCCACCTGGATACCGTAACTCGTCGAGTGAACCAATGCGATGTCATCTGCCTCGGCACCGACGAGATTCCCATAGACAGCCCGGCAGGATTCGATTTCATCGAGCGTACGAGCCCGCATACTCTGGTCCCACGGTTTGGCTTTCCTTAACACGCCTTCGTGTCCCGCATCGCAGGTCTGCTGCATCAAAGGCCCCTGCGAGGCGCAGTTGAGATAGACAACGTCTTCAGGAATGTTAAACAGCGCGCGTTGATTGGACAGGCGGTCAGTCATTTACGGGTCTTGGCTGTTGTTCAGCAGACGGCTGGCCAGAAGAATGAGCCGATCTTTGCCCATTCGGAGACCGCTGCTGATCAATCCGAGGACCGCCTAGTCTAACCGCCGGATGCTGTTGCCGTAAGCGGCTCCAGTCACACACCCGTGGCATAATGAAAGCAGGCAGGTTACGGTGAAACGTCCCGCCTCTACCGCCGGACGGCCATGGACAAGACAACTGAAACGCCTACCCAGAGCAGCGCTTTCAGCGCGAGATAATCGACCCGATGCCTGACCCTTTTCCACTGCTCTTCTCTTCTTTTCCGCTCGGCCACAAGGAAGTCCCCAACCGCATCGTCTCGACCAGCCACGGCACCAACATGGCTTCCGGTGGACTCCCCTCGGAACAGCTGATCGCCTACCACGCATCCAAAGCAGCGGGCGGCTGCGGAACGGTCATGATGTTCGGTAGCGCCGCAGCATCGTCGCTGACCCCGATCATGCTCAATCATGTCAATCTCTGGGACGACAATGCGGTTCCAGGACTCGAAGCTGCCGCAATCGCCGTCAAGCGTCACGGCGCAGTGGCGATCAGCCAGGTCACATCGATGGGGCGGCGGACCAACCTGCATGCGGACATTATCGGGCGGGGTCCGTCGGCTACATCGTGCGAACTTTCACCATCGATTCCCCATGTTCTCTCGCTTGCCGAGATAGAACAGATCATCAGCGACTATGGGAAGGCCTGTCTGCGGCTCAAAGACTGCGGGTTTGACGGCGCTGACCTGGCCTTCTACGACGATCAGCTGCCCGATCAGTTCTGGAGCCCTGACACGAACCGGAGAACTGACCGCTACGGGGGCAGCCTTGAGAATCGCCTTCGTTTCTCGATGGAGATTCTGGAAAATGTACGCTCCATGGTCGGGCGGGATTTCATCGTCGGCGCACGGGTCTCGGGCGAGGACCGACCGGGCGGTGACCTGTCGCATGCGGACCTGCTGGAGATCATCTGTCAACTCGACCGAACAGGCTGGCTGGACTATTTCACGGTCACCGGCGGCACCATCTCGACCTACAGATCCCGAGCATGGAACATACCATCAGCGTATTATGAAGACGGTACTTTCGTAGAGCTCGCCGGACGCATCAAGGCCGCAGTCAACACCCCGATCATCGTCACGGGCCGAATTGTCACGCCAGAACACGCTGAAGAGGTTCTCAAGAGCGGTGCCGCAGATCTGGTTGGCATGACCCGGGCATTGATCGCCGATCCCGATCTTCCTTCCAAGGCCGGCAGCGGCCGCAGTGACAGCATCCGGGTCTGTATGGGTTCAAACGAGGGCTGTATTGACAGACTCTACTTTGGACTGCCCATACGCTGTGTGCAAAATCCGGTGGTCGGGCGTGAAAAGCAGTGGCTCACCCTGGAACCGACCACAAAATCGCGTCATGTGGTCGTTGTCGGCGGCGGCCCGGCCGGTCTGGAAAGCGCACGGGTGGCCGCGGCCCGCGGTCACCGGGTGACCCTTCTGGAACGCAGCACTGTCCTTGGCGGCGCGATCAGAACTGCGGCCCGGGCGGCCGGCTGGGAGAACTATCTTCGGTCGGTCACCTGGCTAGAAAAACAGGTCCAGGACCTGAACGTAGAAATTCAGATGAAAACCGATGCCACAGCCGGCGACGTGATCAGTCTCGAGCCCGGTGCAGTGGTTATCGCAACCGGCGCCATAGAGCGCAGGCCGGATCTACCCGGGGTTGACCTGGACCATGTCTACACGGTGGGCGAAGTGCTCCGAGGTCAGGGCCGACTCGAGGGCCGCTGCGTTGTGTTGGATGAGACTGGTTACACGCCGGGGCCGAAAACCGCAGACACCCTTGCCCAGCAGGGTCATGAGCTAGAGATCGTGACCCGTCAGTATGCGCTGGGTGACGACATCGGTACCACCGTTAGAGCTGTGATTCATGAGCGTCTGCTACGCGCCGGTGCAGTCATCACAACACTGCATGCCGCGATTGAGATCAGGGACTCCTCTGTTCGCGTGCGGCACGTCCTTACAGACGAGGTCAGGGAGATCAGGGCCGACACGGTTATTCTGTCATCAGGCGGTGTAGGGCAGGACTCGCTCTTTCATGCGTTGCGCGAACGGAACCAACCGCATCTTCATCTCATTGGTGATGCTTTCGCACCCCGGCATCTGCGTCACGCCATGACGGACGGTGCCCGCACCGGAAGAGAGCTATAACCGCAATGACCTGGCCTGACTCTTCATCGAACTCCAACCGGCTTTTTGAACGTGCGCGACGTGTTCTGCCTGGCGGCATTTCCAGGCTGCAGACGCTGGTCGAGCCTTTCCCCATCTATGCTGGTTCAGGCCACGGGGCCTCGCTGGTGGATGTCGACGGTGTGGCCCGGATCGACTTCATGAATAACTTCGCCTCGCTGATTCATGGCCACGCCCATCCGGAAGTTCTGGCGGCTGTTCATGAGGCTGTTGATCACGGCAGCTGTTTCTCCATGCCTACAGAACGCGAGATCCAGATGGCAGAGCTGATCACAGAACGGATTCCGAGAATCGACAAGATCCGGTTCTGCAACAGTGGCACCGAGGCCGTGATGCTGGCGATCAAAGCCGCCCGAGCCCGGACCGGACGGCCCTGTATAGCCAAAATTGAAGGGGCTTATCACGGGATGTACGACTACGCGGAGGTCAGCCTCGACTCCTCTCCGGACAACTGGGGTGATGTCCCGAACGCAACGCCTTATACCGTTGGTACGCCAGCCGCCGTGCTGGCCGACACTATCGTCATACCTTTCAACGATGCGGCCACCACGGAAAGACTTCTCAGGGACTCCGGCGACAGACTCGCTGCCGTACTGATCGATCCCGCCCCGCTTTCCTGCGGACTGGTACCGATCAGCGAAGAATATACTGCGATGCTGCACCGGGTTACCGGAGAACTCGGTGCACTGCTGATCCTCGACGAGGTGATTGCCTACCGCCTCGACTATCACGGCGCACAGGCCCGTTTCGGAATTCAGGCCGATCTCACCACTTTCGGCAAGATCATCGGCGGCGGTTTTCCCGTTGGCGCTGTGGGCGGCACCGATGCCGCCATGTCGGTTTTCAGCCATGCGAACGGTAAGCCATTGAATGCATCGAGCGGCACGTTTACAGCGAACCCCGTATCCGTTGCGGCCGGACTGCGCACCCTCGAACTGCTCGACAACAAGGCGTATCAGGCGCTTGAAGAAGTGGGTGCATACGCCAGGCAGGTGTGCAGCGATGCATTTGCCGCAAGCCGCTTCAAGGGTCAGGTGACCGGCATCGGCAGCATGTTCCACCTGCATCTTCACGACCGGCCGGTCTCGGACTACCGGACGTTCTTTGCCAAAGAAAGCGAGGCAGCGGCGATCAGGAGAATCCACCAGAAACTGCTCCACGACGGATTCATACTGGCGCCGAAGCTCGCCGGTTTCCTATCGACGGTCAATACCCCGCAACAGCTCGACCAGTTTGCGCAGTCGCTCGAAAAGATCCTAGCCGAGTCCTGAGCCCGACAAAGAATTCTGGAACTGACAGCCGCGCCAGCATCGGACCGACTCATCGCCTTCCGGGTTTATCCATCGACACGGGCAAGCAGACCGGCGAGATAAGGGTCGTCGATCCCGGCATCAGCCAACGCATCCACCGTGCTGGCCAGGTATTCGCGACACGTACCCAACTTACCCCGCGCCGATCGGATCAGACCCGCTTGGGTTTCTTCCGTCAGATGGCCGGCATACTGGCGATGCCCAGGATCGACTACGAAGGCCAGTGCCTTCAGCGGTTCAGTTTCGGTTTCCACGGTCAACCAGCGCGGCTGGTAGACCGCTGTCAACATCTCGCGCACCCATAGGGCTGTCAGCGCCTGATCACGATCACGCTGGGGAATTGACAGAAGGACACCCTGGCAAAGCCGCGGGGCCGGTTCCAGGCCTAGACCCAGGCCGGGCAGTTCCGGGGTACCACGTGCTTCAACCGTATAGACACAGAAACGCCGTTCGTACCCATGCAGCACGCCTTTGAGGCGTGATTGGACAGTGAAACACGGCCGCCAGATCAACGAACCATAAGCAAAAAGCCAAAGCTCCGAGGTCTCCGGCGCCCCGGAAAGGGTGTCAACCAGGCTTCGTCTTCTGGCCTCGGCCGTCAAGTGCTCAAACGATTCCATTAACGTCTGGTCAGGATCTGGACAGGATGCCAATCCGAATTGGGTTTCCGATTGCCGATTATCACCCAAAGGGTCCGGCCTCAATCTCGAGACACTGGGACCTGATCAAGGTTCAGCCACGGCGGTCAGGTGTAGTGGACAGGCCCGGTTAGACCCAAACCCGAGGCATGGTCCTGCGAATGCGCGGGTGTGTCCGTATAATGCGCGACTTGTTTTGAGATATCAGACGTATATTCCTCTTTTGAATTTCTATTCCAGCCAGGCATGCGCGTGACTGCCGCGTTCTGGTGGCACTCTCCGTTCGCCCACCTGCCCGACAGTCGCACCGGCCGGCGATCCGAACAGGCTGCCGGCTGAATGACGGGGATCACATCCAGCCCTGCCTCCAGAGCTGAAGAATTCCGTACCGCACGAAAGCTGGACTTCGGCATTCTCGCCCGGATTATCCGTTTCGTACTGCATTACAAGGCTCGAGTCGCCATAGCAGTTGCGGCGACCTTGGCATCTTCATTGTTTCAGCTTTTCATTCCGCGTTACGTCGGCCAGGCCGTAGACAACGCCCAGGGGCTGCTCGGAACAGGGCCGACAACCAGTGGTGACATCGAAACCGCACTCTGGCTCGCCGCTTCGATGATTGTGATGCTCAGTGTGCTGCGGGGTCTCTTTGCCGTGGTTCAGAACTATTTCGGTGAGTCGATCGACCACTGTATCGCCGCCGATCTGAGAAAAGCCTTCTACCAGCGCATCCAACAGCTCGACCTCACCTTCCACGATCATTCACACTCGGGCGACCTGATCACCCGCGGCATGCTCGATCTGGAAGGGATACGCTATTTTCCGAGTACCGGGCTGGTCCGCACCCTGATGCTACTGGTACTGGTCGCCGGTGGAACGGTCCTGCTGCTGTCCACACACCTGGTGCTGGGCCTCGTAGCGCTCAGCTTTGTGCCTGTCATCGCCGTCCGCTCGGCCGTGGCCCGGCTTCAACTTCGCTACCTGTGGCTCAAACAGCAGGAGCGTCTCACGACGCTGACCAATGCCATGGAGGAGAACCTGACTGGTATCCGCGTTGTACGCGCGTTCGCCTCACAGGTTCATGAGCTGGCACAGTTCGATCGGCTGTCTGTAAAGGTACTGGAGATCTCTTTTCAGCGGCTGATGGCCCGGGTCCGCAGCATGACCTTCATGGGCTTTGCCTTTTATTCCGCCATGACCGCAGTGCTGTGGGTGGGCGGTGCAAAGGTCGTGGCCGGCGAGATCACCGTCGGCACACTGACCGAGTTCTTGGCATTCATGATGATCCTGCACATGCCCGTACGGCAGATCGGGATGACCGTAAACTCCTTCGCTCGGGCCTCGACTTGCGGCGCCCGCTTTTTCGCCATTCTCGACCGTAACAACGCAATTGAGGAAGGGGTCCAGATCAGAGAACTCGAAACACCCCGCGGTGAAATCGAGTTTGAGAACGTCTCGTTCAGCTATTCCGACAATCCGGATGAAAGCCGGATCATCTCGAACATCAGCTTCAAGGTCGGCCCGGGGCACACGCTTGGCATCGTCGGCCCGCCGGGCAGCGGCAAATCGACGATCGCCCGCCTGATCCCCCGCTTTTACGATGCCACCTCAGGGCGGATTCTGATTGATGGCCAGGATATCCGAGACCTGTCTCTGGCGTCTCTGCGGCGGGCTGTCGGTGGTGTACAGCAGGATTCATTTCTCTTCACCGCATCCGTCGACAACAACATCGCCTACGGCGATCCCTGGGCAGACAGCGACGCGATTGTAGAGGCGAGCCGTGACGCTCAACTGCACGAATTCGTCGCAACCCTGCCGGACACCTATCAGACGCTGGTGGGGGAACAGGGCGTGTCTCTATCCGGTGGTCAGCGGCAGCGCGTCTCAATAGCGCGGGGCACTTTGACCAATGCACCGATCTACATCTTCGATGACGCGACGGCGGCAATCGATGCCGGTACAGAACAACAGATTCGCAGTGCTCTGGGCCGACGAAGCGGTACCCACACTACGATCATCATCTCCCATCGGTTAATTAGCCTGATGCATGCCGATGAGATTCTGTTTCTGGACGAGGGCCGGATACTGGAGCGGGGTTCCCATGAGCAGCTGCTCTCCATCAACGGCCGCTATGCCGCTCTCCATTCTCTTCAGATGCGGGACGCGGGAGCAGGTGAGTGGTCATCCGGCCAGCCCTCTCCCGCATGAGAACGATGCCAGACATGCCAGACACAGGTGATCGGTTGCGGCCTCCGCGGGCGGTGATCGGGGCTCAGGTCAGTCACGATGAGGAACTGTGGGGCCGCGTCTTTGACCGCCGTGTCATGCGCCGCTTTGCCGAATTTGTCTGGCCCTACAGGCGAACCGCAATCCTGGCGCTGCTTGCAGTGATGGTGTTCGTTGCCACCCAGTTGTCGATTCCGCTGGTGATCCTGTATGCCATTGACCAGGGCCTTGGCCCTGAGGGTCGGGCTGCCGGCATGCTCGCCCAGATCGTTGGATTATTCTTTCTCGTCGTCCTGGTGAACTATATCGCCAACTTTCTCCAGGAAATGCTTGTCGGTCGGGTGGCCGAAAATGTCATCGTCGACTTGAGACGAGCGATGTTTGCACACCTGCAGAAGATCTCGCTTTCATTCATGGACAAGACCGAAGTCGGCCGAGTCATGTCAAGGTTGCAAAGTGACACCGGTACGCTGCAGGAGTTCCTCGAGACCTCCGTGTTCGCCATCGGCGACCTGGTTCTGCTGCTGGGTATCGTGGTCACCCTGCTGATCCTTGACTTCGATCTCGGTTTGCTCACTCTGTCGATCGTGCCGATTCTCCTGGTTGTTCGGATTTTCTGGCTCCCCTATGCGCGAGCCGCGTTCCGCAGAGCCCGGGAAACAAATTCGATGGCCAATGGGGCACTCGCCGAATCCATCCGGGGTATACGCACAGTCCAGAGCCAGGTCCGGGAGAAGGTCAATTACGCACTCTATTCTGATCTTTGTGACCTGAACCGCCGGACCCACCTGAAGGCCGCAAAACTCGCCCAGGTCAACATTCCCATCGTCGATACCCTCACGGGTGCAGCCATGGCTATTATTGTGGTCGTCGGCGGGCAGATGGTATTGGACGACACTCTGGAACTTGGCGTAATGGTGGCTTTTCTATTTTACGTTCAGCGGTTCTTCGACCCCATCCGTTCATTGACGATCCAGTACAGCATGATGCAGCGGGCCACCGTTTCCGGACAGCGCATACTCGAGGTGCTGGACGTGCCCGAGGCGATTCAGGACAGCCCACACGCCCTGAATCTCACTGAGTGTCAAGGGTCTGTGGACTTCAGAAGTGTTAGCTTCGCCTATGTCCCGAATACTTCGGTTCTTGACGATGTAAGTTTTTCTATCTCTCCAGGAGAGAAAGTCGCGATCATCGGCCCGACGGGATCCGGAAAATCTACGATCGCAGCGCTGTTGCGGCGGTTCTACGATACGGAATCAGGGCAGGTCCGGATTGACGGACACGATGTCCGGGAAATCAGTCAGGAGTCCATAGGCCGCCACCTGGCGATGGTTCTGCAGGACCCTTTTCTATTCTCTGGATCGATTTTCCAGAACATCCAGTACGCCAGCCAAGGAAAGGGGTCCGAAGAGGTCGAGGCTGCGGCCCGCGCGGTGGGCGCCCATGATTTCATCATGCGCTTACCCGGAGAGTATCAGTTCACCCTCGACCAGCAGGGCGGTAATCTGTCGCTGGGCCAGCGCCAGCTGCTCAGCTTCGCACGGGCGCTGGTCGCCGACACCCGGATCCTGATCCTTGATGAGGCCACGGCAAACGTCGACAGCTATTCCGAGATGCAGATTCATAAAGCACTCAAGGTTCTGCTCCAGGGACGTACTGCAATCGTGATTGCCCACCGTCTGGCGACAATCAGAGAATGTGACCGGATCCTGGTTCTCCAGCACGGGCGGCTGGTGGAACAGGGCACCCATGAGCATCTGATGACGGTCGACGGTCTCTACGCCCACCTCTACCGCTTGAATTTCACATCCTTTGACGACCTTCCCGAGGAAATCGCCGCCGGCACCTAGATTTGGCTAGACCGCGACTTAGCGGCACGTAGCGCTGGAGGGTTTATCCCTATTCGCCCGAAAACCGGGGCAGGCGGCGCTCGGCCATCGCCCTGACACCCTCGCTGAAATCTTCGGTATTGCGTAACCGGCTCTGTTCGGTCAGTTCGTGCTCTGTCGCGCTGATGACCGCCTCTGCGAGCCCTTGCCGGAGCGTTGCCCGAATGGCCTGTACGGCTAGCGGACCCGACTGGGCAATCTCACGGGCCAACGCCCAGGCCACATTGCGGACTTCTTCTTGTGCCACCAGCTGGTCAGCCAGTCCTATTTCCACGGCTTCTGCACCGCCGATGCGGCGACCCGTCAGCAACAAAAAACTGGCTTTGGTGTCACCGACCAATCGAGGCAGGGTCACGCTGAGCCCGAAGCCCTGGTGGAACGCCAACCTAGAGAAATTGGCTGAAAATCGGGCCTCGGGACAGGTCACCCGGTGGTCCGCCGAACAAGCGAGCCCCAAACCGCCGCCCACGGCAGCGCCCTGTACCGCCGCAACAACCGGCTTTCCCGAACGGAACACCCGTGCCGCTTCACGATAGAGTTGTCCGGCCTGTGCATCAAGCTGCTCCTGGCCCCACGATGCGCGGGCGGAAAAGTCGGCTCCGGCACAGAAATGTTTGCCCTCGGAGCACAGAAGGATCACGCGGCAGTTGGAGTTCCCGTCCAATGATTCATAGGCATCGGCTATGGAACCGATCAGGTCAAAATCAAAAAAATTGTTTGGTGGACGGTGAATCTCCACCGTGGCCACGTGTTCGACGATGTCGACCGTAATATCCTGGTTCACAGTTTCTGTCATTGTCCTCTCCCTGGTCTGGTCAGTGTTCTGAGCGTGCCTGCGACTTCGAAGCCTGAATCCCGCTCAGGATCAAGGCATCAGCGATCGTCAGGCCATCGCCCTTTGGATGTACGATGACCGGATTCAGATCCAGTGATCGAAGGGTTCTCGCATTGACCGCAGCGTATCTAGACACGGCGACGATCAACTGGACCAGCGCCTCCACGTCTGAAGCCGGCCGGCCGCGCAGCCCCTCCAGCAGTGCCCAGCCGCGCAACCCCTTCAGCAGATTCCGCGCCTGTACTGATGAGACAGGAACCGGCAAGGTCAGGGCATCATCGATGAGCTCCACCAGAATACCGCCGCTGCCCACGGTAAGCATCGGCCCGAAATCGGGATCACGGTTCACCCCGACGATCATCTCTACACCATCGCCGGCCATGGGCTCGATGAGCACGCCGTCAATCCCGGCTTCGGGCTCGGCCCGCTGGACGTTCGTCATAATTCCGTCATAGGCCTGCCGCACCGCTTCTGCATTCCACAGGTTTAGCTTCACCCCGCCGACTTCCGTTTTATGCGGAATATCCGCCGACTGCACTTTCGCCACCACAGCCCCACCCAGTGCCTCGGCCGCGGCAATGGCCTCGGACGCTGATCGGGTAAGACTGCCTACCGGGCAGCGGATACCCCAGCTATCGAGATGCTGCTTGGCTGCGTACTCGTGGTAGAGCGGCAGGTTCAGCGGCTGTCCGGTCAGCCCGGATTCTTCTGCCGGCAGACCGTCAGTCTGGGTAACAGAGGATTCACGGAACGCCCGGTAATCGGCCATTGCCGCAATGGCCCGGGCCGCATTGGGCATGCTGGTCAGGCAGGGAAAACCCGCCTGGGCGAGAAGCTCGACCGCCCGGGGATGAGCTCTGGTATAGGCACAGAATATGACTGGCTTGTTCACCACTTTACCCAACTTGATCAGTTGTGCCAGGTCCCTTTCGATATACGTCGGGTGTGCCAGCGATCCGGACACCAGAATCGCATCCAGCGCATCCGATTCTGCCAGGATCTCCAGGACGGGTGCATAACCGACCTCGAAGATCACCTGGGCCGTCACGTCCACCGGGTTTCGCGATGTCCCGTAGTTTGGAAGCAACGGATCGATCCTGGCACGGGTTACGCTGTCCAGCACCGGCACATGGAGGCCATGGGCCTCACACAAATCGGCAAACCAGGCGCCGGCACCGCCTGAGGGCGTAAGAATTCCGACCCGATGACCCATCGGCAACCGATCGCGGAAATACACAAAGGCGCCGGCGACATCGGTCATCTGGTCACTGTCGATGCCGCGGATGATCCCAGTATGGCGAAATACCGCTTCATAGGCCTGACTGGAACCGGCCAGTGAAGCCGTGTGCGATGCCACAGCGTCGGCCGCAGCTTCCGATTGCCCGACCTTGGCGACGACGATCGGTTTACCCGCCCGAGTAGCTTTTGCCGCAATTGGGAGCAGACGGCCGGCCGATTTCACACCCTCGACAAACATCAAGATCACCCCGGTGCCCTCATCGTCGATCAGATAATCCGCAACATCCAGCACGTCCAGTGTCGCCTCATTTCCGGTCGTGACGACAAAACTGAAGTGCAATGCTTTTGGATATCCCCGATGGAAAAAGGAAAACCCGATTCCGCCGCTTTGCGAGATGACCGCGATACCGCTGGTGTCGGGGCCCACTGGGCGCAACCCCCCTTCGACATCGGAGACTGTTGGACTGAAGGTTGCCGCGAGATTCAGTCGGGTGTTGAGAAACCCTTCCGCATTAGGCCCGATGAGGGCGATTCCGTGACGCTCGGCAATAGTTGCGAGTTTTTGCTGCCTGTCGAATCCCTGATCACCCTCTTCCTCCGCAAATCCCGAGCTGATGACAATCGCCGCCCCGATACCCCGTTCACCGCAGGCTTCAAGTGCTGAGGGAACGAATTCGGCCGGTATAGTAATAATGGCCAGATCGACACCCGCCGGCAGATCGTTGACCGACCGGAAACACGCAAGTCCGTTGATTTTCCTGTGCGATCGGCTGACCGCATAGACCGTGCCGGAATAAGGATGCTGGCCGATGGCCTCGACCAAGCGGCCCCGGATGATCTTCTTGTCGGGTGATGCACCGACCAGGGCGATTGATTTCGGCCACAGCAGTGCCTGCAGATTCCCCATAGTAATGCCGTTCTAACGAAGGCCCAGACCGCGGGCGATGATGCCGCGCAGGATCTCCCGGGTCCCACCCTGGATAGTGAGTTTCGGCGCGATCAGTGTTGCATGGTCGAGAATCTCTTCAAACACCGCCAATGCCTTTGGATCGCTGCAGTGCTCAGGTGCGAGTTCCCGAGCCCGAGATGGCAGGGCCTGTTCCCAGTTGGTCCCCAGATCCTTGACCAATGCAGCTTCCACCTCGGGCACTTTGCCTGCACTGAGCATGCCGGCGACCGACAGCGACATCTGGCGCAGGGTGGAAAGCTGGGCGACCAGCCGGCCTATTCCCTCGGCTCCCCTCTCGTCCGGCGTGGGGCCCACGGCGCGAATGAGCGCCTGGAGTACCGGCAGCGTTTCCAGAAACCGTTCAGGGCCGCTTCTTTCGTAGGCAAGCTCGTTGGTAGCTTGGCTGTAGGCCCTGTCGAGTTCCCCGATCAGGTGGGTTTGCGGGACGTAAACATCGTCGAAGGTCACCTCGTTAAAGTCGTGAGCCCCGGTCAGATTACGGATGGGTCGTACCGTGATCCCGGGGGATTCCATGTCAATCAAAAACTGGCTCAGGCCGAATCGCCGGTTCTCATCCGTGGCCGGTGATGTGCGGAGCAGCGCAATCATGTAGTGAGACCGATGGGCGTTACTGGTCCAGATCTTCCGTCCATTGACCCGCCAGCCACCATCGGTCATTTCCGCAGTCGACTTGAGAGAAAACAGGTCCGAACCCGAATCGGGTTCACTCATCCCTATACAGAAATAACACTCGCCGGCAACGATTCTGGGGAGGACCGACTGGCGCACCGAGTCATGGCCATAGCGGATCAGAACAGGGCCGCTTTGGCGATCGGCGACCCAGTGCGCCCAGACCGGCGCACCCACTGCCAGCATTTCCTCAGTGACCACAAATCGCTCCAGAAAAGATCGCTCTTGCCCACCATAAGCGCGCGGCCACGTCATGCCGATAAATCCGGCCTGACCACAGCGGCGACTGAATTCCGGCGAGTGCGTGGTCATGCCGAAGCGTCGCGGTTCAAAATGTCCAGCCGAGATTTCTTCGTCCAGAAAGTCGCGGACCTTTACCCGCATTGCTTCGGCCTCGTCAGGCAGCTGCACCGGGTCGAAGTGAATTGCTTCTGGCATCTGTGATCTCTGGTTTGCGTAAGGAATTCCAATTGTGCGAAATTCCATCGCCAAGCGCCAATATCCGTTGGCTCAACCCTCAAAGGCCCGCAAAATGACTTCGGTCGACCAAGCTATTGTTGACACCTGTGCCAGATTGTTTACCGATCATTGTCCCCCTTCGGTGGTCAATGAGACCGAAAATGGCACCTGGCCAGCCCAGCTCTGGCAGGTCGTCGAGGACACCGGTCTCACACTGGCCTGGATACCGGAAGAACATGCCGGTGCCGGCGCATCGTTGGCCGATGGTTTTGCGATTGCCCGCACAGCGGCGGAGTATGCCGTACCGCTGCCCCTCGCAGAGACACTGCTGGGGGGTTGGCTGCTGACACAGGCCGACCTCTCCAGTCCCCAGGGGCCGATGGCCATAGCACCGCTTACCCACCAGTCGAGTTTCCGACTCGACGACAATGGTGCGGTCTCGGGGACCGCCAGTCGTATTCCATTTGCTTCTTCGGCTGTCCATATTGCGGCCGTCGTCGATGACGACTCGGGCAGTCATGAGCACGTGGCACTGCTGCGGGCCGCCGACTGTGACGTGAACCCGGGCCGGAGTCTCGCGGGCGAACCCCAGGACCGGATCGAAGCGGGAGATGTAGAACCGATCAGAATCGGTCCAATCGAACACGGTGGGCTAGAACGAATGATCCAGATGGGTGCCGTGATGCGCAGCCAGCAGATGGCAGGTGCAATGACCCGGGTTCTTCAACAGTGTATCCAGTACGCCCGTGACCGGGAACAGTTCGGGCGACCGATCGGCCGATTTCAGGCCGTGCAGCACAACATCGCAGTGCTCGCAGCCGAAACCGCTGCGGCCGGCTCTGCTGCTGATGCGGCGGTCAAGGCCATTGACCGATACGGGCTCGACGACCCGAGGACAAAGATAGCGGTCGCCAGTGGGAAAATCCGTTCCGGCGAAGCTGCCGGAAACGGGGCTGCCATCGCACACCAGGTCCATGGCGCCATGGGATACACACACGAGTACAGCCTGCACCAGTCCACCCGCAGGCTATGGGCCTGGCGCGATGACTTCGGACCGGAAAGTCTGTGGGCAGGACGACTCGGGCGGCAGGTGACCGCAGCGGGAGATTCCGAGTTGTGGCCGGCGTTGGCGGATATCTGAAGCCACAACGGGGCGTACCGGGCGAAGGAGCGATGACCTTAATCAGTAATAGCGAAGCTCTACAACGTTGCTGTCTGGATCGTAGAGATACAGCGAAGTACCGTTCCCCTTTGCACCCCAGCGGCTCCCCGGACCGGCCTGAATTCGGATTCCCAGTGATTCACACTTCGCTTTGACTTCATCTAGATCGGTCGGCCTGATGACCAGGCAAAAATGATCCTGGTTCCTCTCCCTGCCCACACAATCGCCCGGATCGGCGGCGAAAAAATCAATCAGGGTACTTCTGTCCAGCCGGACTGAAGGAAAGTTCACTTCGCCTCGTCGCCACTGATCAACTCTTTCGGTCTCAAGACCCAGAATACCGGCGTAAAAGGCAAGCGATGCCTCGATATTGCTGACACGAAGTCCAATGTGATCGAGTCCTGTGATCTCGACCAGCGCCGGATCTGACGATTCAACCGTCTCGGATGCCAAGAATCTGGCCCTGCCTCGGCCCGGTTAAAATACATCGGCGGTGGGTTGCCACCATATTCGGTCAGATGGCTTCGATACTGTTATCGGCCGAGTACGATCGGCCCGGAGAATCACCAGTCGCAATCGAAGCCGGCGGTTCTGCAGAGAGCCTCGCCTCCCGTTCCCGGACATAACGTGCCGCTTCACGGGCTAGCCAGTCACAGAACAGGCTCACCGGTTCAGTGTTCGATCCGGCCGATGTTGTTAGGGCCCAATAACCGAAACTCGCGGGATAGGGCAACTCAAATGGCACCACCAAGGTGCCGGCTGCCAGTTCGTTTTCGACCACCAGCTCTGCCATCAGCGCCACGCCGTGACCGGCCAGAATTGCCTGCATCGTGAAATTTGGGGACTTAAAGTGTGGCCCTCTGTTGGGATCGATATCGGCCACTGAATTCGCTTCCAGCCAGCTCCGCCAGTTCGGCCAGTCCGGGTCTCCCGCTGGTGAATCGAAGTGAATCAGCGTCTGCTGGCGGAGATCCGCCGGTGAACGCAGCGGCCTGTCACCGCTGAGTAGCCTGGGACTGCAGACGGGGACGACCGGCTGGTCGAAAAGATGCTGCGCACGCCGGCCAGGGTAATCCCCCTGACTGAATTCTATGACCACATCGACGCCGTCACGAACCGGATCCATCAGCCGAATCGCCGGATCAATACGTATCTGGATGTCCGGATGGGCACTTCTGAAATCCACAATTCGCGGTACCAGCCAGCGTGCACCAAACGCCGCTGGCGCACTGATCGTGAGAATACTCCAGTCAATTCTGGCCCGGATACGCTCTACCGCTCCAGCGATGCTGTCGAATCCCTCCCGGAGTCCCGGCAGACAGGCCTGGCCGGCCTCTGTCAGTTGCAGCGAACGGTTCATGCGGCGAAAAAGCTTGGCGCCAAGATCGCTCTCAAGTGCCTTGATCTGGTGGCTGATCGCCGCTGGGGTGACGTGCAACTCGTTGGCTGCCCGGGTAAAACTCAGGTGCCTGCCGGCGGCTTCAAAAGCTCTCAAAGCGTTGAGTGGTGGCAGTCTTCTCATGAGTTTTATTTAGTTTTTCTAATGACAAATCAAGAAATGATCGTTTGTCTGTCTTCAATTACAGAATATATAGTAGCGCCCATCAACAGATCGATGTAACCAAGCAAGTTAGGAATTTTAACATGAGTCGAGCGCCAGAATCCTATCCAGAACAGACCGTCGCACAGTGGGTAGCGGCCAATGACGCGCACGTTCTGCCCTCGCTCCAGGTCGCCGAACCCATTCAATGGCCTGTTCAGCCGGCTCAAGTCGACTATGAAGCGCAGATGGCGCTCGGACGAAAGATGCGTGCCGCGGCTTTCCGCACACTTTTCCGCGGACTCGGTCAGCTTCTGTTCAAGACAGCGCCTCAAATACTGGCCCGTCTATGGGTTAGTCTCGCAGAGACAGCTACAAAACGTCGCCGTGAGCGCCAGGTTCAATGGGCGATTTCGAGGCTGAGCCCGCACCTCTTGGCCGATATCGGCCTGGAATCCTGGCAGCGGGCAGGGCTTAGGTCAGGACGCACCCGCTCCTCAGAACTGATTCACTTGAATGTCTGGAACAAATCAGACGATCCCTTCTAGAGGTTGGCCTCAAGAGCGGCCCTACCCACGCTAAAAGACAGTTTTCATCCTCCTCCAAGTGGTTATTTGCCCCGCACCCGCGGGGCATTTTTTTACCCAGCGAGTAGGTAAAAGTCGATCGCATCGGATTCGTGCGGGTGCCCTCAGCTATGTGGGTCTTGATGCCTGCAGGCGGCTCCGCTGATCCTGCCCGCTGGGTGAACACCCCGGGCCACCGGCCCGTCTAAGCTTTCGGCAAAGGTCCCAGATCCTGCGACCAGAAGTCCAGGGTGTCTAGATCTTCCTTCCGGACCGTCAGAGCGGGACCCCGATCGTGTACTTCATCCAGCCCCAGACGGCGCGCGGCCAGACGCTTGCCATAGCAGAGAAGATGATCGATGGTCAACATTAAAAATGAAAGTAAGGGCAGAACCTCACGGAACCGGTTGACCGCTGAATCAGTTTCTCCCGCCCGCCACAGATCGTAAACCCTGCTCTGCACGTCACAGCACTCTACGCCAGGTATCGTGCCCGCACAGCCAAAACGGAGATTGTCAATCAACTCGACCCCGTTTCGGCCGTTAAAAACCGAAAAACTCTCACCGATCTCGGCCATCAACCGACCGATGTAAGGGGCGGGTCCTTCTGCTTTGAGCACGACCACGTTCGACGCGCGCCGGGCCAGTTCGGCAATAGCCGAATTGTCCAGACCGACACCGATGTATTCGGGCGCGTTCTGAATTCCCAGCGGTAGAGGGGTTGCAGCGGCAACTTCCGCGAAAAAATCGACCAACGCCTTCACGCTCGCACCGCGAACCGGGGGCGGCTGCATCACGGCCCAGCCAGCACCGCTGTCACGGGCATGAGCAATCGCCTCCTTCTGTCCGGCCAGAGTGTTTTCCGAGACTGTCACAGAAACCGGCAATCGGCCGGCGGCATCTTCCAGAGTCCATTCGACCAAGGTACGTTTTTCAGCGGTCGACAGTTTGTTGCACTCGCTCGCCAGACCTCCCACAGCCAAGCCATGGGCGCCCGAAGCCACACAGGCTTGGACCTGTTTCCGGTGGGCCTCCCGATCGAGGTGGTTGTCCGCCCCAAAAAATGCATACAGCATCGGGTAGATGCCGTGGAACCTGTGGCCGCTGTCGGAACCGGTCATCGGACGTGCCAGGCCTCGTCCAGTGGAATTGCCCCGACCAGTTCGCCGTAACCCTGACCGGTGGTCCCACCGGGGTCAGGTCCGAAATAGCGGGGATCCCGGGTATCCGAACGGGCCTGGTAACGCACATCACAGGTCAGGCGGATACGCTGATCGGGATCGACATTGTCCAGCGACCCGTGAAGGATATTCATACCGAACACCACCAGATC
>CAJXBY010000023.1 GCA_913051905.1 uncultured Gammaproteobacteria bacterium | reverse complement strand
CGGCGTTCGCAGAAGCTGACCCTCAGCAGGACCAGATGCGGATCTATCCGTTCGTACGCAATGGGGTTGTGTGATAATCGGCGCAGATTTTAATACCCGCCCAGGCGTTTTTCTAAAGTGTAGTGAGGCCCCGTCGGTTTCGTCGGGGCCTCCTTTCTGTTGACCCTGGCTTTCCGCAGAGAAACCCCTGATCCATCACACGAAATGCCCTAACTGCATGAACCCGCCACCCAACCGACTCAGCATCGCTGAATTCGCCTCTCTCGCCGCGTTGCTCTTCAGTCTGGTAGCACTGTCTATAGACGCCATGCTGCCAGCCATGGGCGAGATTGCCAATGACCTTGGTGTCGCCGACCGGAACGATGCCCAGCTGGTTATCGGGGTCTTTTTTCTCGGCAATGCCTTTGGCCAGTTATTGTTCGGACCGCTGTCTGATACGTTTGGCCGAAAACGCGTGATCGTCGCCGGGCTCGCCTTGTTTCTGTTTGGATGCCTGGTGTCGGTGGTCGCCCAGAGTTTTTCCGTGCTGATGATCGGGCGACTACTTCAGGGGCTGGGGGCGGCAGGGCCGCGGACTGTGACGGTTTCCATGGTGCGGGACCTCTATTCGGGCCGGGCAATGGCCAGAATCATGTCCATATCCATGAGCATATTTATCCTCGTGCCGATCATCGCACCGGCAGTCGGCCAGGTGATACTTTGGGTCGCTAACTGGCGTTATATTTTTGGCACGTTTTTCCTGACCGGGTTTATCGCGCTGTTCTGGCTGGTGATCAGACAGCCGGAGACACTGCCCGTATCGGGCCGCCACCCTCTGAAATTTGCGGCGCTGGCGGCGGGATTTATGACCGTCTGTCGCAGCCGGGTCGCGGTCGGATACACCCTGGCGATGGGGGCCATGTTCGGTGCGTTTGTCGGGTTTCTAAGTTCGGTACAGCAGATCTTTCAGGATGTGTTCGGGGTCGGCGATCAGTTCCCATTTTACTTTGCGGTACTGGCGGTCTTTTTCGGGGTTGCCTCACTCATCAACGCCCGTATCGTGGTTCGGTTCGGGATGAAGATCATCGTCAGTCTGGCGATGGCTTTTGCCGCGCTGGTATCGACGGTATACCTGGTATTCTGTCTTTCCGTCGATACGCCCGGACTTCTGTCGTTCATGCTGTGGGGAGGGTTGTGTTTCCTGGGTATCGGTCTTGTGATCGGCAATATCAACGCGCTGGCCATGGAGCCGCTGGGAAAGATTGCCGGACTGGGAGCTGCCCTGGTCGGCTTCCTGTCATCGTTCATCTCGTTTCTGCTCGGCGTACCGATAGGGCGTGCTTTTGACGGTACCGTTCTGCCCATGATTACGGGCTTCATGGTGCTCGGCACGGTTTCTCTGATTCTGATTCTGTGGACTGGTCGCTACACAGAGGCATCCGATACGCCGACTGACTGATCTACAAGTTTTGGTCAGTCGTGACCGTTCCCATTTAAAGAAGTGGGTGGCCCGTGCATATTGGGGGACAGTGGTGAGCCGTTCTGACGGTTAGAAAATTGCACGCAGGACCTCAGGAACTCGACATGCGGAAGGGGCGTATCAACGACCACTACATTGCAAACTGCACCTTTAAAGCGTGTCCAGCATTACGCCGCTACCGGTGTTAGGCGTCGGTGACTTCAAAGTGGGCCTCGGTCGGTTTCGTGTGCCGTCCGTTGATCGGCAGGATATCCTGGGGGCAGGCCGAAAAGGCGACGATGACATCCTGTTCTGCGCGTAGAACCACAAAATCACCGGGTTTGGTCACCGGCGCCTCGAATGACAGGCCGCCTTCCTGGGTCCATGGAATGTTCATGAAAAGATTCAGCGGCGACGGAATCCAGCGGGCCTCTGCGCCGAGCGCCTTAAGGCCTGCACGCAGGTTGTCGGCACAGTTATCGTGGTATTCGGTGCAGCCGAGGAGTCCGTAACGTTCATTGTCACAGGCCGCCATCAGGGTATCGTGTATGCCGGGTGAGGTGTCCTCGATGACCGTGAGGATGGGCCGGCGCCGGTTCGAGTAGTAACTGTCGCCAGTCTCTGCCCGCAGTTTGACCAGGGTCGCCCGGGTCGCATCCATCGACATGAATTCGTCCCTATCGGCTGAATTGAAGGCCCAGGTATCCACCACCTGCTCGCCGTGGGTATTGATGACTTTAACCGCCTGTCCCTGTCGGAGGGACACTGCTTTACCGCTGCGCGCGGGAATGGCAACGATCTCACTGCTCATAATCGATCTCCTTGTGATCAGGCCTTACTCGCTCTATGGCCTTTGATGTAAGTCTAGCACCTGGAGATCAGTCCGTATCCAGATTACCCCAGCTGATCACACGCTCGATGCGAATGGCGATCACCGGAAGTTCGTCTATCTTCATGCCGGCGAGCTGCGGATAACGCGTCTTCAGCAACCGCTGTGCGTTTGCGTGTTCGTCGCCGCTCAAAATAACCGTGCCTTCGCCCTGCAGCATGACCCAGCCGAGCCGTGTCCAGTCGCCGTCATAGCGGTCGACGACCAGTGCAGCACGCGAGTTTTGCTGCAGGTTTCGAATCCGCTTGAGTGCTTTGACATCCGGCTGCTTGGGTTTTTCGTCGATGGTGAAGTAGGCCGTGCCGTCCGCTACGGCGTAGCAGATCGGCACAACGTGAGGCTGACCGTCAGCGCCGACCGTCGCGAAGCGGGCGACCCGTCCGTGATCCAGAAATTTGAGCTCGCTGTCTTTCAATGCCAGGGCATCGCCGAGTCAGTTGATCCAACAAATCTACCATGGGTGGCTGACTGAATTGCGCTCGCTATATGAGGTGTTTATGCTCTGGGGCTGTTCATCCATCCGTTAGCGCCTCGATCGATCCAAATGAACAACCCCTGCGATCTGAATGCAGTTGAAGCCCGCCGCTTGATCGGATCACGGTCGCTGTCACCCGAAGAACTGCTGGAATCGTGTATCGCGCGCATCGAGCAGGTCAATCCCAGCGTCAACGCTGTGGTGGCCACCTGTTACGAACGTGCACGGGAAGAGGCACGGGAACAGACGGAGCGCCTGATGAACGGCCAGGAACTCTCCCCGCTTTTCGGCTTGCCGGTTGGTGTCAAGGACCTGGAGGACACAGCGGGCCTGGTTACGACATACGGATCACCGTTGTACCGGGATCACGTGCCGGACCAGGACGAGCTGCTGGTGGCAAGATTACGCCAGGCCGGCGCCATCGTCGTGGGCAAGACGGCGACACCCGAGTTCGGTGCCGGGGGCAATACCACGGTCAATCCGATTCACGGTTACACCGGGAATGCGTTTGATCCCTCCCGCGCCTGTGGCGGTTCGTCAGGGGGGTCCGGTGTGGCGCTCGCCTGCGGCATGCTGCCGCTCTGTACGGGATCGGACAGCGGCGGGAGTCTGCGCAAGCCAGCGACGTTCTCCGGCGTCAGCGCAATTCGACCGACCACGGGGCTGGTGCCCTCGAACAGCCGTCGCGTCGGGATGACCAATTTCAGTGTCCAGGGTCCGATGGCCCGCACAGCTGGAGACTGTGCCCTGATGCTCTCGGTCATGGCCGGCGACCACGCCCAGGATCCGATGTCATTCCACGTGCCAGGCGGTGATTACCGCGAGTTGCCGCAGGTTGATCTGTCCAGGCTGCGCGTCGCGGTCAGCGCCGATCTTGGCTTCGCACCAGTTGAGTCCGCGATCCGCAGGATATTTATGGAAAGGCTTCAGAAGTTCACGGGTGTTTTCAGACGCTGTGAGTTTCACGACCCGGTGCTGGACACGGCACTCGATGTGTTCTGGATTCTGCGTGGAGTGAATTTTCTGGTCGAACACCTGGATCACTACCGCAACAGGAGCGATGAACTCGGACCGAATATCGTTGTCAATGTGGAGTCGGGTCTGAAGCTGACCGCGGAGGAGATCGGCTGGGCGCACGCCGAACACACTCGGCTCTACCGTCAGTTTCAGACCCTGTTTGACGACTACGACCTGCTCATCACGCCGGGTCAGCCGATCACACCCACCGCCGTAGGCCAGCGCAACGTGACAAAAATCGACGACCTGCCCATGGACAACTATATGCATGCATCGGCGCTGACCTCGTCCCTCACGCTGGCCGGCAACCCCTGTGTGGCGATCCCCTGCGGTCTCGATCACACCGGCATGCCATTTGGCCTGCAGCTGGTGGGTCCCATGCATGGCGACTGGTTCACGCTCGGGGTGGCTGCAGCGCTGGAAGATCTGTTCTCAAACGACCCTGATCTCGAACGACCCACGCCGGATCTCCGCAAGTTGACCGAGGGTGTTCGGCGAGGAGCGGGATCGTGACTGAAGCCTGTGATCTGACCGCGCTGCAGGCCAGACGGCTGATCGGCAACAAATCCCTGTCGCCGGTCGAACTGGTCGATTCCTGTGTGGCACGGATCAGTCAGGTCAATCCTGTGCTCAATGCCATGGTCGCCGCCTGCTACGACCGCGCCCGGAACGAAGCCAAAGCTGCTGAGAAAGCGGTGCTGCAGGGCGATCGGCTGGGGCCTCTGCACGGGTTACCCCTGGGCGTAAAAGACCTCAACGTCACGGAAGGTGTTCGCACAACCTTCGGCTCCGAACTGCACGCTGAATTCGTGCCAGCCCAGGACGAGCGCATCATTGCTGACCTCCGGCGGGCAGGGGCCATCGTTCTGGGCAAGACCAATACACCGGAATTCGGTGCCGGTGCCAATACCACTAACCGGGTCTATGGTCCCACGGGCAACCCATTCGACCCTGCCAGAATCTGCGGCGGTTCGTCCGGCGGTTCGGCCGTCGCGCTGGCTTGTGGAATGGTGCCAATCGCAACGGGCTCGGACACCGGTGGTTCTCTACGGACGCCGGCCTCGTTCTGTGGCGTGGCGGCACACCGCGGCACCCCGGGCCTGGTTCCCTCGGACCGCCGGGTGATTGGTCTGACGACCTATAACGTGCAGGGCCCCATGGCGCGCAACGTCCCCGACGCCGCGCTCATGCTCTCCGTTATGGCCTCAAATCTCGGCTGTGACCCGCTTGCGGGTCCGGTCGAGCCGGCGGCTTTTGCGCAGCTCGCCGAAGTAGACCTGAGCCGGCTACGGGTAGCCTGGTCGACGGATCTGGGATCGGTGCCGGTGGATCACACCATCGCCCGTCTTTTTGCCGAACGCGTCGAATCTGTGGCGTCAGCTTTTCACAGCTGCGAGCGCCGCGACCCGGACATGAGCCGCGCGCTTGAGGTCTTCTGGATCATTCGCGGTGTCCATTTCCTCGCTGGGCAGATGGAGAACTACCGGAGATTTCCCGAAAAGCTGGGTCCGAATGTCACTGGTAATGTGCAGGCTGGTCTGGAGATGACTGCCGAAGAGATCGCCTGGGCAACAGCAGAGCAGACCCGCCTTTACCGTCAATTCCAGAGCTTTTTCGAGGATGTCGACCTGCTGTTGTGTCCGGGCAACGCGGTGCCGCCTTTCCCCATCGAACAGCTCTATTGCGAGGAGATCAACGGAAACAAAGTAGAGAACTATGTCGAGTGGCTGGGTATCGCCTCTGCAATCACCCTCACCGGTCATCCAGTGACACTGCTCCCGGTTGGCCTGGACCACACCGAAACACCCATGGGTATGCAGGTGGTCGGCCCGCGCCGGCACAGTGACGCCTTCACCCTGGCCACTGCGGCGTCGATCGAAAAACTGTTGCAGCAGACCGAGTCCACCCGGCGTCCCGTACCCGACATCACCGCTTTGTCAGGGACCCAAGGGGTGTAGACGACGCCAGTGTATTTACAACATACAATGCATGATGGATCGCCTGAAGGAGCAGCCTGAATGTCTAACCCACCTGTGTCTGAACTCGCCCCGACAGGTATCCTGCGTGCCGCGATCAACCTGTCGAATTTCCTTCTGGTCAGCGGCCGCAGCGAAAACGGCGACCCGGAGGGGGTTGCACCGGATCTTGCCGCCTGCATCGCCGACGATCTGGGCGTGGACGTTGTCTATCTAACGTTCAAGTCTCCTGGGGAACTGGCCGATGCGGTCACGCAAAAGGTCTGGGATATCGGCCTGATCGGCGCTGAACCGGCCCGCGCCGAGCATATCGAATTCACGCCGGCCTACGTCGAGATCGAGGCGACTTACCTGGTCCTGGGCGATTCCCCCATTCAGGCCATCGCGGACGTCGACCGGCCCGGTGTTCGCATCGCGGTTTCGGCACGAAGCGCTTATGACCTTTATCTCAGCCGGCATCTGGAGCATGCCGAGCTGGTGCGCGCCAACGGCCTGGATGCATCGTACGATCTTTTTGTGCGTGAGGGCCTTGATGCCCTGGCGGGTCTTCGGCCAAGACTGCTGAGCGATGTGCAGAAAATCGACAACGCCCGCCTGCTCGACGGACGGTTCACGGCGGTGCAACAGGCAGTCGGTACGCCCTCAGGGCGTATGGCAAGCAGCGCTTACCTTAGGGGCTTTGTCGCAAAAGCCAAAGCATCCGGTCTTGTTGCTGAGTTGATCGAACGTCACGGTATCGACGGTCTGTCGGTTGCGCCGTGAACCCTTCGCTTTCCTGCGTTGCGCTTTATAGCTCGTTGAAACCTGTGATGCGGTTCTGGTGCCTGGTGGCAGGTTTTCTAGCTGGCTGACATCGCTTTGCAGATGCGCCCGATGAAGACCTCGACCGACCGGATTCTGACCACCCACGTCGGCAGTCTGCCTAGACCTGATGAGCTGATCCAGTTATTACAGCTTAAAGAGCAGGGCGAGGCTTACGATCGGGCGCAGTTCGATCGATGTGTTGCCGATTCGGTCGACTGGATCGTCGCCCGGCAGGTGGCTGCCAAGATCGATCTCGTCAGCGATGGTGAGATGAGTAAGATCAGTTATGCCACCTACCTCAAAGACCGGCTGAACGGGTTCAACGGGAAGGCCGCCGAGAATCGCGCAGCAGCTGATCTTCTGGATTATCTCGGCTACGCGCGCCGTCTCGTCGAGCAGGGCGGCACCGAGCGCAGTCTTGAGGGACCGGCCTGTGACGGTCCGCTGTCGGTGCGGGACGCTGCACCTCTGCAGAAGGATCTCGCCAACTTCAGCGCAGCGATTAGCGCCCACCAGCCAGGCGGCGGGTTTCTTACTGCGTCCTCACCCGGCGTGGTTTCGGTGTTCCTGCAGAACCAGTATTACCCGAATGACGATGCCTATCTCGAAGCGCTGTCAGACATCCTGAAGCCAGAGTACGAGGCGATCGTCGGCGCAGGTGTGACTCTGCAGCTGGACTGCCCAGACCTCGCCATGGGGCGCCACGTCGTCCATCAGAACAAGAGTGTGGCTGAATTCCGAAGCGTGGCAGCCCGGCACATCGAAGTGCTGAACGCCGCCACCAACGATATTGCCCCTGAATCCATGCGCGTTCACCTTTGCTGGGGCAATTATCAGGGCCCCCACCACCACGACATCGATCTTTCGAACATTCTGGACCTGGTCTACGGCCTGCGGCCCCATGCCATTTCAATGGAGGCCGCCAACCCGCGTCACGAGCACGAGTGGACCGTGTTCGATGATCACCCTCTGCCCGACGGCAAGGTGGTGATCCCAGGCGTGATCGATTCCACCTCCAATTTCATTGAACACCCGGAACTGGTTGCCCAACGCATCTGCCGCTATGCCGATCAAGTCGGACGGGAACGGGTGATCGCTGGCACCGACTGCGGGTTTGCCACGTTTGCGGAACGACCCGCGGTCGATCCCGAGATCACCTGGGCTAAACTGGCTGCACTGGTCGAAGGAGCAGAAATCGCCTCGCAGCGATTGTGGTAGGGTGAACTCAGACCCTAAAAGCTTTTCAGGATGAGTCCAGCCAAAGACAGCAGAGTCGGAGAACGCAAAGTACACGGTTGGTGTGCGCTGTGCCGATCGCGGTGCGGGTGTATTTCGACTGTCACCGATGGGCGTCTGACGGCCGTCGCACCGGATCCGGGCCATCCCACCGGTCGGTCGCTGTGCGCCAAGGGGCAGGCGGCTCCGGAGCTCGTCTACAGCCCCGACCGGGTGCTCTACCCGATGAAACGGACCCGGCCGAAAGGGGATTCTGATCCGGGCTGGGCCCGAATCAGCTGGGAAGAGGCGCTTGACACCACGGCTTCCAGGCTGCGGGAGATCGCCGACCGATCTGGTCCCGAAAGTGTTGCGTTTGCGATCACCACCCCGAGCGGCACCGGCATCTCGGACTCCATTCACTGGGTCGAGCGGCTGATGCATGCATTCGGTAGTGCCAACAACTGCTACGGCACCGAAATCTGTAACTGGCACAAAGATATCGCACCGAAATACACGTTTGGCAGCGGGGTGGGCGTGCCCGATCTTGAGCATGCCGGTTGCGTGCTTCTGTGGGGGTGTAATCCGAACGTCTCCTGGCTGGCGCAGGCGCAACGCATCGCCGAGGCCAAGCGCCGTGGACTGCGCACGGTCGTAGTCGATCCCCGGCGAAACGGACCTGCGGTCAAGGCCGATTCGTGGTTGCAGGTGAGGCCCGGAACCGACGGCGCCCTCGCACTCGGCCTGGCCCATCTGATGATGACCGAAGGCGCGTACGATGATGAGTTCCTGTGCCGTCAGAGTAATGCGCCGGCGCTGGTTCACGCGGAAGAGAATCGACTTCTGGTAGAGGCGGATGTCGTCCTAAACGGGTCGTCGGACCGGCTAGTGGGCTGGGACCAGGCGCTCTCGGCTCCGATGGCCCTGGGTCCTTCGCAGTCTGCAGGCGATCCTGTAAAGGACTGGCTGCTCGATGGTGAGGTCGAGATCGATACCCTGGAGGGCCCCGTCGTCTGTCGTCCGGTTTTTGATCGTTACCGTGCATTGTGCCGCGACTACTCGCCGCCGAAGGTCGAAGCCATCACTGGTGTGCCCCAGGCACAACTGCGCGAGACCGCCCGGCTGATCTGGGCATCGCGCCCGGTATCGTGGTACGCGTGGTCCGGGGTCGGTCAACATACCAACGCGACACAAACCGCGCGGGCCATCACGCTGCTCTATACGCTGACGGGCAGCCTGGGACAGGCAGGGGGCAATTATCAGCCGCCCGGTTTTCCGCTTCCCGACCTTTCGGGACTGCACTTGAAGACCCCGCGCCAGAAGGCGTTGACGCTGGGTCTGGAGACGAAACCGCTGGGGCCGCCCAGGGACGGCTGGTGCACATCGGACGACCTCTACCGGGCGATCATCGAATCAGACCCCTACCCGGTACAGGGGCTTGTCACATTTGGGACCAACCTGCTGGTCTCGCATGCTGGAACTGGCCGCGGTACGCAAGCGCTGAAGACGCTCGACTTCCAGGTACATGCGGATCTATTCCTTAACCCGACCGCTGCCTATGCAGATATCTTTCTGCCGGTCAATTCGCCGTGGGAACGCGAAGTGCTCAGGGCGGGGTTCGAGATCAGCCCCAGAGCCCAGTCATGGGTGCAGCTCAGGCCAGCGGTGGTTCCGAGCCGCGGCGAGTCGCGTGATGATGGCTGGATCGCGTTTCAATTGGCGCAGCGGCTGGGGCTCGGCAACGTCTTCTGGAACGGTGACCGGGAGGCCGCTCTGCGTGAACACCTCTCGGCAACGGGACTCTCGCTGGATACACTGCGGGCGAACCCGCAAGGGATGAGCGCCGATCCTTCGCGGGTTCGAGACGCCGGTCCGTCGGGCGGATTCGTGACGCCCAGCGGTCGCATTGAGATCTGGTCCGAAACCTTCAGAGAACACGGTTATGCCCCGTTGCCCGAGTATGTCGAACCGGCACGCAGCCCGGTCAGCCGGCCCGAACTGCTGGACGAGTTCCCGCTGGTATTGGGTTCGGCAAAGCCTCATCAGTTCTGTCACAGCCAGTACCGAAATCTGCCGTCTTTACGCCGTTTGATGGCAGATCCGCTGGTGGAGATGCACCCGGACGCGGCCCGGGCGCGCGATATCCGGGATGGCGACTGGGTCCGGATCACCACGTCGTCAGGCAGCGTGAAGGCGAGGGCACGGCTCATCGCCTCGCTGCGGCCGGACACGGTGATGGGTCAGCACGGCTGGTGGCAGGCGTGCGAAGCACTCGGCAAACCGGGGTTTCCGGTGCTTGGTGAGGGCAGTGCTAACTTCAACCAGCTCGTCGCCGACACCGAAGCGGACCCCATCAGCGGTTCGGTTCCGCACCGGTCGGGACTCTGTCAGGTCACGCGGCTTGTTGGACAGTAGCCACTCGACACTCCCGCCCGACAATTACGGCGGCTGCGGCGCTGGCGGGCGGGCCGTGCCTGCGGTCGACCCGTGGAGTATGATTGCACCAACAGCAAAGTGCGGTTTTACAACCCCTAACAGACAGGCCAGCGCAAAGAATGGAAACGTTTCTGGATTCGACTGAACTGATCGACGATGGTGCGGCACTCGCCAAGAGGCTGAAACGGGACGGCTATCTTTTCGTGCGCGGCCTGTTCCCGCGCGCGCGGGTTCTAGAGATTCACCGCCGGCTGCTGGACAAGGCCGCCCAAGGCGGGTGGCTTGATCAGGCGAGCCCGGTGGAACAGGGTATTGCCGAGCCCTCCGCGGCCTGCAAAGATCCCGAAGCCGCCTACATGCAGGTTTTCCGCGGATTATGGGCCGATGAGGAACTGCACCGGCTTCGCACTCACCCCAGTGTGCTGGCGTTTTTCGAACGGATTTTCGGCGAGCCGGCTTTCGTTCACCCGATGTTCGTCCAGCGGAATATTTTTCCCAAGAGTGAACATTTTGATTTCACCAGCGGCATCCACCAGGACAAGGTCCATATCGGTGGTGGGACAAATCACGCCCTGTGGGTGCCGCTTGGCGACTGTCCGATAGAGAAAGGACCACTGGCCGTTGCGGCCGGCTCCCACCAGGCGGGCGTGCTCGACACCAAAGTCGGTTCCGGTGCCGGCGGCATGGATATCTGTGTTCCCATCCCCGGAACGTGGGTCAGCGGTTCCTTTGAAGCCGGGGATGCGGTCGTTTTCTCCGATACGACGGTACACCAGGCACTGCCGAACCGCAGCCGAGAAATCCGCATGTCATTCGACGCGCGTTATCAGCCGGCCACACAGCCGGTGGCCGAGACGAACATGCGGACCTACTCCGGATGCGGGGCATGGGAAGAAGTCTATTCTGGCTGGGCGTCAGACGATCAGCAGTATTACTGGCGGGCATTTGATGTGAACGTTGTCCCGCTGGATACCCGCTATCACGAACGGCGCGACCGCATGGCCTTCGATATGGCCGAGCGCGGTGACCTCGCCGCCAAGGACGCGCTACTGCGGATTGTCCAAAGAGACGCGAACCGGGAGAAGCGCATCAGGGCCGAAGCGCTTCTGCTGCACCTTGATACCGAACGGGATACCGAACGACCGGTATCTGTCTGACGGAGCCATCGCGTCCCGGGATTACCGCGCCAGGCCGATCCGTGTCTTGGTCGACTATTCAGGCAGCAGCGCTCTGTATGTCAGGGGACTGGCAGACAGGAACCAGGTAGGGCCCTTCAGGAATCACGGCGACGGATCGGTCGGTTGATCGATTAAGACTGTCCCTGACGGCCTCTTCTGCCGAAGCCGCAATGTTGACGCCCGTCAACGACAGCTCCTCTTCGGAGAGTCCAGAAGTGACCAGGTAAATCGTACCGACAGCCATGGGCTTGAGCTGCATCTGCGTCTGCCACTCATCGATAGCGGCGTGTGACTTTTTGAGAATGCTCTGAAGAAAAGCATCCGGCCCGAGTTCCACCAAGCGCCGCTGGGCATCGGCATACTCCTTCGAGCCGATACCTTCCGAACATTCCGAGACAACTATCAGGTCCCCACCGGGATTCAGGATGCCCATGGCCCCGACCATGCCCTTGACGGTCTGGTAGTAGGTTTTGTCGAGCGGGTATCCGGCAGCGCTGGTGAGTACCGTGTCAAAGCGTCTGGCAACAGGCACCTCGCAATAAGCCCCCACGTAGTCGACGGCAGATTTGTGACTCGCTAGCACCTCGCCGAAATTGATAAAGGAGAGCCGTCGCTGCTCGTCGATCACGGTATTCAAAGCGAGCGCCCCGCCCAGCATGTCGATAATCTCGAGCTGCTCTTCGTGCAGGGGGTTGTCCTGAAGGACACAGTTGTCAGCATTCGGGTCGGCCATGAACCGAGCACTGTGAAAGGTCGTGATGGTTTCAGCGTGGGCAAGGCCCGGGGCGATCACTTTACGCCCGCCCGAGTAACCGGCCATAAAATGGGGTTCAACAAGACCGGTCGCAATCCTGAGATCCGCCTCGACGAATCGCCTATCCAGGCGGACGACCGTACCCCGGGTGGCGGTGACGCCCACCAGGACGTGGTCTTCATCGTTGCGCGCAAAATGATTTTCCACCCGTACGTTCTCAAGGACCCAGGGATCGCCGACCAGTTCGGCCAGTTCGTCACCCTGGTTGGGCCGGTGCAGTCCTGTCGCGACCAGAACGGTGATCCGATCGGCAGGAATGCCGCCGGCGAGGAGCATCTCGATAACGGGTCGCAGAAAGAGACCATTGGGAACGGGGCGGGTGATATCACAGATCGCGATACAGGCGCTGGCCGCGCTACCTGCAAGCTCGGATAATGGTGGTGCGCCCACGGGGTTGTGCAGTGCGTTGAGGACGGCGTTGGCGGCTTGGCCGACCTGCGGCATGGACGGTTTGTGGATGACCGTGACATCGGCATCATCTGGCAGGGCGACCTCAAGGCCGTCGCAGCCGTAGTTCAGGGTAACATTCACTGTGTGGACTCCCGTTATTCGGACCTGGGTTCCGGCCAGGCACCGATAACCTCATTATAATCATCCGGATGTCTGACCATTTGCAGTTCCCGGACAGGGGATCTTGACCGTGAAAGGAGCGATCGAAAAGCGACCCTTCGGCCGGACTGGGCACATGAGCAGCGTGACCCTTTTCGGGGCTGCCGCACTTAAGAATGTTGATCAATCCACTGCCGACCAGACACTGGATGTCCTTCTCGAGTACGGCGTGAACCACATTGACGCGGCGCCGCGCTACGGCCTGGCTGAAGAACGGATAGGTCCCTGGATGAGGTCGCACCGAAAAGACTTTTTCCTGGCGACGAAAACCGAGCAGCGCCTTGGCCCTGCGGCGAGGGAACAGCTACATGTCTCGCTCGACCGTTTGAAGACCGATCATGTGGATCTGATTCAGATGCATGCGCTCTATCACCCGGACGAGTGGGATACCGCGTTCGGGGAAGGAGGGGCGCTGCAGGCTCTGGTGGCGGCGCGCGATGAAGGTCTGGTGCGGCACATCGGCGTCACCGGACATGGCTGGACGATCGCGGCCATGCATAAACGCTCCCTTGCGGCATTTGATTTCGATTCGGTACTGCTGCCCTACAACCCCGTTTTCTACGCCAATCCTCGCTATGCCGGCGAATTTGACGAGATCATGAAGCTCGCCGAGCAGCGCAACTTTGCCGTGCAGACCATCAAGTCGATCGCGAGGGGGCCCTGGGCCACCCGGTCAGCCACCTACAACACCTGGTACGAGCCCCTCTCGGATCAGTCCGACATCGACAAAGCCATGCATTGGTGCCTGTCCCGCCCTCGCATATTTCTCAACACCGTCGGTGATCTCACCCTGCTGCCCAAAGTACTGGATGCTGCAACACGCCATGAAGGCCGGCCGAGCGATGAGGCCATGCTGCAGTTTCAGCAGGAGGCCGGGCTGACGTCTTTGTTCGGTCTCGGCAGCTGACAGTCGTCAGAGAGTCCGGCTGCGGAGTGCACGGAGCGCCGCACAGGCTGCGCCATAACCATTGTCTATGTTCACCACGGCGATGCCGGGTGCGCAGCTCGCAAGCAGCGTATTCAGAGCGCTCAGACCTCCGGCGGCGACGCCGTAGCCGACCGAGGTGGGTACCGCAATGATGAGGCCTGGGACCAGACCTCCCAGCACACTCGGGAGCGCGGCATCCATGCCGGCTGCCGCAATAACGACCGGATAACGGGAAAGTTCTTCGACCCGGTCCAGGAGACGCCACAACCCGGCGACACCGACATCATAGACTTCCGTGCAGGCCACTCCGCTGAACGCCAGGGTCCGGACGGCCTCACGCGCAACCGGCACGTCGGAAGTGCCTGCCGTGACGACTGCGACCTGCGGTGCCTGTTCCGGCGTGTCGGCGGTCTCGCCGTACCAGCCGGTTCGGGAGACGGCCTCATAGTCGATGTTCTGCCGGTGAAGCTCGGACAGTGCAGCCATTTTTTCCTGACTGAGGCGGGTTAGCAAAAGCCGCCGGTCTGTCGTGTGGGCGTCGTCGAGAATACGTTTCAGGTTCTCGATGGGCTTGTCGGCACACAGCACAGCCTCGTCGATGCCAATTCGCTGTGAGCGCGTTCCATCAGGCGTGTGGTCCCGATCGGTCATGACTCTCTGTCAGGCCCCGGTCAGGAACGCACTGCCCATGCGGTAGGGTGCAAACTCGACAGCAATGTCCGGATTGGTTGCTTCGAACCTGCCGGCGATAGAGCGGCTGAGGTCCTCCCGCTGTGCAACGTCCAGCGCTTCAAGGCTTTTGGCATCCAGTTCAATGACGATGCCGGAGTGACGCAGGCGGCAGCGCACGGTGTCTGGCGCCAGGCGCTCGCGGATGAGGTTTTCAACGGCATTGATGTTCAGTAGCTGCACCGGATCGATGCGGATTCCGGTTTCGACGCGGCTCGAAAGGCACGGCGCAGCCGGCAGTTCCGCGATGTCTTCGAGTCCCAGATGATGGGCAAGCGCACGGACGTCCTGTTTGCAGATATCGGCCTCGATGTACGGGTGGCGGACGCCGTGCTCTGCGGCAGCCTTCAACCCCGGCCGGTAGTCACCCAGATCATCGGTATTGGCACCCGAGAGCAGCGTCCGTTCTGTGCGACTGGTCATGCAGCCATAAAGATGGGTCTTGCAGAAGAAACAGCGGTCGACGGGGTTCGAGCGGTACCGGTCATCGGAGAATTCACCGGCATCGACGACTGTCAGTTGCCATCCTTCCTGTAACGCATAGGTCCGAACGCGGTCTGTGGCGATCGGCGGCACGGCGGGGGAGACGGCGTGGAACATCTCCACTTCGCCCGGGGCTTGGCGATGCGCCGCGACCGCGAGTGTCATGCTGTCCACACCGCCGCTGACAGCCACCGCCGACCGGCCGGCGGATCGGATGGCCTGTTCAAGTCTCAGGAGAACGCAGTCTGTCTTCAAACGTCAGGTTCCGTCTCGACATGTCGTCGCAGTCGTTGCCGCTGCTGGTGTCCGCCGGCTCCGGCCAGGTCGTCCATCTCCGCCTTGGCGGTCGATTGACCTTCAGGCCGGGTGGCGTGTTTGACACGAATCTTATGATCATCGATCAGACGGCTCTCTGTCGACCGCTCCAGGACAGCACGGTGTACCAGGTGCCATCGGACCCCCAGCGTCGTCGTCTCGACGAAGCAGCGCGCGAGAATATCGTCAATGCGGGCGGGTGATGCGATGATCTGCACGCGCAGCAACAGGCGGTTCTTTTTCCCCGCGACTGTGGACTGCACAACATCGATCACGCCTTCAGCACGGCGCAGGTGTTCGAGTCCCACCGCCAGGTCTTCAGGCGTCTGATCGTCGACTTCGAATTCGAGCAGCGCGACCTGTTCCTGTGTATGGGCGGAGTCGGCACCGGTGTAAATCACGGCCCGCAGAATGTTGCTGACTCCCGGAAACTCCCGGTTGCCGAAACCGATGCCATGACCCTGGAGGATGCGGGGCAGAGCCTGGGCCGTGAAGACCGGGTCCAGGTGCTTCAGAATGGCGGCGCCCGTGGGTGTGATGCGTTCGCCATCGAGTCCGTCGTCGACGAGCGGCATGTTTTTCAGCAGCAGCGTGGTGGCCGGTGTGGGTACCGGTAGTCGGCCGTGGGCCGTCTCGACCAGGCCACGGCCCATGGGCAGGCTGGAAGCGGAACAGCTTCTGATAACGAGACGATCGATCAGCCAGCCCGCCATGACGATGTCGGCGATAGAGTCCCAGGCACCGACTTCATGAAAAGAGACCTCATCAACGGTCGTGCCGTGCACCTCGGCCTCGGCCTCGGCCAGCTGCAGAAAAATTTCCAGACATCGGGTTCTCGCACCCTCAGGCAGGTCGGCATCCATGAGCAGCTGCCTGATGTCTCGCCAACTGCGGTGCGTGTGGGCATGTGATCTCTCCCCGGCGGGCACGCTGTCATTCTGCGCCGCATCGGAGACGGGTGTCACGCTGACCTTCGATCCGGTCAGGGTGCCGTCATCGTGGTCGAAGCGCTGTACGCGGACCAGCGTATTGAGACCCGCCTGGTCGAGGGCACGCAGTAATTCGGCTTCAAGATCAGGCGCAGCATCCAGCAGCGCTGCGACAAACATGTCTCCGGCCACGCCGCCGACAGCATCAAGGTGAAGGTGTATTGGGGATTGATGAGGCATCTGGGTGAAGCATACTACACGAACCATTTCGGCTGGTTTGTGCTGCAGTTGCCAGGTGAGTTAAATTTGTTAACGCCCGGCCTGACCGGTATTGCACTGAAGCCACAGAAAAGCTGACCGGACAGTAAAAAAGCTGGTAGGTCGTCCGGACTCACTACACGAGGAGAAAATATGGCGACGCAACTCAAGCCGCGACACGACAAGGACCGATATCTGGAGCGCGATTCTGCGACCCGGCGACTGCATGGCGAGGCAAGCCGCGTAATACCTGCCGGCACATCCAGACTCCATTACGTGTTTGAACCCTATCCGATCTATGCGCACAGCGGTGCCGGATGCCGGCTGACCGATGTCGACGGCGATGAGCGAATCGACTGTCTGAACAACATGACGGCACTGATCCACGGTCACTGCGATGCCGATGTTACGGCCGCGGTGATTGACCAGGCTCAGCGCGGTGTGAGCTTCTCGGAACCATCAGAGCCCGAGGTGAATCTCGCCTGCACGATGATCGATCGTGTCCCGTCTGTGGAGAGCATCCACTTTCGAAGCTCGGGTACGGAAGCCGTGATGATGGCGATCAAACTCGCCCGCTCTTTTACCGGCCGCCACGCTGTTGCCAAGTTCGAAGGGGCGTATCATGGCTACTACGATTACGTGCAGATGGGCGTTGGCTCTACACCGACTAACTGGGGTAATTCGGGCTCACCCAACAGTGTTCCAAGTTCAGGCGGCCTGTCACCGGCTGTGGCTGACGAAGTGGTGATCCTGCCTTTCAACGACCGCGCCAGAGTAGAGCAGCTCTTCGAAAAGCACGGACACCGGTTGGCCGCGCTTTTGGTGGAACCCCTGTCGAACAAATCAGGTATGGCACAGCCCGAGCCGGGCTTCTATGAGTTCCTCCGCGAGATCACCCGCCAGTACGGCGTACTGCTGGTCTTCGATGAAGTGATTGCCTTCCGCTTAGGACCAGACGGTGCTCAGGGCCGTTACGGCGGGTCACCGGACCTGACTACCTTCGGCAAGATCATTGGCGGCGGTATCCCGATCGGTGCAGTCGGTGGCCGGGCCGACGTGCTCAGCCTGCTGAGGCCCGATGCGGGTGCGAACATGGTGCTGTCCGGGGGCACCTACAGCGGTAATCCACTCTCAGCAGCTGCGGGACTTGCCACGCTCGGCAAACTGAATGCGAAGGCATTTGCGAGACTGGATGCGCTGGGCGAGCGCATGCGCAGGGGGATCAATGCTGTGTTTCAGGCAGGTCATCAGTGCGGCCAGGCCACGGGTGACGGGTCGCTGTTTCAGATCGTGCCCACCGACCAGCCGATCGAGAACTATCGCAGTCTTCCGACTGATCCGCAGGCCAATCAGTGGCTTGATCGGCTGCAGAGCCGGCTCTTGGAAGCCGGCGTGATCATCTCTCACCGTGGTTTGAGCTGTCTATCGACCGCGATGGATGAGGCTGTCGTAGACGAGTGTCTGGATGCGTTCGAGCAGGCTGTCTCCCGCCTGTGAAGGTGCGGTTGGCGGAAAACAGGAGACCGAGCGCTCACATCACCTCGCCGCCGAGTATCTCGATGAGTTGATTCGGGTCGATGTGCCCGCCTGACACAACGCAGGCAATTCTGCCGTGTCCTGCACCGCCAGCCAGTGCCGACGCCACGGCAGCAGCACCGGCACCCTCGGCCACTACGTGATTGCGTTCCACCAGCAGCCGTATAGCAGAGACCAGGTCGGCTACCGACATGACCAGCGAGCCGTCGACGACCTGGCTGAGAATAGGCCACATCTCGGCTGCGACCGTCGGCGCCCCGCTGAAACCAGTGGCGAAGCCTGGGGCGGGACGCGTTTCAATAGTTACGGGTTCGCCGGCCTCCAGTGACGGTGCCAGCGGGGCGCCGGTCTCCAGTTCGCAGGCGTAACGCCTTGTTTCGGGTTTGAGCGCCTGCACCGCAGAGGCGACCCCCGCGGTCAGACCGCCGGCACCAAAGGGCGTCACTACCGCATCCACATCAGGCAGGTCTTCCACTATCTCAACGCCGATGGTGCCCTGTCCAGCCATGACCCGTCGGTCGCTCGCCGGGTGAATGAACAGGCCCGACAACCCCGGATATTGGTGGCGGTGCAGAACCAGATCGAACCACTCTGCAGGGTGGATCTTGATAATGCTGGCACCCAGCTCGGTGATCGCATTGAGTTTGGCAGTTGCTGCGTTGTCTGGCACCACCACTGTACATTTGATGCCTAGCCGGCGTGCTCCCCAGGCCACGCCCTGCGCCATGTTGCCGGCGCTGGCGGTCCAGACACCATCTTTCAGTGTGTCCGGATCGGCCGCGCGCATGGCGTTGAGCGCACCGCGTAGCTTGAAAGATCCGATCGGTTGCAGGTTCTCCAGCTTGAGATAGATCTCCCTGTCGGGATCATCCACGTTTAGGCGCACCAGCGGCGTACGGATCGTCGCATCCTTGATGCGCAGTTGGGCTTGCTGGACTTCTTCCAGGGTGATGGGCGCATGGGGTTCCATGGGGTTCTATCCTTGCTCGCGTGGCGTTAATCTAGGGTGAATTGCAGCACAATTCGTGTCGACCGTAACCCCGGAGAGAACCCATGGCTAGACAGAAACTGACCCCGGCACAGATTGAAGATATCAACTTTCAGTATTTGCCGCGGCTCACGGTCAAAAATGTCGATCAGTATGTAAGCAAATCGGCTCAGCGCAGTGCGCGGGCACGCCGGAATCTGGCCTGCGTGACTGATGTCTCCTATGGCCGGTCGGCGAGGCAGGTGCTGGATATCTTCCCGGCAGAGCAGAAAGGTGCTCCGGTGCACATTTTCATTCACGGTGGATACTGGCGTGCCCGGGAAATCAGTAAGTCGCACTACAGTCATATTGCAGGTCCGATGGTAACAGCCGGCGCGACCGTGGTTCTGACTGATTATGATCTGTGTCCCGATGTCAGGATCACCAACATCGTCGACCAGATCCGGGCGGCGGTCGTCTGGGTCTACCGGAACATCGGGCAGTACAACGGGGATCGGAAAAATATCTATATCTCGGGGCATTCTGCGGGGGGCCACCTGACCGGGATGATGATTGCCACCGACTGGACCCGGGAAGGGCGTCTACCCCGGGACCTGATTCGTGGAACCGCACCCCTCAGTGGGTTGTTTGACATCGAGCCACATCGCCACTCTCAGTTGCAGAGCGATATCCGCCTAACAGCGAGGGAGGCGAAAGCGATGAGCCCCATGGTATTGACACCGGTCGCCCGGGCGCCATCGATCCTCGCAGTCGGATCGGCCGAGTCCGACCTCTTTCACTGGCAGTCGCTGGCCTATGCCGCACACCTCAGGCAACACCGTATCCAGGCCGAATACGTCTCCACACCGGGCGATCACCATTTCTCGATCACCGACCGCCTGGCTAAAGCTAGGGACCCATTGACCCGCGCAATTCTGCAGCAGATGGGCCTCTAGCCGTCCCGATGCTTTGCCGGCACCTCCGGTGTCCCGAGGTCAGGGCGGGGTTGAGCCCAAGGTGAATCCGCTGTATCCGTCGGCTGCGATCCCGTTGCATGTCTCCACATAGCGTGGAAATCCACCGACGTAGGGCATGAACACTCTGGGTTTACCTTCAATGTTGGCGCCGACATACCAGGAACTGCAGGAATTCCGGATATGGGCATCGGCCACCTCATCATTGTGGATGACCCAGGCGTCTTCAGCTGCCTGCGTGGCTTCGATCTCGCTGATCTCCTGATCCCGCAGATAGTTCAGACAGTCGACGATCCAGTCGACGTGCTGTTCGATGGACTGAAGCATGTTGGTCAGTACGGAGGGGCTGCCCGGGCCCGTGATCGTGAAGAGGTTGGGAAATTCGGCGATGCCAAGGCCCAGATAACTTCGCGGACCATCCGCCCACTTATCGCGCAGTGAGATTCCACGCCGGCCCTTTATATCGATCTTCAGCAGGGTGCCGGTCATCGCATCGAACCCGGTTGCCATGATCAGCGAGTCCAGAGCGTATTCCCGGCCCAACGCGCGAATACCGGACGGAGTGAATTTTTCGATCGGTGACTCGCTGATATCCACCAGGGTGACGTTGGGGCGGTTATAGGTCTCGTAGTAGCCGCTGTCTACCGCCAGTCGTTTGCAGCCGATGGTGTAAGTGGGCAGCAGTGCTTCAGCGACCACCGGGTCCTGGACGGTCTGCCGGATTTTTTGTCGCACGAATTCAGCGGCTGTCTCATTGGATGCCCGATTTTTCAGTAGATCGGTATAAGCACCAAGGAACGGTACGCCACCGCGTTGCCACCAGAGTTCGTATTCGGACTGCCTCTGATCATCACTGACTTCCAGTGCAGTTTGCCGGTTCGGTATGAACGCAAGGGCATTCAGCATTTTCCTCGCTCGTTGCCGCAGTCCGGTGTAATCCGCCTTGATCTCGTCGATCGTCAGGTCAGCATCGTAACCGTAGGCTTTCCTGCCAGAGTGTCGGCTTGCCGGGTCACTCGCCAACGGCCGGTTCCAGGCCGGCACCGTGTAGTGCGGTGTGCGCTGGAAAACATAAAGATGACCTGCCTGTTTTGCAATGATCGGGATGGACTGTATGGCGGACGATCCGGTCCCGATGATTCCGACACGCTGGCCACTGAAGTCGACCTCTTCATGCGGCCATTGGCCCGTGTGGTACACGGGTCCGGTGAAGGTGTCGAGCCCATTGAAGTCGGGTGTGTTTGTGGTCGACAGACAACCGGTTGCCATGACGCAGAAATCTGCCGACATCTGTCCACCGCCATCCAGCTCGATTGACCAGCGTTGGTGGTCCTCGTCATAGGTGGCGGACAGTACGGTGGTGTTGAGCTGAATGTCCGGGCGCAGGTCGAATCGGTCCGCCACATGATTGGCGTAGTGCAGGATCTCTGGCTGGGTGGCGTATTTCTCGGTCCAGACCCACTCCTGTTCAAGTTCGGGACAGAAACTGAACGCGTACTGCATGCTTTCCACGTCGCAGCGCGCACCGGGATAACGGTTCCAGTACCAAGTGCCGCCGATGTCTGCGGCCTTGTCCAGAACCCGGACATTGAATCCGGCACCACGCAGGCGATGAAGCAGGTAAAGACCGGAGAACCCCGCTCCGACGACAAGAACGTCGACGTGTTGTCCCCGGGGGCCGGGGCTGTCTTGCGGTGATGACACCATCGCTGAATTCGGCTGCTGATCCTGCGCTCAACTGCACCCGCGCAAGCTATTCAAACGAGATGATACTGCGGGCGACCTCGCCGGCGGCCAGTGCATCATAGGCGATGTTGATGTCATCCAGAGAATAGGTCCGGCTGATCAGCGGGTCGATCTTGAGCTTTCCGCTGAGGTAGAGGTCGGTAATTCTCGGCAGGTCGACCCAGGGCCGTGCGCCGCCGTACCACGAGCCGACAATGGCCTTTTCAGTCCGCGGAAATGACAGGGCGTTGATCGACACTTCATCATTTTCAGGTGCCATGCCGACCACGACGGCGGTGCCACCTGAGGCGAGCATCTGGTAGGCCTGGTGGATGGTCCGGGTATTACCGATGGCTTCGAACGCATAATCCACGCCCCGGCCGGTCAGTTCCATGACTTGCTCGACCGCATCACCGTTGGCGCCGTTCACCACATCGGTGGCGCCGAATTCACGGGCATAGTCCAGCTTGTTGTCGAGCAGGTCGACCGCGATAATCTGCCCGGCACCGGCGAGCACCGCGCCCTGGACGGCATTCAGTCCAACGCCGCCGCAGCCGATGACTGCTACCGAGGATCCGGCTTCGATGCGTGCGGTGTTGATCACTGAGCCGACACCGG
>CAJXBY010000022.1 GCA_913051905.1 uncultured Gammaproteobacteria bacterium | reverse complement strand
ACACCGCCAGAGCCAGAGGGACTGAATCTATAATCTGCCGATGATCGATCAAAGCTGTTCACAGAGTTCGTGTTTCTGCCCGGATTGTGGCTCCCAAACACCGGTCAGGCAGGGTCAGCGATGAAACTTGCAGACCTTGCCGACCTCATTGGCGGCATCTGTCGCGGAGATGGCACGTTGGAAATCGAGGCCTTGGCCACTCTAGAAGGAGCAGGCGCCAGCGAGATCACGTTTATCGCAAATGCGAAACTCAGGCCGCTGTTGGAGCATTGCCGTGCCGGGGCAGTCATTTTGAGAGAAAAGGATCTACCGGCCTGGTCGGGCCCTGCAATCGTCTGTGATGATCCACACGTGGCTTATGGGCGCGCGGCGCGGGCCTTAGACACAACCCCGGTTCCGGAACCCGGCGTGCACCCCACGGCAGTCGTTTCAAACAGCGTGTCACTGCCTGACTCGGTATCCATCGGCGCAGGCTGTGTGATTGAAGCGGATGTGGATATCGGTGACGGGGTCATTATCGGGGCAGGGTGTGTCGTGGAAACCAGCGCCATTATCGGTCCGCAGACCCGTCTCTGTGCGAACGTTACAGTGGCGTATCGTGTCAAGATCGGAGCCCGATGCTATGTCCAGAGTGGGGCGGTATTGGGCAGTGATGGGTTCGGTAATGCCAATGAGAATGGCCGATGGGTACGGATTCCCCAGTTAGGCGGGCTCGAGATCGGTGACGATGTCCAGGTTGGGGCGGGCACCGCAATCGATCGAGGTGCTCTAGGTGATACGTCCATCGGACGGGGTGTGGTGATCGACAATCTCGTCCACATCGCTCACAACGTGAAAATCGGTGAAGACACAGCTATTGCTGCCTGTGTTGCGATTGCCGGCAGTACGATCATAGGAAAGCGTTGCACACTGGCTGGAGTCGTCGGTGTGGCGGACCATGTGACTATTGCAGACGATGTGCACCTGACTGGTATGTCCATGGTGACGGGCTCCATCACCGAACCGGGTGTGTATTCTTCGGGTACCGGACTCATGGCGAGTAAGGAGTGGCGCCGCAGTGCGGTGCGTTTCCGGCAGCTGGATGACCTTGCAAAAAGACTGGCGGCCCTTGAGAAAAAGGTTACAGATTGAACCGCTGATTACTCGCTCGAGTGCTAGAACAAAAAGTGTCGATGAATTGTCACTAAATTGTAACAATCGATGTGTCTAATTCAGGTGTTGGGACCACAGAAGGGTAGTGATTTATGGCAACGCCAACGATTCTGGTAGTAGAGGATGATATCGCCATCCGTGAGATGCTACGTTTCGTTTTGGATCAGAATGGCTTTGAAATAATCGAAGCAGAGGATGCTGAGAATGCCCAGGGCTTGATCCAATCAAGCTGCCCGAGTCTTATTCTGTTGGACTGGATGCTGCCAGGAACAAGCGGAGTTGAATTTGCTCATAACTTGAAAAAGCGAAAGGGGACTCGAGATATTCCTATCATAATGATTACAGCCCGGGGGGAAGAGACAGATAAAGTAAAAGGGTTAGAAAGCGGGGCCGATGATTACATTACGAAGCCATTCTCTACCCGGGAACTGGTGGCACGAATTCAAGCTGTATTGCGTCGAATGGCGCCACATCAAAGTGATGAAGTCGTGGAATTGGATGGCTTACTACTCGATCCAACTCGCCGTCAGGTCGCTGCTAACGGAAACAATCTGAATCTAGGCCCGACCGAATTCAAATTACTGCATTTTTTTATGACGCATCAGTGTCGCGTTTATAGTCGTGGCCAGCTATTGGACTGGGTATGGGGTGTCAACAGTTTTGTCGAAGAAAGAACGGTTGACGTATGTGTCAGGCGGTTACGCTGTGCATTAGAGCCACACCGATTTGACACCCTGATTCAAACTATTCGAGGGGTCGGCTACCGATTTTCGTCGAGTAGGGCATGATTGTAGGAATTCGTACAGGCTTACTGGAGTTAATGGTACTTGCAATACCACTGGGGAGTATCACCACGGTTGCAATCATTACCGATATTCCGCTTCTGATAGTGGTAGCCCTGGTCGGATGTATTACTCTGCTCTATTCGCTCCAGTATTTCTTAATCTTAAAAAGGCTTAGTGGTGACAAAGCGATAACGACTGGAAGCTGGTTGTTTACCCCGTTCGGCCAGGCTCTTTTAGACGGTATATGCAAACAGAAAGCCCAGAGAAAGAATCTCGAATCAGACATTGAACGTCTGAAGAATCAAGGATTAAAGCGAAAAAAGAAATTGGTCAGTGCTGTTCGCGGGCTTCGAGAGTCTCTGTCCGCATTGCCCGATGCCATCGTTGCGCTCGATCGAAATAACCGTATTGAGTGGTGGAACAAGGCCGCAATCGAATTGCTCAATCTGTCATCGTCGCTGGATCAGGGGAAGAGAATTGAGGTAATAATTGATGCCAGAGGGTTTCGGGAATTTGTGGCACTGCCAATATCGGACGAACAACTTGATGTGCCGTCGCCTGTATCGCCAGACAAACTTTTGTCAATACGTATAACGCCTTACGGTAATGAACAACGCCTGCTCCAGGCCCGCGAGGTCACGCTGATACGGCAACTTGAGAGTGTTCGCCAGGATTTCGTAGCCAATGCTTCGCACGAGTTGCGAACGCCGCTAACCGTAATACACGGCTACCTGGAGTCTTTGATAGACAGATCTGTTACCGATCAAGGCCAACTCACTGCTGTGTTGAGCCAGATGTATCAGCAGACAACACGAATCAAAGGAATCGTGGAAGATATGCTTACGCTTTCCCATCTTGAACAGCAAATTAGCCCACCGACTCAACCGGTGGATGTTGATCGTCTTCTCGAGCAGGTAAGAAACGAGGCTGAGGTTCTCAGTGGCGAGAAGCGCCATCAAATTTCTTTGGATGTTGAATCAGGTTATGTGATTGAATGGAGCCTTGAGGAGGTCCGAAGCCTCCTATCAAATCTAACGGTGAATGCTGTCAGATACACACCTGCTGGCGGCCTGATTACGTTGCGTTGGTGGGTCGAGACCCGAGGCGCATATTTCGTTGTTGAGGATACCGGGATAGGGATTGACGAAAGCCACATTTCCAGAATTACAGAGAGGTTCTATCGAGTTGATGTTGCTCGTTCTCGGGAATCTGGTGGCACAGGATTGGGGCTCGCGATTGTCAAGCACGTCCTCGTTCGTATGCAAGGTGATCTAACGGTCAATAGCGTACTTGGCTCTGGCAGTACATTTACTTGTTATTTACCAGGTTCTCTGGTTCACCGCCGTGCGGCTTAAACATAAACGGCACAAAGATACGATACGGATTGACGCTGTAATTATTTTGTAACATGCCCTTGTTAATCTGCCGTGCAAAATAAGCAAACGTCAAACGGGCAAAGGCAGAATCCGCTTCGGCCCTAGGAAAAGATTGATGGAATTCCTTTCTGAAATCCCAATAGCACTCTGGATAGCAGGGTTTCTTGCGCTTTACATGGCTTGGGCGATTGGGGCGAATGACGTCGCCAATGCTATGGGAACCAGTGTCGGTTCTGGCGCGCTTACGGTCTGGGGCGCGATTATGGTTGCAGCCATTCTTGAATTCGCGGGCGCCTTTCTTGCGGGGGGGCATGTTACGGATACCGTAAGAAAGGGAATGCTTGACCTCAGTATGATGAGTAGGGAGCAGTTGATCTACGGTATGCTGGGTTCCCTCGCGGCTGCCGGGACTTTGCTGGTTGTGGCTACACGCTTTGGACTGCCGATCTCAACAACACATTCTATCGTTGGGGCAATTGTTGGTTTTGGGGCTATTGCGATTGGTCTGGACGCCGTAAAGTGGGGAAAGATTGCTCAGATTGTACTGTCATGGGTGACTTCGCCGCTTTTGGCCGGTGTGATCGCTTTCTTTATCTTCCAAATTACCCGATTAAAGGTGCTCGACAAGCCAGACCCTATTGTACAAATACGAAAACTAGGACCCGTATTTTTCTTCTTTGTTTTCTTCATCATCGGGTTGGTCACGCTATTTAAGGGCCTTAAACCCCTTAAACTTGATCTCAATTTGACTCAGTCGCTTATTGGATCGGTTGTGTTTGGCCTTATAGGTGCTGCTCTAGGCGCCTTTTTTATTCGTCGAGTCGATGTTGGGGAAGACGATCCGAAGCATCGGTTCAGTCGTGTCGAGCGTATTTTTGTGGTGCTACAGATTCTCACTGCATGCGCCATTGCCTTTGCGCATGGTTCAAATGATGTTGCTAACTCCATCGGGCCACTGGCCGCAATTTCCCATGCTGTCCAGGGAATGGATCTGGGGAGCAAAGCACCCGTTGAGCCTTGGATGCTGGCAATTGGAGGAATCGGAATCGTGATTGGCCTCGCCACCTGGGGCTATCGTGTAATGGAGACGATCGGCAAGAAGATCACCGAATTGACACCGAGCCGGGGCTTCTCAGCGGAACTCGCTGCCGCAACAACGATTGTACTTGCGTCACGATTGGGCATTCCCATCTCTACGACACATACCTTAGTTGGGGCTGTCCTCGGGGTGGGTCTTGCGCGTGGGATCGGGGCTTTGGATCTCAGAGTGGTCGGAAAGATTCTCGCTTCGTGGGTTGCGACGCTTCCATTGGCGGCCGGTCTTTCAATCTTCTTTTTTTATTTCTTCAAGGGCTTGTTGGCTCCCTAGGAGGTTATTTTGGCCTGGATAGATAAGCTGGTGAGCAGATCACCAATTAAACCAATGCAGCAGCACATGAGCGTAGCGGTCCTTTGTGCCAGAGAGATTCTTCCCCTGCTTGATGCTATGGCGGCAGGGGATATCGAAGCGATTCGGGATAGGCGCACAGAGATCGATCGACTGGAGCATGAAGCAGATCAGCTCAAGCACGAGATTCGTAGCCATATGCCCAGACGGTTTATGATGGCGATGGATCGCCGGACGATGCTAGAGATCCTGGACTACCAGGACTCGATTGCCGACGTTACCCAGGATATCGCTGAATTGGCTGATCAGCGCAGTATGCATCTTCCAGATGCGCTCAAGGAACCCGTGCTGTCCCTGGCCCATCGGGTGTTAGCCGCCTGCGAGCAGGGCCAGCGTATCGTTGACGAGCTCGATGAGCTGGTTGAGACTGGATTTAGTGAGGGAGAAGTCGCTCGGGTAGATGAAATGATCACCGAACTGGGTCGGCTAGAGAGTGAGACCGACGGCGAGCTGGATCGGGCTGCCAGAGCACTCTTTGCGATGGAGGAAGAGCTAGGCGTTGCCACGGTGTTCTGGCACCAAATCATCCTCTGGACTGCTAATCTTGCCGATCTTTCGGAACGTGTGGGTAATCGTCTTCGACTGCTAATTGCCAACTGATCCAGTAATTAGACTTCAGTAAATCGGGGAGTTCGGTCAACGGGCCTACTGGCTTTAGGTTTAATCAGAAAAATGGGTCTGTCTGATTTGGTTGAGATTCTTCTGTAATAGATCGGCTGCCATCGTCTCGACAGGAAGGTCGGTCAATGCGGCAATTCGCGCCTTCAGCAGTCCATAGGTCTTTGAGAAAGCCTCTGCAATCTCAGAATCCGGGCCCGTGGCCAGAGCCGGGTCAGGAACTCCCCAATGGGCAGTTACCGGCCGTCCAGGCCACACAGGGCAGACCTCGGACGCTGCGTTGTCGCAGACCGTCAACACGATCTCAATGTCCGGTGCATTGTGACCTGTAAATTCATCCCAGCTCTTGGATCGCAGCTGGTCGACGGTGTAACCGCGGCTCTTGAGGAGTTTCAGAGCTGCAGGGTGGACCTCGCGCTTTGGGAAACTGCCAGCGCTGTAGGCTCTGAACCGCCTGTCGCTCGATCGGTTGAGGATGGCTTCAGCAAGGATACTGCGGGCTGAATTACCGGTACACAGAAAAAGCACGCTAATCATAGTTGCTCAACACTGAGTGCTGGAGATCAAGGCGAAGTCTAAACGCGTGGCGGGTTTTTCAGTCAGTGGCTTTGGAGCAGGGAACCGGCCGAACTGCCGCGTGCTGCTGTTACACCGGTTCAAAGACCTTGTGTTCTGCAGGGCGTTGATGAGAGCCACCAAGCGAAAGGCGTTACCGGCAGACGGGTGATCCACAAGTCAGGTATGATCGAACCGCTCTGCCGAAGCACCGTCAGACGGGTCCGCAAGGCCGGGTAGAAGCCAGTGAAGAGACCAACTTAGGCGTTCCTGAAGGATGTCGAATTCATCAAAAACAAGACGCAGTGACCCGCCGGTTCGTGGTCGAGGTGATCCACCGGTTCGGCCGCGGGATGCCAGCTCTCTGATCGTTACCCGAAAAAGAGGAAGGAAGCTTGAAATCCTCATGGGCCGGCGCAATCCAGCTGCCCGCTTTATGCCGGGCGTATTGGTGTTTCCCGGCGGTGCAGTCTCAGCTGCCGACAGTCAGATCAAACCAGCGTCCGGACTGAATCCGGACTATACGGGTCTGATGGGTGTCGGCCACTCTCATTCAAGGGCCAGGACGCTGGCCCTCACGGCGATTCGGGAAACCTGGGAGGAGACCGGGATGATGCTGGGGGTGTCCGGTCACATCAAAGGCCGTGTGGCAGACCCCTGGAGGCCTATTGTCGATCTCGGTCTGTTGCCCGACCTGGAACAGCTGCGTTACGTCGGCCGGGCCATTACGCCGAGTTTCAGCAAGATCCGCTTCCATGCCCGGTTTTTCATGGCGGATGCCACCAAGCTGAGCGGTGAGCTTAATGGTGACGGTGAGCTGGTGGAGATCGGCTGGTGGGATGTGAATCAGCTTGCCGGAGAGGACATGCGGAACATCACGCGGTTCATGTTGCAACGTGCCATTGCGCTGTCAAAAGGTGAGACCGGTGATCGGCCGACACCATTGTTCAGTTGGCGGGGCGACAGGCGAGTGACCTGGAAATGAGCACTATCCGCTGTAACTGAAAACTACGCCCCGGCCCACGTCTTCCAGTGTCGTGACCTCCCCCAGTCTCTGGAGGTGTTGAACCGAGGCCAGCGTAGAAAGCCCCGCGGCGGTGTGCAATGCTGGCTGGATATCAGGATAAAGCAAGGGCACCATATCCGAGATTCGACGGTCGTCGGTTCTCAGAAGTTCCCGTATCGAGTCAATGCGCTCGATCCGGTGCTCAATCAGGGCCAGCAGATAGGATTCTGGATCGGTCACTGGTGGGCCGTGGGTCGGCCACAGGCAGGCATCATGGCGCTGGTGAAGTTTATCCAAGCTTGCCAGATAGTCCGTCATGTTCCCGTCGGGTGGGATTATGACGGTGGTTGACCAGCCCATGACGTGGTCACCGCTGAACAGTAGATCGTGCTCGTCCCACGCAAAGCACAGGTGATTGCTGGTGTGGCCCGGGGTGTGCACACAAGACAGTTCCCAGTTGCGGCCGGAGATGGAATCGCCGTCGGTAACGCGAATGTCGGGAGAAAATTCGTGGTCAACGCCTTCTTCTAGGTGTTCGGCCTCGTCATCACCGGCATGACCATGGGGCCCAAACCCATAAGTCTTTGCACCGGTTGCAGCCTGCAGCGGGCGGGCTGCGGGCGAGTGATCCTTATGGCAGTGAGTAAGAATGATGTGGCTGATGGTTTCATCTGCAAGGCCGTCCAGCAGTGCCTGGACATGATTGGGATCATCCGGCCCGGGGTCGATCACCGCGACTTCACCTTCCCCAACGATATAAGTTCCGGTGCCATGAAATGTGAAAGGTCCGGGGTTTTCTGCCGTCAGTCGGCGCACACCCTCCGAGACCCGCTCTATGGTGCCGTAGCGGAAATCATGCGTGCGCAGGAATGGAATCTCGGCCACGTTTCGTGAGCGTCAGATTTCAGTCGACCGCAGCCCAGACCCCGGTCTCCGGGCAGAAACCCTGCAGGGGATGAAAATGGTTTTTGTAAGCCATTTTTCGACAGTCCTTGATCCAGTATCCCAAGTAAAGCCAGTCGTACTCGATCCGCCTGGCGAGTTCGATCTGTTTGAGAATCATCAGTGTCCCGGGACCTCTTTTCGATTCGTCGGGTTCGAAAAAGGTATAGACAGCCGAAAGGCCGTTGGCCACGTGATCCATGATGGATACGGCAAGCAGTCGACGCCCGATTCTCAATTCGACGGCAAAGGTATCGATATTTGAATTGATCAGAAACTGCCTGTATTTGGCAGGATCGGGATCATCCATGCTGTCGCCGGCGTGGCGGCTGGACTGGTAACGACGGTACAACGAGAAATGCTCTTCACTAAACCGTGCTGCCCCGAGCTCCAGGCTGATATCTTCGTTTCGTTTCAGTGTTCGCTGCTGGGAACGGCTGGGCTCAAAGTGATTGACTGGAATCCGGACGGACCGGCATTGGTTACAGCCGGGACAATGTGGCCGGTAATAGAGGGTCCCGTTTCGCCGGAACCCCTGGTTGATGAGACTGTCGTAAAGAGCGGGTGTCACATCAAACCGGGGATCCACCAGTAGATTGGCAGCCGTTTTGTCACTCAGATACGGACACCGGTGTGGGGTCGACTTGTACAGATCCGGTGCGGTCTGTTGCCGGGTCATAACAGGCTCAGGTCGTTGAGCTCGACGTCCCACAGGCCGGGGGTATCTACTTTGTCCACAGCCTGGCCAAGCTGGGTGATGAACCGGCTGCGGGGAATACTCCGGGCGCCCAGCGAAAAAAGGTGATCTGAGGGGAGTTGGCAGTCGATCACGACAAATCGTTTTTCAGTCAGAATCCTGACCAGTCCGACCAGGCCCACTTTGGACGCATCTCGGACGCGGCTGAACATACTCTCTCCGAAGAACACCCGGCCGATGGCAATACCATACAGCCCGCCAGCGAGCGTTCCATCCTGCCAGACCTCCACCGAATGGGCATGACCTTCACGATAAAGTTGTGTGTAGGCCTCCATCATCTCGGTCGTGATCCAGGTGCCGGTGTCTGAATCCCCGGGCCGTGGAGCCGCGCAGCCCTCGATCACCGTCTCGAAGGCACGGTCCGTCGTGATCCGGAAGTCTTCTTTTCTGAGAGCGCTGCGCAGACTGCGTTTGATCCGGAGTTGTCCAGGGTAAAGTACCGTCCTGGGATTCGGCGACCACCAGAGAATCGGCTGGCCGGCGCTGTACCACGGAAAGATCCCTTTTCGGTAGGCTGCAAGCAGACGACCGCTGCTCAGATCGCCGCCAACTGCCAGAAGGCCTTCAGGTGTGGCGGCTTCCAGTGGTGGAAAAGCATACTGTTCGAATTGTCCTGACATGATATTCCGCGTCGTCGATCGGCAACTCTTTGAATGGCAGATGCATAGAGTTTATATCCATCTTAAGTGGTCTGCGATACCCCTGAGATAGGCGATTCAACCCCGGCGAAACGGAGAGTGTTCGGCCAATACCGCGGTGTAGCGCTCAATGTCCCGGCGTTCTTCGCGCGTATAACGCTCGACTGCATCGTGAAAGCCGCTGTGGCTCAGCCAATGGGCTGAAAGAGTCCTGGCCGGCATCAGTCCGCGGCTGAGCTTATGCTCCCCTTGCGCACCCGCCTCGAATCGGGACAAACCGTTGGCGATGCAGTATTCGATCGGCGCGTAATAACAGGTCTCAAAATGCAGATCCGGAATCCATTCGAGGGCGCCCCAATAGCGGCCGTAGAGTGAGTGTTGTCCACACAGGAAAAATGCGGCAGCGACCGGATTGCCATCTTTTTCCGCCACCAGCATTCGCACGTGATCTGGGAGGTTTGTGCAGACGGATTGGAAAAAGTCCCGATTCAGATAAAGGTAGGAACCGTGTTCGGCAATCGTGTTGCGGTAGCAGGCGAAAAAAAAGTCGACTGTCTGGTCAGTGACTTCGGATTGATCGAGCCACGACATCCTGATCCCGGCTTCGCGTACACGGCGCCTTTCCCGCGTGATGTTTTTTCGTTTCTTCGATGACAGGGATCCGAGGAAATCATGGAAATCCTGATAGCCGTCGTTCTGCCAGTGGAATTGGTGACTGGTACGGTCGACGAAGTCGAAGTCCCTGAAGTAACGGTTGTCGCTGGAGGTAGAAAACAGGCAGTGAACCGAGGACACCTCAAGTTTCTCTGCCAGCGTTCGCAGCCCACTGACCAGTACGGGAGCCAGTTGGTCAGTGTCATGTTGCGGGTCTGTCAGCAGACGGCGCCCGGTGACGGGCGTAAACGGAACCGCCACCAGCAGCTTCGGGTAGTACTCAAGCCCGGACTGCTGGTAGGCCCGGGCCCAGGCCCAGTCGAATATAAACTCGCCGTAAGAGTGGGATTTCAGGTAGCACGGGACCGCGGCGACCAGACGGTCGTCCCGGGTCAGGCCGAGATGGCACGGTTTCCAGCCGGTATCCCGACAGACTGCACCGCTACTCTCCAGAGCTTGCAGAAACTCGTGACGGAGCATGGGTGTGTCATCAGGAACGAGCCGGTTCCATTGCGCCTGGTCAATCTGATCCAGCTGATCGTGTATTGTGAGAGTGAGGTCCGAGGAACTAATATCTGTCCGTTGGCTCTCGTCTTGTGATTTCAGGACCCCAGGGGTGTGACTACTGACCAATGACTGTTCTCTCTATTGCGCTTGCCCAGCTCAATTTTACCGTGGGTGACATCGATGGAAATACCCAGCGCATTATCTCGACCTGCGAACAGGCTCGAGACGAACTGGGTTGCCGGGTTGTTCTGTTCCCGGAACTGTCAATTACCGGCTACCCGCCTGAAGACCTTCTGTTTCGCGACGACTTTCTGGGCAAGGCTGAGCAGGGTGTAGATGCCGTGAGAACTGGCCTTAAGGGTGTCTGTGCCGTCATCGGCCATCCCTGGCGGGTCGATGGTGCCGTTTATAACACTGCTTCTGTCATCGATGAAGGTGTCATCACAGCCAGGTACTACAAGCGAGAGTTGCCCAACTATAGTGTATTTGACGAAAAACGCTATTTCAGTGCAGGTCACGAGCCTTGTGTTGTGGGGATCGGCGGTGTGGCGACAGCCATTACGGTCTGCGAGGACATTTGGTATCCGGAGCCAGTCCTGGAAAGCGTCTCGGCTGGTGCCCAGCTGGTGCTGAACTTGAACGCTTCGCCGTTCCATCTCAACAAAGCAATAGAAAGGGAAAACAACGTTGTCGCCGAGCGGGCCCGTACCAGCCAGGTGCCGGTCGTTTACGTCAATACGGTCGGCGGCCAGGACGAACTGGTGTTCGATGGAGGTTCCTTCTCGGTCAACGCTTCGGGCCAGGTGATCCAGCGCAGCTCGTTTTTTGATGAACACCTGACGCGGGTGGATTTTGTCGGGGGCGACCTGCAGGCGGGCGCCGATCAGATAACAGAAATGCCGGGCGCCGAAAAGAGCGTTTACCAGGCGCTGGTCACCGGGGTCAGGGACTACGTCAACAAAAACGGGTTTAGTGGTGTGGTTATCGGTCTTTCCGGTGGAATCGATTCGGCATTGACACTGGTGATTGCAGTAGATGCGCTGGGCAGCGACCGGGTAACGGCCGTTCTGATGCCCTCACAATACACCCGGAAGATGAGTCTTGACGACGCCCGGGAAGAAGCTGCCAGTCTGGGGGTCGAGTGCCGCGAAATCTCCATCGAGAAACTTGTCGAGGCTTACGAACGGGAACTGCAGCCCGTGTTTGAGGGGTGGGCGCCAGATACTACAGAAGAGAATTTGCAAGCCCGCATTCGTGGCAATCTGCTGATGGCCATATCCAATAAGACTGGTCGCCTCGTTCTGACGACGGGTAACAAAAGTGAGATGGCCGTTGGTTATGCCACCCTCTATGGCGACATGGCAGGCGGTTTCGCTGCGATCAAGGATGTTCCTAAAACGCTGGTGTATCAGTTGGCACGGTTTCGAAACACTATCTCTGCGGTCATCCCTGATCGGGTCATCACCAGAGCGCCGTCCGCCGAATTGGCACCCGATCAGGAAGACCAGGACAGCCTGCCGCCTTACCCGGTGCTGGATCCTATCCTCGAGGCCTATATCGAGCAGGACCGATCGCCCCAGGATATTGTCGCGCAAGGTTTCGATGCTGAAGTCGTGAATGCTGTTGTGGCCATGGTCAACCGCAACGAGTACAAGCGGCGTCAGGCACCACCCGGTGTGCGGATCACGCGTCGGGCGTTCGGGCGTGACCGGCGTTATCCCATCACCTCGGGATTCCGCTAGGTCGAAACCGGTTATTCAACTGCGTTCGTGCAGATACTCGCTCTGGGGATAGTTGAGCCGAAGGACCCGCAGTGCGTCCTTGTGCAGTTCATCCAGACCCATCTTGCCGTAGGCATCCGCCATCACAGCCAGAGCATGTTCTGTCGCTGCGGCAGTTTGATAGGTCTCCAGTACATGCTTTGCCCGGTTGACTGCGGCGACATAGGCACCGCGTGAATAGTAGTAGCGGGCAACACCCACATCGTGCATCGCCAGTATGTTGACGATCTGGACCAGTCGCTTTCGTGCGTCCGGTGCATAGCGGCTGTCTGGAAACCGTCTGACGAGTTCGCGGTAGGCGCCGAGCGCTTCGCGTACGGGTTCGATATCCCGCGTGCTGGGGTCGCTTCCCGTCACTGTAGAGAAAAATCCTGCGGATGGTTGAAAGCCGGCCAGCCCTTTCAGGTAGTAGGCATAGTCCACATTGGGGTGCACTGGGTGCATTTGGATAAATCGATCTGCCGAGGCGATGGCCAGGGCGGGCTGGTCGCTTTTAAAGTAGACGTAGGCAATGTCAAGCTGTGCCTGCTCGGCAAATGTGCCATAGGGAAAACGGCCCTCCAGTTTGCGGTAGTAGTCAATGGCCTGCTCCCAGTTTCCGGCATCCCGGTAATCCTGGGCGGTATTCAGGAATGTCTCTGCTGTCCAATCTGCGGTCTCGTCTTTTTCACCAAGAATAGAACAGCCGCTGGCAAGTCCGACCAGAGTGACAAGCACCGTGATGATGTGAAGGAATTTGACCATTTTGCTGCGCGGTCAGTTTGTAAACCAGAATAAATTATACTGCCGGGATGGTCCAGGAAGGTGGTTGGGTTTCTCGTTCCCATGACTGATGGCACAACCGTGATGGAAGGTGTGGTTCCCGCTGAGGCATCGGGGCAACGATTGGACAAGGTTCTGACCGGCCTGTTTCCCCCGTACTCGCGCTCACAGCTTCAGCAATGGACCAAACAGGGCCGGATTACGATTTTCGGCCGGGTACCAAAAGGGCGGGATCCGGTTCGAGGTGGCGAACAGGTCCGCCTGGAAGTGCCGCCAGTCGAGCCTCGGCCGTGGCGGGCGCAGGAATTGCCGCTTGAGGTTGTCCATCAGGACCATGACATCCTCGTCATCGATAAACCTGCGGGCCTTGTGGTCCACCCTGGTGCAGGCAATCCCGATAGTACGCTGGCCAATGCCATCATTCACCATTACCCCGAACAGGCTACTCTGCCCAGAGCAGGTCTTGTCCATCGAATTGACAAGGACACCAGCGGCCTGCTGGTCGTGGCACGGACCGAGCAGTCCCGTGCGCAACTGATTCTCGCGTTGGAGCGCCATTCGGTTTCCCGTATCTATCTTGCACTGGTTAACGGGACTCCTGTGGCAGGCGGTATGGTAAACGCGCCTATAGGCCGCCATCCGCGGGATCGTCTGCGGATGGCGGTCAGCGATCGCGGCAAGCCGGCGGTCACACACTATCGGGTCAAGACACGGTTCAGGTCCCACACATTGCTGCAGGTTGAGTTGGAAACGGGGCGCACGCACCAGATTCGGGTGCACATGTCACATGCCGGATATCCGCTGGTCGGTGATCCGCTTTATGGCGGACGTCTGAAAATCCCGAAAGCAGCGAGTGAAGTCTTCGCCTCAACACTGCGACAATTCAGTCGTCAGGCGCTACACGCCTTCACGCTGGCGTTGACTCATCCCCGGACCGGTCGGTCGATGCAGTGGCAGAGCCCGGTACCAGCAGACATGGAGGTCCTGTTGGAAGCCCTCGAAATCGATAAGAAGGCAGACCGGTGACTGGACCGAGGATGGATTTTATTGTTCCCGGTTGGCGGGCACCTCGTCATGTCCGGGCGCTGACAACGACCCGCCGAGGCGGTGTCAGTTCTGCACCCTACGGCAGTTTGAACCTGGCCGATCATGTGGGTGATGAAAAGTCGTCGGTAAAGACCAACCGGCGGTTACTACAGAGCAATTTGGGATGTCCCGCTTTATCCGGCTGGCTGCAACAGCAGCACGGCGCCATCGTCATCGATAGAGACCGGGACACGCATTCGACATTCGGCGATGGAAGTCTGACCCGTCGAGCCGGGACAATCTGTGCCGTACTGACAGCCGACTGTGCACCGTTGTTTCTTACTGATCGCGGCGGCCGGTTCGTTGCGGTTCTACACGTCGGTTGGCGCGGTCTCGTGGCAGGCATCATCGAATCCGGACTGGCCGCGGTGGCGACGTCTCCGAAACAGGTCCTCGCCTGGATCGGGCCCGCGATCAGCGGTTTGGCGTACGAGGTAGGCAGCGAAGTCCGGGAGCGGTTGCTGGAGGTGTTTCCGGAACACCGAACGAAGATCAGTCCATCAGGCGCTCGTTGGCATGCCGACCTGCCGGGCATGGTCGAGCAGCGCCTGCGCAGCGCCGGTGTAGTTGAGGTTGGTTCAAGCGGATGCTGCACGTTCAGTGAGCCGGACAAGTGGTTTTCGCATCGACGCCGTGCGCCGTGCGGTCGGATGGCATCGATGATTTGGATCGAGCCATCAAAATGACTGCTCTTGGTTTCGGTTTCCATGGTTAACAGACCTGCAATCGTTCAATGTCGGAATACTGCAAACGCATAAGGCATCCGCTGGCCGTTCTGGCATTTGCAGCCATATTGTCGGCCGTAGCGCCGAGCATCGCGGCAACGGACTTCAGCCTGCCTGATCTGGAAGGACGTATTCATCGACTGTCTGATTACCGTGGCAAGTGGGTAGTGATCAACTTCTGGGCGACCTGGTGTGGTCCCTGCCTCAAGGAGATACCGGAGTTGGCTAAATTCCAGGACGATCACTGGGCAGACACGGTAGTTCTCGGCATCAATTTTGAGGAAACTCCGATGGAGGAAGTTCAGCGCTACGTGACGGCCAGCAAAATCAATTATCCCGTATTGCGCATCGGTTCCCAGCCGCTGGTACCGTTCGAGCCTTTGAAAGGCCTGCCATCCACATTTCTTGTCTCGCCCACGGGTGTTTATCTTGGCAGTCATGTGGGGCCCATCACGAGCAGCCAGCTTGACCGGCTTCTGGAACAGGCTCGAATCGATGCCGGGATCAGCAGCCGAAAAGACTGAGGGTCGACAGAAGGCCAGGGATTCTTCTGACGATGCCACTGGTGCTTGAGAAAGTGCGTCGGCAACCCCATATAAAAGATGTAGCAAGGTAAAGAAGCAGCCGTGACAACGGCTCTTGAATATCGAAAAAATATAGGGGGTTTGCCATGCGAATGGATAAACTGACGACAAAGTTTCAACTGGCACTGGCCGACGCGCAGAGTCTCGCGCTCGGTCGCGACCACCAGTTTATTGAGCCGTTGCATTTGATGCTCGCGCTCCTCGACCAGGATGGCGGCAGCACGCGACATCTATTCCTCCAGGCAGGGATGACCGTACCGAAGCTTAGATCCCAGCTCGGCGAGTCATTAGACAGACTGGCCCGCGTAGAGGGTAACGATGGGCAGGTGCAGGTCTCGAACGATCTCGCCCGGCTGCTGAATATCAGCGACAAGTTCGCACAGAAGCGTGATGATCAGTACATCTCAAGCGAACTGTTTGTGCTTGCCGCCGTGGATGACGCTGGTGAACTGGGCAAGATTCTCAGAGACAACGGTGCACAGTCTGGTGCCGTCCTTGAGGCCATTGAAATCATGCGCGGTGGTCAGCGTGTGGATGATCCGAATACTGAAGATCACAGGCAGGCATTGGAGAAATACACCATTGATCTGACTGAGCGTGCCGAGCAAGGCAAGCTGGATCCGGTCATCGGCCGCGATGACGAGATCAGGCGGACCATACAGGTGCTGCAGCGGCGAACAAAGAACAATCCGGTGTTGATCGGAGAACCCGGTGTTGGAAAAACCGCGATCGTCGAAGGGCTGGCACAACGCATCATCAATGGCGAGGTGCCCGAGGGCCTGCGCGGCAGACGCCTGTTGTCATTGGACATGGGCTCATTGATCGCCGGAGCGAAGTTTCGGGGTGAGTTCGAAGAGCGGCTAAAAGCCGTGCTGAATGATCTCAGTAAGCAGGAAGGGCAGATCATCCTGTTTATAGACGAACTGCATACCATGGTTGGCGCCGGCAGGGCAGAGGGTGCCATGGATGCCGGAAATATGCTCAAACCGGCGCTGGCCCGGGGCGAGTTGCATTGCATCGGTGCAACCACCCTGGATGAATACCGCAGTCATCTGGAGAAAGACGCCGCGTTGGAACGTCGATTCCAGAAGATCGTGGTTGGAGAGCCCGGAGTGGAGGATACGGTTGCGATTCTGCGTGGCCTGAAAGAGAAATACGAAGTACATCACGGCGTCGATATTATCGACCCGGCAATCGTGGCTGCGGCGACACTGTCTCACCGTTATATCTCTGACCGGAAACTGCCGGACAAGGCAATCGACCTGGTTGATGAAGCGGCCAGCCGTATTCGAATGGAGATCGACTCCAAGCCAGAGTCCATGGACCGGTTGGATCGGCGCCTGATCCAATTGAAGATCGAACGGGAGGCGCTGAAAAAGGACACTGACGAAGCGACACGCAAGCGCCTCGGCAGCCTGGAAGAGGAGATCGCGGATCTGGAACGCCAATACGCCGACCTTGAAGAGATCTGGAACACCGAGAAGGCCGCCGTATATGGGGCTCAGCATGTCAAAGAGGCACTCGACCGGGTCCGACAGGAGCTGGAAACAGCGAGGCGGGCGGGTGACCTGACACGTATGTCAGAGCTGCAGTATGGCCGTATTCCGGAACTGGAAAAACAGCTAGAGGTAGCAGGCAGCGCTGAGGAAGACACCCGACTTCTGCGCAACAAGGTTACAGAGGAGGAAATTGCGGAAGTGGTTGCCCACTGGACCGGAATCCCGGTGTCGAAAATGCTCGAGGGTGAGCGCGACAAGCTGCTGAGGATGGAAGAGGAAATACATCAGCGGGTGATCGGACAAGATGAGGCAATCGGCGCCGTCGCAAATGCGATTCGGCGATCCCGCGCTGGCCTGTCGGATCCCAACAGGCCTTACGGATCTTTTCTATTCCTTGGGCCGACCGGTGTCGGTAAGACCGAGCTTTGTAAAGCCTTGGCTGGATTCCTTTTTGATACCAGCCAGGCCCTGATCCGGATCGATATGTCTGAATTTATGGAGAAACACTCGGTGGCTCGACTGATCGGCGCTCCGCCGGGATATGTCGGTTATGAAGAAGGAGGCTACTTGACCGAAGCCGTCAGGCGAAGGCCGTACGCCGTGATTCTCATGGATGAAGTCGAAAAGGCCCATTCGGACGTCTTTAATATACTGTTACAGGTGCTTGACGATGGCCGGCTTACCGATGGTCATGGCCGCACGGTGGACTTTCGCAATACAGTCATCATCATGACCTCTAACCTCGGTTCTGATCTGGTTCAGGAACTGGCCGGTGAGGCGAACTACCAGAAGATGAAGGATGCCGTGATGGACGTGGTGGCCGGGCACTTCAGACCGGAGTTCATCAATCGGGTCGACGACATGGTCGTGTTTCATCCGCTCAGCCGCGGCCAGTTGAAGGAAGTTGCCGGTATCCAGATCGAGCAGCTTCGCAGCCGTATGGCCGAAGGGGAATTCCGGCTACAGGTCAGCGATTCAGCGCTCGAGCGCCTGGCGGAGCTGGGGTTTGATCCGGTCTATGGTGCACGGCCGCTCAAGCGTGCCGTCCAGAAGGAACTGGAAAACCCGCTGGCCCAGGGAATTCTGTCCGGAGAGTTCAAGACAGGAGACTGTATTGTCATTGACCTTGAAGGGGAGAATTTCAGTTTCAGGTCACCTGTGGTAAGCGAGGCACAAGTCGCCTGAGCGCTGGTTCAAGAAGGTCCGGCACTTGACCGAGTTTTATCGTTGCCCCCTGCGCGGTCTTGGATGCAGCGCCCAGCGCCAGTAGAATCGGCGGTGTTTTGTGCAAAGCGTGTTCCTAGACGATGAAGGCGATGATATTGGCGGCTGGGAAGGGCACCCGGGTGCGTCCACTGACCCATAAAATGCCCAAGCCCATGATTCCTGTTCTGGGTAAGCCCGTCATGGAATACCTGGTCGAGCAGTTGGGCCGTCACGGCTTTGACCAGATCATGGTGAACGTCAGTCACCTTGCCCAATCCATAGAAAGCTATTTCGGGGATGGACGCCGCTGGGGTGTCGAGATCGGTTATTCCTTTGAGGGCCATCTGCATAATGGAGAAACGGTTGCCCAGCCGATCGGATCCGCCGGTGGCATTCGGAGAATCCAGGACTTCGGCGGGTTTTTCGATAATACGTTTCTCGTGGTTTGTGGCGATGCTCTGATTGACCTGGACCTGACCGATGCATTGCGCAAACACTGGAAGTCGGGGGCCATCGCCAGCATGGTGGTCAAGAAGGTGCCCCAGCAGAAGGTTTCCCGCTATGGTGTGGTGGTCTGTGACGATTCAGGCCGCGTCGAATCGTTTCAGGAAAAACCCAGTGTTGATGAAGCTCGGTCCAACCTTGTGAATACTGGAATCTACATCTTCGAGCCCGAAGTCATCGACTTCATACCGCCGGGCGAGCAGTACGACATTGGCGGGGACCTGTTTCCTTTGCTGGTTTCGGAGGGACTGCACGCCATCGAGGTGCCTTTCAACTGGATTGACATCGGTGAGTTGAGTGACTACTGGGAAGCTAACCAGCAACTGATGCGTGGCCAGCTCAAGGGCGCCCGTATGCCCGGAGAGGAACAACTCCCGAAGATCTGGACGGGTCTTAATGTCAGCGTTGACTGGGACGCGATTCGGGCTGAAGGACCGATCTATATCGGCTCTGGCAGCTGCATCGAGCCCGGCTGCGAGATCATCGGGCCGACCTGGATCGGTCAAGGTTGTCACCTTGAAGGCGGCGCGCGAATCTCGCGCAGCATATTGTTCGAATACAGTCGTATCGGTTCCCGGGGCCGTGTTACAGAATCGCTGGTCTTTGGCCGCAACTGTGTGGATCAGGACGGCAACCCCACACCAGACCCGGATGGCAACCTGGACTGGGTTGGTGACGCCCGGGATTCCGGCGCTGATCCCGGCAAGGGATTCTGAGACCCCACGCGACCCCGGCTCTCGAGTAGCCATCCGCGGGCTATATGTGGTCAGAGCTGCCCTATCTGGATGCCGCGCCCGGCGCCTTTGCCAAGCTCAAGTCTTGTCCCGAGGATTTCCAGGTCGAGGAACTGCTCGGTTTTCGACCGGACGGAGAGGGTGCGCACTGGTTGCTCAATATCCGCAAGCGCGATCGGAACACGTTGGACGTTGCGCGGGAGATGGCCCGCCACTTCAGGGTGCGGTTGCTGGATATCGGATACGCTGGGCTGAAGGATCGGCGGGGAGTAACGAGTCAGTGGTTCAGTGTACCCGCAAAAGCATTCGAAAACGCTTCATCCCTGTCGGGACTTAACGGCTGGGAAGTACTGTTTCAGGAAAGACACCGCCGAAAGTTACGTCGCGGGAGTCATTTCGGGAACCGGTTTACCATTCAGCTGACCGAATTCAGGGGTTCTCCTGCTGAACTCGCCGACAGGGTCGCTGAACTGCGCTGTACAGGAATTCCAAACTATTTCGGCGAACAGCGTTTCGGAGTAGGTCATTCAAATATCGAGCGGGCCCGCGTGCGGCTTGGCAAAGTGCGTGGACCGTTCCGCAGCACTGCCGACAAGATGATGCTTTCGGCAGCGCGCAGCTGGCTATTCAACACGGTGCTCGGTCGGCGCCTTCGTGATCGGACGTGGCTTGAGGTGCTGGCAGGTGAGGTCATGATGCTGAACGGCAGCCGATCGCATTTTGTTGCCAAGAAGGGTGACTTGTCCCTTGTGGAACGGGTAGAGGCGTGTGATCTGCACACCAGTGGACCCCTGTGGGGCCGGGGTGCGACCCTGCTGGGAAACGCATGGTTGCGGGAACGGGACTGGCTGGACTGTGAACAGGCATTGCTGAATACCCTGGAGGCCTCGACCGTAATGCCCGCCCGCAGGGCTTTGCGGGCGATGGTGGGCGATCTGTCTCTCGACTGGTCTGCGGCCGACGCACCGTGCCTCTCGTTTACGCTCCGCCGAGGCTGCTATGCCACCGCAGTGGTCAGGGAATTGGTAGTCACCGGGTAAGAGTCCGAACTCAACCTGCCAGTAGGCTCGCCCGGGTGAGCAGATCGTTGACTCTCTGAACGTATGCGGCCGGCTGAGAGAGCTTTGCTCCTTCACTGAGAGCTGCCTGGTCGAACAGTACCATCGACCAGTCTTCCAGTTTGTCGTGCTCCGGGGTCAGTTGCCTGATCAACGGATGGTCAGGATTGATCTCCATGATTGGCTTTGCTTCGGGTGCTTCCTGGCCCATCGATTGCAGAATCCTTTCCAGATTGCCACCAAGGTCGTGTTCATCGGCCACCAAACAGGCTGGTGAGTCCGTCAGGCGATGGCTGACGCGAACGGACTTGACCTTCTCACCGAGCAGATTCTCGATCTTCTCCACCAGCCCGGCCAGGTCTTTTTCCCGTTCCTGGGATGCTTTCTTCTTCTCATCGTCGGCGAAATCGTCCAGGTCCAGTGCCCCCTTCGCCACTGACTTCAGAGGTTTCTCGTCGTACTCATTCAGAGAATTGACCAGCCATTCGTCTACCGGGTCGCTGAGCAGGAGCACCTCGATTTCGTTCTTTCGGAAGATCTCCAGGTGAGGGGAACTGCTGGCCGCACTGTGCGAATCCCCGGTAATAAAGTAAATGCCTTTCTGCTTCATCGGCATCCGCTTGACGTAGTCGGCCAGCGATACATCCTGGGTATCGCTGTCGTTTTGGGTGGAAGAAAATCGCAGCAGGTCTGCCAGTGCTTTCTTGTTGTCATGATCTTCAATCAGACCTTCTTTCAGGACCCTGCCGTATTCCTTCCAGAAACTGGCATAGTTTTCAGGTTCCTTGTCAGCTAGGCGCCTGAGTTCGGCGAGTATCTTCTTGACCGACGCGTTACGAATCCTTTCAATGTCCTTGTTGTCCTGCAGATATTCACGCGATACGTTCAGGGGCAGATCGGCTGCGTCAACGACCCCTTTGACGAACCTCAGATAGCTGGGCATCAGGTATTTGGCATCATCAAGAATGAATATCCGACGGACATAGAGATTGATTCCGTGGCGCTGTTCGCGGTCCCAAAGATCAAAGGGCGCTTTGGAAGGAATGAACAGCAGGGAAATGTACTCGAGATTGCCCTCAACGCGGTTATGCAGGGTCACCAGCGGGCTTTCGGTGTCGTAACTGATCGTCGAGTAGAACTGGTTGTATTCCTCTTCGCTGATCTCCGATTTCGCCCGTGCCCACAGTGCCGACCCTTTGTTGACTGTTTCCAGTTCATCTTTCTTTTTGTCATCTGTATGCGGCATGCGTATCGGCAACGAGATGTGATCGGAGTATTTGCTAATAATCGAGCGCAGGCGAAAGTCTTCGGCAAATTCCTCGTCGTCTTTGCGCAGATGCAGAGTAATTTCAGTCCCGCGGTCGGCGCGATCGATTTTTTCGATCGTATATTCTCCGCTGCCATCCGAAGTCCAGCGTACCCCCTGATCCGGTGTTTCACCGGCCCGTCGAGTGACGAGTTCAACCTTATCTGCTACCAGGAATACCGAGTAGAAACCGACCCCGAACTGTCCGATCAGTTGGGCATCTGAAGACTGATCACCGCTCAGTGAATCTAGGAACTGCCGTGTTCCGGAGCGGGCAATAGTTCCGATATTCTCGATCACCTCGTCGCGGGTCATGCCAATACCGTTGTCCCTTATAGTGACGGTTTTGGTCTCATTGTCCGCACTGACGTGTAACGACAACTCATCTCCGTCCTCCATCAGCTTCTCTTCGGTCAGGGCTGAAAACCGCAAACGGTCGCAGGCGTCAGATCCGTTGGAGATCAGTTCTCGAAGAAAAATCTCCTTGTTGGAGTACAGCGAATGGATCATGAGGTGAAGCAGCTGCGTCACCTCTGTTTGAAAACTGTGCCTTTCGGTTGCTTGATCGGTAGCCATTGACCTGGTTCCTTGTCGTCCTGCAGCGGGGTGGTCTTATCTCTAATTTATCAAAGATAGGGCTGATGGCCGGAAAATCAAGGGCCTTCCCGGCGCTATGTTCAGGCTTTGACCAGTCCGGGCCGACCCGGTGTGGATTTCCGGTAGAATCCGGTCTTGCGCTCTTGGATGTCTCGGGGCATGGCGCAGTCTGGTAGCGCACCTGCTTTGGGAGCAGGGAGTCGGGGG
>CAJXBY010000021.1 GCA_913051905.1 uncultured Gammaproteobacteria bacterium | reverse complement strand
GAAGCCGGTGACTATTATAGTTTCGACCTCTTGGACGAGCCGCTGATCATCGTCCGGGGTGAGGATGGCGAAGTACGGGCCCTTTCCAATGTCTGCCGTCATCGCTATATGCCGCTCGTCGAAGGTAAAGGCCGGACGAGACGTTTCACCTGCCCGTACCATGCCTGGACCTATGCAAACGATGGGGCGCTGCTTGCGGCACCCTACATGAAGGGATCACAGCGTTTTGATAAAGCTAACTGCGCCCTGCCGACTTACCGGCTCGAGAACTGGTCTGGATTTCTGTTCGTCAACCTCGATGACAACGCTGCGCCTCTAGCGCCCCGGATGATCACACTGAACCGGCATATTCAGAACTACCGCGTCCCCACTCAGGTCGAGATCATGCACTACGAATCCGTGTGGGCGGGGAACTGGAAACTCTCGGCCGAAAATTCAATGGAGTACTACCACCATGTCGGCCTGCATAAAAACACCGTCCAGGTACAGATGCCAGCGAGCAAGACCTGCCCGCTTGCGCCCCCGGCTGATCCGTCGTTCACGCACCAACGCTGCGGGATGGATGACAAGTACCATAGTGCAGACCACCCGATGAACCCCAAGGGGGACCTGGGCAGTTTCGACGATGTAGAACTCACTACGGGCTACATGGTGTACGTTTTCCCCGCATTCACGATGGCCATGCGCCCAAACGCCAACAACTGGCTGTCCTTCCGGCCCAACGGCATCGAAAGCACCAAAGTGCTAGGAGGTTACCTCGTGTCCCCGGAGGTCGTAGCGGAATTTCCCGACATCGCCGATGCACGTCGCGAACTGATTCTCGAGGTCAATGCCGAGGACGCCCGGGCAACCACGGAACTCGCCAAAGTGATGCGCTCGACGCGAGCCGCCCGCGGTCCACTGAGCCCGTTCGAGAACACCATTGCTCAGTTCTACCGTTACCTGGCCCGTACAATTACGGTCCCACATCGGCCATGAGCTCTGATTTTTTTCTTCAGCGCACCGAACCCAGTATCGGGGCAGCAGAACCGACCCCGTCCCAGCTATTCAGTTGTCATCCAGCGCCAAGCGCCCTTCGCCGTCATGAATAATGGCATCGATTTCGATCTCCACCATCATGCCGGGTGTGGTCAAACCGGCCTCGATGGCGGTACTGACAGGCTCAATGCCGGCAAAGATCTCGCCATGAGCACGAACGAACCCCCCAGCATCGCTCATGTCTGTCAGATACGCCCGGGTGCGTACCACGTGACTCATCTTTGCACCGACCCGCTCCAGCGCGTCGGCAATTCGTGCAAACGCGTAAATGCTCTGAGCATAGGTGTCGCCCGGGGCATGCAGTTTGCCGCTCGGCTCAATGGCCGTGGTGCCAGCGACGAAGACGAAGGGACCAACGCGTTTGGCACGCACATAGGCACCGGCTTTTTCGAACCGACCGCCGCCGGAAGCTGACAGCATCACCATAACGTGGTCAGTCTACCGTAATCACCGAACGTCGGGCACACCCTGAACGAACCTCAATATGTTTACCCGACTGACACGCAAACGCACTCGACTCGCAGACGACGTCTACGAGCAGATTCTCTCGGCAATCCTGTCCGGTGAGATCTTCCCCGGTGAGCGTCTCATTCAGGAAACCATCGCGAATCAGATCGATGTCAGCCGTACACCCGTCCGCGAGGCGCTTCTGCGACTCGAACAAGAAGGCATTCTCGAAGCGTCCGGGCGGGGTGGTTTTCAGATCCGTGACATCAGCGAACGAGAGATCAGAGACCTATATACGGTGAGGGAAGCCGTTGAGGGTTTCGCTGCAAGACTGCTCGCCGGGAGACTTTCCTTAACACAGGCGCAGACCATAGAAAATGCCGTCCGGGCCGAGATGGCACTGACTTCATCGCGCAAGGAAGAACACTTCCACGCCAACCGCATCATTCACCGCACCATCGTCGAACAGACAAACAACGCGTTTCTAGTGGAACTATTTGACAGTATCTGGAATCGCGGCATTTCCATCCGCAGTTTTTCGGCCTACCGGATTCCCGATCCAACCGGTGACCGCGCTCAGCACCTGGAATTGCTCGAGCGGCTCAAATCCGGCAGCGCGGGTGAGGCGGAAGACGCCATGGTCAAACACATTCGGGAGGGGTTGACTAATCACGTGAGCTGGCTGTCCGAACAGGCCGGTTGAACGATGAAGGGACCGCACTAACACCCCGGGCCCAACCCAAGGCCGGCGTTCAGCTCGCACCCTGTTCTCAAAAATGCTGCGTTATAATTAAGTGTATTCAGTATACAAAGAGATTCGAACAATGTGCGGAATCGCTGGAAGAATACTGCCTCGTCCAGGAAAGGTCGGCGAAGACCTGGTCAAGCTGATGCATGCCCAGCGTCACCGTGGAGCCGACTCCACTGGCTTTGCACTCTATGGGGAACCGCTGGATACCGGCTACATCGTCCGGGCGATGGTGGCAGGCCGCCACGAACTCTCACAGGTTCTCGAGTTGTTTCTCGACCTGCTGCGGGCGCACGGCAGCGATTTCCTGGCTGACCCCAGCTGGGACGACGCCTCAACGGAGCACGTCTCTGTACGCATGGTGATCCGCGAACCCAAGTCTCTGGATGACTGGATTCGACAGGTCGACGAACATGCTGACCGTATCGAGGTGCAATCGGTGGGCCGTTCCCTGGAGATCGTCAAGGATCTGGGCGGTGCGACTGAAGTGGCGGAGAAACACCGGGTGCATGATTTCATCGGCACCCATGGCCTGGGTCACGCACGGATGGCGACCGAGTCCGAGGTTTCACCAACCGCCAGTCACCCGTTCTGGGCACGACCGTTCGCCGACGTAGCGATCGTACACAACGGCCAGATCACCGATTATTTTACCTGGCGGGCACGGCTGGAACGCAGAGGCTACCGCTTCATGACAGGCAACGACAGTGAGCTGTTGGCGGTGTGGATCTCCGATCGTATGAGCCAGGGAGAAAGCCAGGACGACGCCCTGATACGATCACTGACGGAGATCGACGGGGTGTTCACGTTTCTTTACAGCAACCTGGACCGGCTGGGGTTTGCCAAGGACCGCTGGGCCATCAAGCCATTGGTCGCGGTCATCGGTGACGAGTCACTTTCCATCGCAACCGAAGAACAGGCAGTGCGCACGGTTCATCTGGATGAAGTCGATGTGGTCAACTTTGACGGTCCCAGTCTGACCAGAACCTGGCAAACCAACGTGACTCTGGACCGCGCCGCATGAACGACCATGAAGTGGTCGTCGCCGACCGACCATTGCGGGAATGCAACCAGGACATACGTGATGGCATCGAACGTGGCCTGGCTGTGCGCGTTACCGATACCCGCTCCCGGCACAACCTAGGTATCGGCCTGCCGAGTGGCGCCAGGGTCAATTTTGAAGGGAGTGTCGGGTACTATTGTGGTGGGCTCAACAACGGGGCCAGCATTCAAGTCTCACGTAACGCCGGCTGGGCCGCCGGAGAGGCCATGGCAAGTGGTGACATCACCATCGACGGTTATGCGGGCGTCAGCCTGGGCGCCTCGATGCGGGGCGGGACCATCCACGTCAAAGGGGATGCGGGACCCCGGTGCGGTGTAGCCATGAAGGGCGGCGATATCATTGTCGAAGGCAAAATCGGTTATCTGTCGGGTTTCATGGCGCACGCCGGTCGCATCATCGCACTTGGGGGTGCCGATGAGGCCTGCGCGGACTCGCTGTGGGGCGGTGAGGTCTGGGTCGCAGGCCCCATTGCTTCCCTGGGCGTGGACTCCAAAACCGTGCAGCCGGCGGACAATGAAGTTCAGGAAATTGAAGCACTGCTGGCAACCCGTGGACTTGATGATACCTCGAGAAGCTGGCAGAAGATCGTATCTGCCCAACGCCTCTGGCACTTTGAAAGCAGGGATGCAAACGCATGGCTGATGATCTGAAATCGCCCTACCAGTACCCGTTCGATGCACCGGCTGAAGACGCTGTGGCGATGGCGGACGGCTCTGATCCCGCCAGACCCGCCGGAGTTCCTGCATCGTACGCCCAAGGTCATTCCGTCCGCTGGACACCCGAGTCGATTTCCGAGGTCCATGCCCTGTCGCGGCTCGGCCGCTATCAGATCCGCGGCTTCAACACGTTCAATCACCGGTTGCCGACCTTCGACGACCTGACCTTCGTGCCCGCGACGATGACCCGACTGCCCTTAGAGGGCTATCGGGAAAGCTGTGACACGCGGACGGTGCTTGGCTCTCGGCCCGGACTCGTCGAAAAACCGATTGAACTGGATATTCCGATCTACATTGCCTCCATGTCGTTCGGTGCGCTGTCTGCGCCGGCAAAAGCGGCTCTGGGCTACGGTGCATCCAAGGTCGGAAGCATGACCTGTACCGGAGAGGGCGGCATGCTTGAAGATGAACGGGAGGCATCGAGCCTGCTTGTCTACCAGATGACGCCTTCGCGCTACATGCTGGACCTGGAACATCTTCGGATGGCCGACGGCATCGAACTGGCGGTGGGCCAGGGTGCCAAGCCCGGAACCGGCGGCCTGTTGTTGGGAATGAAAGTCTCCGACCGGGTTGCCGCGATGCGTTCTCTGCCTGAAGGTGTCGACCAACGTTCAACGGTCCGGCACCCGGACTTCCTGGGCGCTGACGATATGCAGGTGAAGATCGAGGAGTTGCGCGAAGCGACCGACTACAAGACGCCGATTTTCATCAAGATGGGAGCGACACGACCCCGATACGACGTGGCCATCGCCGCCAAGGCCGGCGCAGACGTGATCGTGGTTGACGGTGCGGAAGGGGGTACCGGTGCCTCACCCGAATTACTGCTGGACCACACCGGGATTCCGCTGATCTCGTCCATCCGTGCCGCGCGCGAAGCGCTGGACGACTGCGGCATGTCGGATGAAGTCTCGCTGGTGGCAGCGGGCGGCATCCGTTCCGGTACAGATGTTGCCAAATGCCTGGCACTGGGTGCCGATGCGGTGATGATCGGCACTGCCGGGTTGATGGCGCTGGGCTGCAATTCGCCTCGCTACTTCGATGACTACGCGGCACTCGGCACTTCCCCCGGGCAGTGCCATCACTGCCACACGGGTCTTTGCCCCGTCGGTGTGGCGACACAGGATCCTGAACTGGAAAAACGCGTCGATGTGGCGGCAGCTTCAGAACGGGTCGCCCGGTTCCTCACCGCAATGACCATGGAAGTCTCGCTACTGGCCAAAGCCTGCGGCAAATCGAACGTCCACAACCTCGAGGTCGAAGATCTGCGTGCCCTGTCTCTGGAAGCGTCCGCATTTACCGGCGTCAAACTCGCCGGTATAGACCGGCCGTACAGCTGGTAGTAAGACCCGAAAATACCAGGGTCAACGGCCGGAAGGCGATTCTCCGAGCGACATTGAACTGCGCGGGCCAATCTTGAAGCGCGGCGCTGTACCCCATTCCCGCAGACCCACACCGGCCACATAGTCGCCCAGCATGGGGCCGTGCTTGAAAAGGTGCCCCGAGCAACCACCGACGATCAGCACGTTGTCGTGGCGGGGATGAAAGTCGATGATGAAGTGGGTGTCCGGTGTGATGGAGATATGGCAGGCCTTCTGATCGACCACGATCTCATTCGCTAACCGCGGAAAACGGTACGCCCAATACTGTCTGGATCTAGCGATTGCAGACTGATCCACAACCCGATCTTCATCGTCCAGGTCGATGTCTGTGGCATGCCAGGCGATCGCTGCTTTGACGCCCCAGCCGTAAATCGAAGGAATCCCATAAGCACCGTAACCGTGGTCTACGAAACAGGGCATCTGATCCGCATCAAATGACCGGTCGCCCTCCGGCGTCGATGTGTAGACGATGTCCTGTCGGACCACATCAAGTATCGGACCCAGGGTCTGCCGGAAAAGATATGTCAGCCAAGAGCCGCAGCACATCACCACCAAGTCGGCCGCCAGCGGCTTCCCGTCCAGCAGCGGTTTTTCAGCCTCATCCGTCGTCACTCGGCCCAGATGAAAGGTCCCCCCTTCGCGCAGAAACAGTTTGAAAGTCTCGGTGACGGCTTTGTGGGCGAGGACCATGCCGGCTTCGGGTTCAAACAGACCAAACGCGACCTTACGGAAATCAAACTGTGGGAAGCGTACCGGCAATTCGTCCGGTTCAATTTTCACATACGGTACACCCAGCTTATCGAAGGTCGGGATAGTGACCTCCTCCCACGTACTGTGGCCTTCCTCGGCGAGAATCAAGGCACCGCACTCGTTGTACAGTTCGGTTCCCAGCTCCTGCTCCAGTTCCATCCAACGCAACCGTGCTTCCCGCACCCAGCGGGTATACATCTCATCTGCCCCATGGATAGAACGTAGTATCCGGTTATAGTCCGATGAGGAAGCACGCGGATGGCCGGGCTCCCAGCGGTCTACGAGTGTCACACGACAACCTCTTCTGCGCAGGTAAAGCGCAGTCATGACACCGGCAATTCCTGCACCGGCCACGACGGCATGTGTAGAACCAGGCACGGTCAAGTGAGTCTCACTCCTTTGTTGTGAATACAGTATACAATTACTCTGCTTGTACTCGCGTGCAAATCTGTTATTAATACTTTCTCGCCGGGATTGACTGTTGGAGGACTGTCAAAATGAAACACAAACATAAACCGCTTCCCGAGGGTGTGCACACTGTTGTTCTTGGAATGGGTGACCTGAACGGTTTGCTGCGCGGAAAAAGAATACCTGCGGACAATTGGACTAACGTCTGTGAATCAGGGATGGCGATGTCGAATGCGATCTTTGCCATCGACATGAATTGTGATGTCTGGGACACGCCCTATGCGAACTTTGGTACAGGGTATCCCGATCTGTACGTCATGCCGACTGGTGACGTCAATCCCATCCCCTGGGAAGACGGCGTCGTATTCTCTTATGGCGAAGCAGTCGGACATGATCAGCTACCTGTACCCATCGATCCACGGGCCGCACTGGTACGCGTGCTTCAGAAAGCCGCAGATATGGGTTATGAAACCCGGGTGGGTACCGAACTCGAGTTTTACCTACTAGATAAGGACACCCTCAAGCCCAGAGACCGCGGCATTCAGGTCTATGGTTTACCCAGAGCATCGGAATTGGAACACGTGTTGGGGCCGATCAGACGACATCTGTCGGCGGTCGGCATACCAATCGAGCAGTCCAACCCCGAGTACGCGGCCGGCCAAGTCGAGGTAAACATCCGGTATGATGAGGCGCTTAAAGCCGCGGACCGCGTGGTCGCCTTCCGCGGCCTGGTCAAGGAACTCGGCAACGCCCATGGCTATCATGCCACCTTCATGTCAAAACCGTTTTTCGCCGAGTCCGGCAACGGATTTCACGTGCATCACTCGCTGTGGCACGATGGGAATAATCTGATGGCCGATAATGGCTCACTTTCGGCTCTGGGCCGGCAGTATCTGGCCGGCCTGCAGCAACACATGGCAGAGATTTCGATGGTCTCTGCCACCACACCAAACGCCTATCGCCGCCGACAACCCTACACGTTCTGTCCGATCAACAACACTTGGGGAGTCGATAACCGTACTGTTGGACTGCGCGTGATCCTGGGCAACGACAGTGCGATCCGAGTGGAAAAACGTGACGGTTCTGCCGATTGTAATCCTTATCTGCTGCTTGCTCTGGAAATCGCCGCAGGCCTTAAAGGAATCGAAAACAAACTAGAACCGACCGCAGAAACCACCGGCAACGGCTACGAGGACCAGGATCATCAACCTATACCCACCGATCTTGCAACGGCGGTTGCGCTGGCGCGGGAATCCGATCTCATGGCTGAGGTGCTGGGGCCGGACCTGCTCGAATTGCTGATTCAGCACTCAGAGCGCGAGATCGAGTTTATCGCTAACCAGGTCACCCCAGTTGAGATCGAACGGTACCTGGAATCCTTCTGATGCGAATCGCTCGTGTCACCGGTTCGGTGTCCGGCACGGTCAAGGACGGTCGATTGACAGGGCAGAAACTGCTTGTGGTTGACGTAGTTGACACCAACGATGTGATTCTGGAGCCCAGCCAGGTGGTCACCGATATCTGTGGTGCTGGGCTCGGTGACAGAGTGCTGCTGGCCAGAGGCTCCGCAGCGCGGGTCCCCTCCGAGACCAGCGGGGTACCGACCGACGACACTGCCGTGATGATCATCGATGAGATCACGGTGAACAACCAACCCACTTACCAGGCCGGAACTGACTAACGAGGACCACACTATGGCAGAGAAACTGAGTCCGGGGCACGTCGCCCTGGGAATGATTGAGACCCGGGGCGTGGTTGCGGCCATCGAAGCCGCCGACGCTATGGTCAAAGCTGCGAACGTGAGCATCATCGGCCACGTCAAAGCCGGTGGCGGTCTGGTATCGGTGCTGGTACGCGGTGAAGTCGGCGCGGTCAAAGCGGCGACCGACGCCGGTGCGGTTGCCGCCAACAAGGTTGGCGAGTTGGTTGCTGTACATGTGATTCCCCGACCCGACGCGGAGATCGAAGGTCTGTTACCTTCGCTGGGCTGATCCGTTCATGCCTCTACAGCCGGTCGGGCAGCGCCGGCTGATGTGCAGGCCGGTCACCGCCGACCGCGCTAGGGAATTTTGCCTTCATGAGCACCACTGAAATTCAGCAGGTCGTCAGCGCGCTTTCTGCGACACAGCCGGTGACGCCGCTCCAAGACAAGCCGCTCCAGCGTATCACGGTACTTGGGGGAGGAGCCGACGGCTGTGCATTGGCCTGTCTGTGTCTGGCTGCCGGCTGCGAGGTCACCCTCTTCTCTGCTTACGCCGGCGATCTCAGGCCGCTGCGAGAGCGTGGTGCCATCACTGTACGCGGCACAGGTCCCGTTGGGACCTACCAGATCGGTCAGGAAGATGTCCCCTCGATTCATCTGACATCCAGCCTAGATGAAGCTGTTATCGCTGCGGACGCGATCTTCGTTACAGGCCCGGTCCTCAAACAGCGGACCTACGCCATGGTCCTGGCCGGTCACCTGAGAGACGAGCAGACTGTGGTGATCGCTCCGGGCCGCACTCTGGGTGCTGTCGAAACCGCCTGGTACCTTCGGGTGGGCGGCAACACCTCGGACATCTCAATTGTTGAACTCCAGGCGCTGCCGTTCTGGGTTGAAGAGCGCGACACCACTTTACGCCTCAGCGTGTCCGGACCGGTGACGGCGGCTGTGCTGCCCAGCGGACGCAGCACGGTACTGCGCGCTCTTAAAAACCTCATTCCGGACCTGGTCCCCGTGGCCAGCGTACTGCACTCCGGCCTGGGTGATGCCAGCGGGCTAATCGAGACAGTCGCTCTGACCCTGGGTGGTCCGGCTCTGGGCGACGGTCTGGTAGACCTGCCGCCCGGCGCCGAACCGCTGTCAGAACGACGTGTTTTCCGCACCTTGCTCGGAGACCGGCACACCCGGATCGTCTCCGCGCTGGCTGCCGAGCGGCGGGCGGTGGCCGCCCGCTGGGGGGTCCGGAACCTGCCCGGTACCGACGAGTGGCTGGATCACTTCGCCGGCACCCTATCAGGGGAAGGCGTCCGGCCGCTGCCGGCACACGAGCAGGCAGACCACCTGATCCGCTGCGCAACGATGGGCTCACTGGTACCGCTGAAATCAGCTGCTGAGGTCGCCGGTATTCCGGTACCCGCGACGACCGCGATGATTGAACTGGCCCACCAGAACATCGGCGGTGACCTGCTGAACGCGGGACGACGGCTGGACACCATGGGTTTTGCCGGCGCCAAGCTAGATGAAGTCCGCAGGCAACTCGACGAACTGACGGTCGCAGGCTGATGGACGCTGATCTCCTTTCCATCAACGAAGCCCGGCGCGCCGCCGAATCAGCCTGGGAGGCGTTTCGCAAGTTCCGCGGAACCGATGTTTCACTGATCGACGACATGGTTCAGGCCATGGCTTCTGCGATCGAACCAGAGAGCGCCCGGCTAGGCGCAATGGCGGCCGAGGAAACCGGCTACGGCAACGCCGAAGACAAGCGCCTTAAGAATCTCTTCAATTCGCTGACTGTCGCGGACTGGCTGCGCAATGTGCGCACCCTGGGCGTGCTGTGGCAGGACGAAGTCACGCGAGTCGCGGCCATTGGCGAACCCATGGGGGTGATCGCTGCACTGATCCCCGTCACCAACCCGACCTCGACCATCATTTATAAGGTGCTTTCGGCGATCAAAGCCGGTAACGCGATCGTTTGTGCACCCCATCCGCGCGGCGTGCAGTGTGGCCTTGAGACCACCCGGATCATGGCCCAGGCAGCCGAACAGCTGGGCGCACCACACGGCCTTATCCAGTGCTTACCGCACGTCACGCTGGAGGGCACCGCAGAGCTGATGCGCCACCGGCGGACATCGGTGATCATGGCCACCGGTGGGAGCGCAATGGTGCGTGCTGCCTACTCTTCCGGCAAACCCACGCTGGCAGTCGGCCCGGGAAATGTCCCCGTTTATATACATAAATCTAAATCCGGTGAACTCGATGAAATTGCTGAGCAGATCATGGTCTCTAAATCGTTTGACTACGGAACCGCCTGTGTGTCCGAGCAGTCAGTGATTGCTGACCAGAGCGTTGCCCAGCAACTGCGTTATGAGATCAGGTCCAGAGGGGGCTACTTCTGCACTCGAGAAGAATCGGACCGTCTGGCCGAGGTCATATTTTCCGAAGAATCTACGATCCGAGTAGACAGCGTTGGCCAGTCAGCAGAAAGCCTTGCGCAATCTGCGCAGATCGATCTTCCTCCGAATACACGAGTACTGCTGTCAGAACAGACCGAGGTCGGACAGGACATACCGTTATCGATGGAGAAACTGAATCCTGTGCTTGCCTGGTACGAAGCCCGTGATGAGGACAACGGTTATGACCTTTGCCGGCAGGTCGTCCAGCTGGGCGGCTGGGGACATACGGCAGTCGCTTATTGTGATGACCCGGACACCGTAGCCCGGTTCGGGCAACTGCCGGTTGGGCGGCTGCTGGTGAACACACCCGCCATTACTGGCGGCATGGGTTTTTCAACCGATCTCGAGCCCAGTTTTATGCTGGGCACCGGCACCGCATCCGGATCGATCGTCTCGGACAACGTCACTGCACTACACCTGATCAATATCAAGCGAATCGCTTATGAATCCCGCCCCTGGCGGGACATCTACGATCTTTAATTAGAGCATCACCATGCAACAGAACCTCACGATCCGGGCACTAATGCAGATCGACCGACTGCAACCGAAATTTGCCGCCTACAACGGCGCCACTGTACAGGGGTCCATTCCACTCGCCGGTGACACCGTGCTGATTGGCGAACTCTCTCCGGGCAACGAGGTCTTTAGGCTGGTAGACAAGGCCCTCAAGGCCTCGAGCGTCGAAGCCACATCACAGATCGTCGAGCGGGAATTCGGCTTTTTTATCCTCCGCTCACCGAGCAATGCCGAAGTCTCCGCCGCACGGGATGCGATCCTGGGCGAATTGGGCGTGTCGCTGGCCCAACGCCTCAAACCACGGGTCGAATCCACCCAGATCATCACTTCGGTCGAGCCCTATCAGGCTCAATTACTGAACAAGTGGTCCAGCGGCTCCCTGCTCGTGCCGGGCCAGACATTGGGCATCATCGAGTGCTCCCCGGCCGCCTATATCTCCATTGCCGCCAACGAGGCCGAAAAAGCGGCCGAGATCGATATCGTCGAGGTGCGCGCGCTCGGTCGCTACGGCCGGTTTTTCATGTCCGGAAGCGAGGCTTCGGTACAGACCGCACTTGAAGCCGCGACCGCGGCCATCGGGCTGATCGACGGCGTCGAAACGACCGCAGAATGACGCGAAGCCCCCGTGTGATCGGCGCCGAGCAGGTCGCTGACGCCCGCCGCCGGGGCCGACAGATCCTGGAGATCCGGCCCGGGGACATCGTCACTGTGCTGGCGCGGGAAACCGCCGAACGGATCAACATTACTCTCGTCGACGGGCCGCTGGAACGCCCGACTCTGCCGCGTACTGACAGTGCCCGTGCTCTGCAGCGAGGCCTGTATCGGCGCAGTCCCAAGTGGATCGCCCCACCGCCACGGTCCGGCAGCCGGCCATCGAGAATCTCCCGTCTTGCCCTGGTCGGCGCTGGTGGTGTGGGCCTGAACATCGCCCACCTGGCGGCCAATAGTGCTGCAGCAGAGGAGGTGGTCCTGATCGACGTCGCCCCGGGGATCGCCGAGGCCACAGCCCTGGATCTCAATCACGCGTCCGGCATCAGCCGCAGTCGTACACGGTTCACCGGCAGCACGGATCTAGCACAGATTGCAGAAGCAGACGTAGTGGTCGTCACGGCCGGTCGTCCCCGGACGCCCGGCATGAGCCGAACCGACCTGATGAGCATCAATCGGAGAATTATGCTGTCGATCTCGGAGGCCATCGTTACCCATGCGCCTGAGGCGATTATCATCGTGGTCACCAACCCTCTCGACGAGATGACGGCCACCGTCCAGGAAGTCAGCGGCCTGCCTCGCCAGCGGGTGCTGGGCATGGCGGGGACCCTGGATTCGGGCCGTTTCCGCTGGGCGCTGGCAGAAAAAGCCGGTGTGTCGGTAGCTGATGTGGAGGCACAAACCCTGGGCAGCCACGGTGCCGAGATGGTACCCATCGTCTCCAGCGCGACCATACGCGACCGGCCGGTTACGGACCTTTTATCCGACGAGGACATCCGTGCCTGTATTCAGACCACGATCGATGGAGGTGCGTCGGTCGTCGCTTTGCGCAAGACCGGTTCTGCAACGCTGGCACCGGCACACGCCGTCTGTGAGGTGCTGGATGCCCTACGGGGCGCACGACCGGGCGCGCTGCCGGTATCCGTGATGCTGGCCGGTGAGTACGGCATCCACGACGTGGTGCTCGGCGTGCCCTGCCTGCTGGGTCAGAGTGGACTTCAGGAGATCATCGAACTGCCGTTAAACGCCGAGGAACAGTTACAGCTGGAGGCGGCGGCCCGCTCGGTCGCTGCCCGGTTATCGGCTGACACTGCTTGACCCATGAGTCGCCCCACAACGCCCTCCCGGGTGTTTCACGCCCGGCTGCGCATCCGTTCGCTGCAGGCTTTACCAAACGCCTGGAATATGGCGTGATAAAAAGGATTCTCGGTGACCTTCCACTCGGGATGCCACTGCACAGCGAGGCTAAATGCCGGCGAATCCGCAACCCGGAAGGCTTCAACCAATCCATCAGGCGCCCTGGCCTCAATAGCCAGACCATGACCCAGCTTGGCCACCCCCTGGGTGTGCAGTGAATTCACCACGACGCTAGTCGAGTCGGCAAGGCCCGCAAGTACACCGTCGGGGGCGAGTTCAATATCGTGGGCCGGTGCATACTGCTCGTCTAGTGGCTGACTGTCGTCCTCCTTGTGTTCGACCAGACCCTCGACATGCTGCAGCTGCGCATGCAATGTTCCGCCATAGGCGACATTGACCTCCTGGCAGCCGCGGCAAATCGCGAGCAGCGGGACGCTGCGTTCTACTGCATTGCGGAGAAGATCAAGGGTGGTGGCATCGCGCAGCGGGTCATGCGGCGGAACGCTGTCCCTTTCGCTGCCTCCGTATCGATGCGGTTCGATGTTGGACGGACTGCCGGTCAACACGATACCGTCCAGTGCGTTCAGCAGCGTCTCAGTATCGAGTCGCTCTGCCAGCGGTGGTATCACCATCGGCATCGCATCGGCACCGCTCACAACACCGTCGATATATTTTTGTCCGACAATGTTGAACGGATGGGGATCGAGCTGCCGACGACAGGCCGTTACACCCACCAAGGGTCGTCTTTTCATCGCGGGCAGGTCCTTTGTCGGGAATTGCTGAGTGACATGTCCTGGTTCCTTCTCCCTAGTGCCGCAATCTACCCCATTTATCCGCTTGAGGGTTCTCTCCAACAAAAATTGTCACTGCCTTGCCGGCGTAAATAATTTAAAATCGGGTCCTTATGAAGGTCGGTTATCTTTTATTTGCCTTTCTGGGACTGGCTGTCTGTATTGCAGTTTTCTGGGTCGGGTGGAAAATGGCCTGGAAAGGCTCCGAAGATGATCCCCACGTCAAATAGGTACTACCTGCGCGAGATACATCCACGGGTCCTGCGGCCAATCGCTCGCTGTCGCCTGAAGTAGACCCTGGGAGCTAAATCATGCGGTTTACGATCGTCATTCTATTGATTATTTCGCTGGTGGGGTGTATCTATCCGCTCTTGTCCTCTGCTGCACCTATCGCGGGTGGCTGAATGCGCGAGGAGGCCATTGCATGAGCCGGTGCCACTGATCATGCGCCGTGCATTCAAGTGGGCCGGGGTGGTCTTCGTCTGCGGAATCGTCGGCTACTTTGTCAACGGTGATCTGCGCTGGCTGTACGGCGCGGTCAGCATCGCGGCAGTTCCTGTCCTGCTGCACCTGATCTGGCGGGAACGGGTTTCTTTCCGTGATCTATTTCGACCCCGAGACCACTGATCAGACGGCGGGTAATGGACTATCTCATACTGGTTCTGCTGGCAGCGTGCCTACTGATCATGCTGGTGATCCACCAGGACATCGTCCAGTTTGGCGAAAGTTACAGCAGAGTGATCAGCCAGGTGCTTCCCAGGCTGGCTTCTGTCAGTCAACCGATGAAAAACGCACTCAGCCTTAGCTGCGTGGTCATTTTTGCAGGTGTAATCATTCGAACGTATACAGGGGACGACCGTTGGCTGTGGAATGCCCTGGTCTTTTCGGTCATTCCACCTTTGGTTCAGTTCCTCCGGCACAAGAAAACAAAGACTCGAGCCTGAACGATTTCCGATTGCCGACTCGGTGGGCAGCTACCGTCAACCACTCGTTGCTACATCACAAATAGGCCGATCAGGCCGATTAGAAAGACGCTGATTCCGATGATCAGAACCACCCTGCCTACACCCTGACCTTCGGTCAGTCCGCCATTTTGTTCACTCATTTTCGTCTTCACTCAAAGTTACGATGGATTGGGCCGTAGTATAAACGCCGTAGACGACGACCGGGAGGGAGGGTTGATTTAGGTCAAACACACCTACCGTCTTTTCACTTTGGAAACCTGGGTCAAGACACCATCGGTTGAGCGAGTATCCACAGACTGAACATGGTGTAGAGCACCATCAACACCATCATTGGAATCTGGCTGAAGAAAGCTGCGCGCGAGTGACCAAACAACCGCAACGCTGCAAGGTGTGCGATGTAGACAGCAAACACATGGCCGGCCAGGATAAACGCGACAGCCAGGTACCAGGCTGCGCGGGCCCCGAGCAGACCGATGTCGACCTGATAATCCGAAGTCCCCAATAAATTCCAGCCCTTTCCCAAGGGGTCCGACAGCCTTGGAATCAGATATTGTCCGGAGATGACGAGGTAGGAGAGATAGTGTGCCAGGTGGTAGGCAATGGCGATCGGTGCCAGGGTCATCACGAAGCTGCCGGCGGTCTCGAAGACGTCCGGCCCGGTTCCGGTGCCGGCACTCCGCGAGCCTCCAAACCGCCGGGCGCAATAGGCCATCAGCCAGCTAGAGGCCAGAAACACCGTCAGAAACACCGCGCTACACATGATGAGTGCGGCGGAACCCACATAGCGAACCTCACCCGTTAAGGTGCGTTCGAGCACATGAGCCCATAGGGGCGTCTCGAGGAGGCCGTCGAAAGTCACTGTCGCGAGCAGTATCACCACCAGCACCATCAGGGACACCGGGACCCGAGGTTCATCGAGCAGACCGACAGCCGGCGGGCGCAGAATGCATGCCAGGTCTTCCGGGTTCGCACGGGACAGGCAGATCCGTCCATTGACGCAGTGGTCCTGCCGGTAATGGCAGGCCGGACTGGGGCAGGTGCGAATCTGCTCGGGGTCACTGCTGCGCAGCGCCAGCGGAGCAAAGCGGGCAAATACACCAAAAACCAACGAGAATGCATCGGCGTTCTGCAACCAGACATCGCGGCCATAGACCACCATTCCGGTCCAGGTCACAGCGGCATACAACGTAATAGCGAAGGCAAGGTTCCAGGGCACACTGCCGTCCGGCCAGATCAGCTCTGCCCAGAAAAATATCCCCAAGCCAGCCACCGCCGGCCACGTTGACAGGCCTTGCGGGTACGGTTTTCGCAATGACAACCGTTGTCCGCCAGTAACGAGAGCAACAATCTTTTCTGCCCAGGTAAAAAGCGTGCCAAATGGGTTGATCACGGCCCACAGATCACCGACCAGAGCACAGACATAGGCAATCCCGACCCACCACACCACCCATACCATCACCGGGGCAAGGTTCTGATAAGGATCGGTATGCCCCAGGAACCCCGAAACAACGGTAGCCGCCAGTAAAATCACAGCCATTAGACGGAGCAGGCCGACTGGCACCCAGTGTACAAAAACTCGGAACCCCTGCCACCTGAAAAGATCAATGCAGCGAGGGCCCGACTGAGGTCTATGCCCGCGAAAAAAGATTGCGACGATTGCAAAGGTAAGAATAATTGTGGCGCCGGCACCTGCGACCCAGAGCCACAAGGGCACTGGAAGATCATAACGCTCGCCAAACCCATGGGCTAGCACCTGTGGGCAGATTCCAAGGACCGCGGCACCGATCGCAAGCTTCATGGATACCGATTCGGGTCTGAAAAACTGTGCGGTTGCCATCGCTATTGCTTCATAGCGCCGACCGAAGACACTCAGGGTCGCGCTCAGTTGCAATCCCGCTGAACTTGCCCCCACGGCAGCTGCGTGCGGCACAGAATAGCTTCGTCAACTGATGAACGGTCAATCTGTGTGTTGCTGAGATCGGCATCAGTGAGGTCGGCCTGTTTGAGTCTCGCCCCGGTAAGATCTGCGCCGTTCAGAAATGCCCCGACGAGCTGAGCCCGGCGCAGGTCTGCTTTTCTGAGGTTGGCCATCAGTAGATAGGCCCCGCGCAGATCGGCCTGGCTCAGGTTGGCTTTGCGCAGATCTGCGTTGATCAGCTGGGCGCCGCGAAGATCTGCCGTACTTAAGTTGGCCCCGAAAAGATACGTGCCGGTGAGATTTGCGCCGTTCAGATCGGCCCGGTCCAGGCGCGCCCCGTTGAGATCTGCATTGCTAAGGTTCGTCTCCCGCAGGTCCCTGCCCGGCAGCACTGCCCCGCGTAAGTCACATTTAGGGCATTCCTTGGTCGATATCAGCTGATCCAGCCTGGAATCGAAGGCATCGGATTCCACCCGCCGGTTGCCTTCTACGCCACCAGGGCGGAAATGGACTGCCAGCCTGATCAAACGATTGGTGCCGGCTCGGGAGGGTAAGTCGACCGCGTTGGACTCAGGTTGCGGAAGGGTGAACACGGCCGACCGGGCTGGAACAGCATGACTCGACAAGCACACGGCAACGAAGAAGACGACAGCGAACAAGAATGGGCCCGCATGTTCGTGGCGCACCCTGTCTTGCGATTGCCCGAGGAACGCAGGAGAGTTGTCGCTGAAAAGGCCCTGCTGTAACAGAAACTTAATCGTGGTCGTGGCCCCGAGGTGCTACTGGGACTCGCTCACCATGTGGTCTACGGCGGCCTTGACCTCTTCGTCACTGAGTGTGGGGTTACCACCCTTACCGGGCATCACACCGGCAGCGCCCTGGAAACCGTTGATGGCATTGGCATACAAGGTCTCGTTCCCGGCAGAGATTCGTGCCGCCCAGGCTTCAACATCTCCCACCCTGGGTGCACCCGCAACACCGGCACCGTGGCAGGCAATACAGGCACTCTGATAGACCTTTACGCCATCGACCGCCAGTGTCGTTGTGGCAGCGGCCACCTGCGTGCTGCTTTGCGTCACTGTCTGGGCCTGCGCCACATTGATCTGCCCAACGGCGGCGATACGGGCCGCAATGCCAGAGCCGTCGCTCAGCAGGGATACCCGCTTCGCCTCTGAATGGCCGGGTGTATCCAGGTGATGTTCAACAAAGATAAAACCGAACAACACCAACGATAGATGAAAAATAATCAGGTAACTTTTCATAGACCCTTCTTTCTTCTTTGTACGCTATCCAGTGAATCGACCAATGGGGTTTGAGGACGGTAACGCTATTCAGCCCCGCCGAAGAAAATATCTCGCGTGAGGAACGTGTAGTCTCCTTCCAGTGTCCCGATACCCACGAACACCAGCAGCAGCAACGGTGGCACGATGATTGCGTAGACCAATGCCAATCGCTCCCAGATCATGTGCATGAACACCGCGACAATCAGACCGGCTTTCAGCATCATGAATACGACGATCAGGAACCAGCGCAGATAACCCTGGAACTGGTAATAGTCCACTGCATAGGAGAATGCACTCAGTATGAATAGCAGAACCCAAATCTGGAAATAAATACCGAGTGGATGTTGTTGACCTTCGTTGGATGACATGATTGTTCTACCAGAGATAAAAGAACGCGAAGATGAATACCCAGACCAGATCGACGAAATGCCAGTACAGGCCCATGATCTCGACCATGTTGTAGTCCTGCTTTCTGCCCGTCATGAATCCGGGTTTCTCCGTATCCATATTGCCGCGCAGGACCTTGACCGCCATGATGAACAGAAATAGCACCCCGAAAGACACGTGGGTGCCGTGGAACCCAGTCACCATGAAGAATATCGCCCCGAACTGTGGCGCACCCATGGGGTTGCCCCACGGCCGTACACCCTCTTCGACGATCAGTTTGGTCCACTCAAAAGCTTGCATGCCGACGAAGGTCGCGCCCAACAGCGCCGTCGCCATCAACAGCCAGAACGTGACTATCTTGTTCTTCCGGTATCCGTAGTTGACGGCCAGCGCCATGGTGCCGCTGCTCGTGATCAGCACAAAGGTCATGATCGCGATCAGCAGGAGCGGTACGTGGTGACCGAACATGGTCAGAGCGAAGACCTCGCTCGCATTGGGCCACGGGATGGTTGTCGACATCCGCACGGTGCCGTAGCTGATCAGGAAGCAACTGAAGATAAAGGTATCACTGAGGAGGAAAATCCACATCATGGCTTTTCCCCAGTGCGTCTTCTTGAAAGCGCGTTGATCGGAGGACCAGTCAGCGATTACACCAGGTGTGCCGTCCAGCAATGGTGCCGTTTCGGCTGCGGTGGCTTGCGCAGTTTGCGTCATATGTTTTTGTTCCCTTTAAGTAACCAACAGCAGGCCGAACATGACCAGCCACACCAGCAGTAGGAAGTGCCAGTACACGGTGCACAGTTCCACGCTCATGCGAATTTTGGCCGCGTCAGTGCCCTGCCACAGTCTGAACGACGCCCGCAGCAAAGCAATCAGCCCGCCCGCAAGGTGCAGAGCGTGTAATCCGGTGATGAGATAGAAAAACGAATTCGACGGATTAGAGTCAACAAAATAACCCAGCGACCCCAGCTGGCGCCAGACAAAATACTGCCCTATGAGAAAGATAAATGCGAGCACGCCGCCAGTCAGCAGACCGGGACGTATACCCTCTACCGCATCGCCTTTGACCGCAGCATTGCGGGCCCACTGCAGCATACAGCTGCTGGCGATGAGAATGGCCGTGTTGAGCCACAGCAGCGCCGGCACGGGGATGGACTGCCAGTCCGCATAGGCCATCCGGATGAAATACGCCGCAGTTAGAAGCAAGAAGACTGCGGTGACCACCCCCAGAAACACCGACAGGAAAACCTTGGCGGTCGGGGAACTGAAGCCGCGCGACTCCGACACATAGCCGCGTTCGGCCACCCAAGGTTTGGTCGACAATGTCCTAAAAAGGCTCATGTCCGAAACTCTCCGGCGTTCAGTAATTTGCGTGTATCGAAGTAGCCGGGTCTAACTGCCGGCCTGACCGGTACTTTTACTCGCAGGCACGTTCTGCGGAATGAAGTCCTCTTCGGCACCCGGCACACTGTAGTCGTAGGCCCAACGATAGACCGACGGCAACTCTTTTCCGAAATTACCGTGTGTCGGAGGTGTAACAGGCGTCTGCCATTCCAGCGTCGTTGCACCCCAGGGATTACCGCCGGCCGGTTTACCGCGTGTAGCGCTGATGTAAAGGTTGTACAAAAACACCAGCTGGGCACTTGCGACGGCGATCGCGGCGATGGTGATGCCGACATTGACCAGCTGGGCCGATTCTGGGATCCAGTCCGGCAAGCCATTGGCGCCCTCGTTGGAATAGTAGCGCCGCGGTACGCCCATGATCCCCAAGTAGTGCATTGGGTAATAAATACAGTACAGCCCGACAAAAGTGACCCAGAAATGAAAATGACCCATGCCATCGTGCGTCATTCTGCCGGTAATTTTCGGATACCAGTGATAGACCGCGCCGAAGACCGCAAGAATGGGAGAAACCGCCATCACCATGTGGAAGTGCGCCACCACAAAATAGGTGTCAGACAGCGGCACGTCGACGATCACGTTACCGAGAAAGATGCCCGTCAACCCGCCGTTGATAAACGTGAAAACGAAACCAATGGCAAACAGCATGGGAACCGTGAGACGGATATTTCCGCGCCACAGGGTCAGCACCCAGTTGTAGACCTTGATGGCGGTCGGCACCGCGATGATCAACGTCGTCGTCGCAAAGAAGAATCCGAAGTAGGGATTCATACCACTGACGTACATGTGATGCGCCCAAACGACGAAACTCAGGCCCCCAATGACGACTATTGCCCAAACCATCAGCCGGTAACCAAAGATGTTTTTTCGGGCGTGGACGCTGATCAGTTCGGAGATAATTCCGAATGCCGGCAAGGCCACGATATAAACCTCAGGATGGCCAAAGAACCAGAACAGATGCTGGAACAATACCGGGCTCCCGCCTGAATAATCCAGCTGCTGGCCCAAGGAGACGATCGCCGGCATGAAGTAACTGGTGCCCAACAGATTGTCCAGGCTCATCATGATGGCACTGACCAGCAGTGCGGGAAAGGCCAGCAGCGCCAGGACGGTGGCTGTGAAAATCGCCCAGACGGTCAGTGGCATACGCATCAGCGTCATGCCCCGGGTTCTAGCCTGCAATACCGTGACCACATAATTCAGGCCGCCCATGGTGAAGCCGATGACAAAGACTCCGAGGGAGATACACATCAGAGTGATTCCCCAGCCCGAACCCGGTGTTCCCGGCAAGATGGCCTGTGGGGGATACAGGGTCCAGCCCGAACCCGTCGGACCCCCCGGCGTGAAGAAACTCGCCAACAACAGCAGCACGGCGAAGAGGTAAATCCAGTAACTCACCATGTTGACATAGGGAAACACCATGTCGCGGGCCCCCACCATCAGGGGAATCAGATAGTTGCCGAACCCGCCCAGAAAGAGCGCCGTCAGTAGATAGATCACCATGATCATCCCGTGCATGGTCACAAACTGGATGTACGCATCGGGGGTGATGAAGGACACCGCACCGGGCCACGCCAGCTGAATCCGCATCAGGACAGACAGGACCAGCGCCAGCAGTCCGACAGCCATGGCCGTGATCGAGTACTGCAGGGCAATAATTTTCGCGTCCTGGGAGAAGACGTATTTTCCTAACCAGGTTTTAGGGTGGTATAGCTCTTCTTCTTCCACCTCGGCTGGCGGGACAAAATCCTGTGCATCATGTGCGACATCAGTTATAGCCATGACAAATGCCTCTTCTCGTGAACGGTGTGTTCTCTGATTAACTTAAGCTTTGAACAGCGATGAATAAATTTCCTTTGATTCTGATCTGACTCAGCCCGAAGCCGCCTTGAGATAAGCCACGAGCGCTTCAAGCTGATCCTCGGTCAGTTGTGCCGGGGGCATGATCGGCGCGTAATCTTTGACCAGCTTAGCGTTCGGGTCGACAATCGATTCTTTCAGGTAGTCCTCGTCGACCATCACGCTGCTGCCATCCGCCAGAATCTCTTTCTTGCCGACCAGGCCTTTCCAGGTCGGGCCGACGCCGGGACTGCCGTCCAGACTGTGACAGGCGATACAACCCTGGTCCCGGGCCAGCTGCTCACCTTGTTCCACGAGAGACCCTCCCGATGCACTTCCGGTACCGGCCAGCATCTGCGCAAAGGTCGGCTGGCTCTGCAGCCAGATCTGAAAGTCTTTTTCATCTTCCACTACCATGCGACTGCGCATGTTGTAATGACCGGACCCGCAGAGTTCTGCGCATAGCACGTCGAATTCACCAATTTTGGTCGGCGTAAACCAGAAGTAGGTGATCATGCCGGGGACCAGGTCCATCTTGGCACGGATCTGGGGAACGTAAAAATCGTGTAAGACGTCTTTGGACCGCAACAGGACTTTGACCGGCCCACCCTTGGGCAGATGTACCTCGGGACCGCTGACGAGGATGTCATCCTGACCATTGGGATCATCTTCATCGAGGCCAAAGGGGTTCTTGGCACTGATGTTCCGGGTATCGACGGTGCCCAAGATACCGTCGGCGCCAGGATAGCGATAAGTCCAGCGCCACTGCTGGCCGATCGCTTCCACCAGCATGGCGTCTTCCGGAACCTCCACATACTTGGCCCAGACAAAAAGGCCCGGCGCCAACATCGCTATGACCCCAACCGTTGTAAAGGCGGTCAGCCACCACTCCAGTTTCTTGTTCTCGGGCTCGTATTCCGCCCGTCGTTCCTTTTTGTAGCGGTACTTGTAAACGGCATACACCATGAACAGGTTGATAGCGACAAATACAAACCCGCACACAATGAATGTGATGGTCAAGGTGTCGTCGATCATGCCCCAGTTCGAAGCGATCGGGGTCAGGTACCAGGGGCTCAG